>SIAF01000004.1 GCA_009691905.1 Planctomycetaceae bacterium | reverse complement strand
TACTCTCACTGTTGCGCTCCTTCGCTTTGGATTCCCATTCCAAAAACACACACGAAGGTGCGCAACAGGTTTTTAATTTCCTGGCAACCCCAGTTTCCCCCAATCTCCGCAGTTTCGTCCGGCCAGGTCGGGGGTGGGGGTGTTTTTCGAAGTCAAATGACGTTCGCCCCCCCCCATCCCCGGCCCTTCCCCCGCGAGGGGGGAAGGGAGAAAAACGCGCGGCGTCGCCGCGTCGTTAACGAAACCGCGAGCAGGCACCGCTCACTTCGCATACAGCGCGTTGAACGCGTCGCGGTACACTGCCGGGTCGCTCGGGAATTTCTCGGCGAAGCGGCTGCCGGCGATCGCGCCGTGCTGAAACCGCCGCTTTTCGAACACGCTCAGCGCCAGCCCCGTCACCGCCAGCACGCCGCGACGGACGATTTCTCCCTTGAGGGCGTACAGTTTTTCATGCTGCCAGTCGGTCAGGTCGATGAAGGGGATCCCCTCGGCAACTTCGATCACGTTGGGCAATGCGTAGGGGCTGAAGCCCTCGAAGCCCAGGATTTTTCCGGGGGCGAACGTCCGGACGTGGCCGCGGCTCTGGCCGCCGGTGTACGTCAGCGAATGCTTGATCGCGCCGACTCCCCAGCCTTCGTGATACAGCATCAGGTTGTTGAGAACGCTGCGAATCGTCAGTTCGGGGTTGTCTTCGATCGGGTAGTCTTTGAGGTTCTCGTCGCCGCCGTCGCCGTCGGCCAGGTATTTCCAATCGGGGTACCGGGCACGGATCCCCCGGCACAGCGCCAGGCCCATCGTGGCCGACTGCACGTCGAGCGGCTTGTAATCTTCGATGACGCGAATCGCATCTTTGATGTCGAGTTCGTCGGCCGGCACATCGATCGTTTCGAGAAACAGACCCAGGTCGAGCGATTCCAGCAGTTTCCGCGCTTGCTCGGCATCGGCCCCGCCGCCGTCAATCGCCAGCGTGAACGCTTTGAGTCGGGCCGGCGATTCGGCACGCGACAGGAGCAGATGATACACCACGAGGAACAACGCCCCGCTGTCGATGCCGCCCGAAAACATGACGCCGATCGGCTCTTTGGGGTCGATGGTGTCCAGCCACTTGCGGCACTCTTCGGCCAGGGACCCGATGTATGCCTTACCGATGGCATCCAGGTCGGCCGGCAGCTTATTACGCTCGGGGGTGAAAAACCGGGTATAGGTGGGGTTCGGGTCAGGGCAGCCGACGAGGGCGATTTCGGTCAGGTAATGCGCCGGCACCATTCGCGTATACGACGGATGGAACTGATTGTCGAGACCTTCGGCACGTAGAAAATCGGCAATCTGGTCGATCCGCTCGGCGACGATCAGGCAGGGACCCTCGGCCCGCTTGGCGATGAAATACCGCAGCGGCCGGCCGATCGACCGAGCGAGCCGCACGATTTTTCCCTGTTTGCAGACAAAGGCGAACTGCCCGTCGATCTCGCGGACCTGTGCCGGGTCGCCCGATTGCACCCGCTGGCGCGCCTCGTCGATCGACATGTTGAGGATGACGTTGCCGGCCGGCTCGACGAGATCGACAAGCCGTTCAATCGTTGCGATTTGATGCATGAAAAGCTCCTGATTGTTGGAGTCGAGCCGTCAGGCGGCCATTGCGAAAGCAGACGCATGCCGCCAAGCCGTCAAGGACGCACAGTGCCGCAGAACCACGTCTGCGGCGGCAAGCTGCAAGCGATAACTCCAGCAGGCCAGTCTATGCTACGCCGATTTGAAACGCCACATTTGCGCGAGGATCGGAAATCGGGCTGGCCCGGACCAATCATCCACCAGGGGAAGGATTGGTTGACGCGAGAACCAATTCGGTGTTGCCCCACTCGCCTTGGCGATTCAATCGAGAAATACGACAGCCATTGCATAGCTAACCGACCAAATGGACTCAATATCACCCAGGATAATCGCGAGGCAAGCCAGCGTTTGTCCTCGCCGTCTGGGTTCCATTCGGATCCGGTGCAACGCGACGGCGCCCGCGATCAAGACGGCAGGCCCACCAAGGATTGATGGAAGCATGATCGCATCGCCCAAAAAGTCCGCTGAAAAACCAGTCGCAACGGAAAACGTTTGCAGCGAGGTGCGCGTCTCGTAATCAAAGACGGCGAATGCGATCCAGTTGAGCAAAAGTACGCAACCGCCGATTAACGACCAGACGGCCAATCGGAAATACGATTGTGGTGTATCAGGCGACATGGCCGGAACGGACCGGTTTGACGAACGGTACCCGCTAAGTGAACCCGCAAACGAAACTATGCGGCACCGCATGCAAAGTGACCCTTCAGGGGGCTCACGCCCCCCGCTCGCCTGCTCAACTATTTCTGCGTGTCAACTTAGTTGATCAAACGATGACGCTGCGCGCACCGCCGTTCATAACGATGCATACGTCAAAAATCCCCGAATCGCCTGCAAATAGGCGGCACTCTCGTCGCTGGCGACCGAGTGGCCGCTGTTGGCGAATATTTTCAGGTGCGAGCGGCCGATGCGCTCGGCGATGACTTGCGAGTGGTGCGGGGCACAAATCCAGTCGCGGGCTGCGCCGATCACGAGGGTCGGACACTCAATCTCATGCAACCGGTCGGTGAAATCGAACGTCCGCAGGAAATCGCCGAAGCCGAGATTGAGCGCCTCGAACGATCGTCGACCGCGGTCCCAGCCGGGAGCGAACTGTTCGGGCTCGAACGTCGTCGAATACAAGGGGGCCATGACCTCGTAGTATTCCCGCAGTTGATCGAGCGATTCGAAACGACCGTCCCACAGCCTTTGGCATACGCGTTGCTGGTCGGGGGTGCCGTGCTCGTCGATGAACCGCCGCGCATCGTCGATGAACCGATAGCTGGAGGCGGTGCAAACGAGAATCAGGTTGGCGACGCGCCGCGGGTACCGCAACACATACCCCAGGGCGACCATCCCGCCGTAGGAGGAACCCAGGACCGAAATGCGCTCAAGCCCCAGGTGATCGCGGAGTGCGTCGAGGTCGTCGATGTTGTTGTCGAGCGTGTACGTTGCCGGATCGCCCTGGGCGCTGCGGCCGCAACCGCGATGATCGACGTAGACGAGTTGTGCCACGTCGGTCAGCGCCCCAGATGCCGACTTGCCGGACGATGACTTAAACGAGGCATGATCGCCCCCCGGTCCGCCGTGAAGTAGAAACAGCGTCGGCCTCTCGACCATGCGGCTCCCGTCGGGAGTCAGCCCGGCGCCGTCGACGTCAAAGTAAATCTCGGTGTCGCGAAGTCTGGCGCGCATCAGACAATCTCCGGTTCCTGGTGGTCGCAAAACAGAAACAGGGGGCTTATGCCCCCCGCTCGCCTGATACCGGGTCGCTGAGCAGCACGCGATGCATTTCTTCGATGCTCGTGGTGCCGTCGACGACTCGCCGGGCGGCAGCGGCCTGCAGCGACTGCATCCCGCGGGCACGGGCAATTCTTACGAGTTCGCCGCGCGAGGCACCGGCAATCAAGGCGTGCTTTAAATCGTCTTCGACGCCGATGATCTCAAACACCCCGGTCCGACCCAGGTACCCGGTCTGAAAACAGGCGTCGCAGCCTGCGCCGCGGGACAGTTGCAGATCGCCCTCGGGCGCCCCGGCGGCGTGCAGCACATGCCGGGTCGGCTCGTCGGCAACGAAGGTTTGTTTACAGTGCGTACAGACTTTGCGCAACAGCCGCTGGGCCACTACCGCGTGCAGGCTGTCGGCGATAAACATCGACGGGATCCCGAAATCGCGAAACATGTCGAACGACGAGGCGGCATCGTTGGCGTGAATCGTGCTGAGCACCAGCACCCCGGTGCGTGCCGCACGGACCCCGATGTGCGCGGTCTCGGGGTCGCGAATTTCACCGATCATCACGACATTGGGATCCTGCCGCAGCACCCCGCGAAGCGCCTCGACGAACCCGAACCCAAACCTGGGTTCGATCTGGATTTGATTGACGCCGGGAACGCGGCGTTCGATCGGGTCTTCAATCGTCACCAGGCTGCGGGTCGATTCGTTCAGCAAGTCGAGGCAGTTGTACATCGTGGTGGTCTTGCCGCACCCCACGGGACCGGCCGAGAGAATCATCCCATACGGGCTGCTGATGTAGCGTTTGAGCTGCGACACCTGCTGGGAGTCGAGGCCCAGTTGATCGAGGTGACACAGCGCGCCCGAGTCGGGCATCAATCGCAGAACCAGCCGCTCGCCCAGCGCCGTCGGCACGCTGCCGACGCGCACGTCGCGCTGCTGATCGAGAAACTGCCGCGTGATGTGCCCATCCTGAGCGAGCCGCCGCTCGGTGATATCCATTTCGGCCATCAGCTTCAGCCGCGAGATCATGGGCAACGCCTGCTCGTGATCGACCTGCAAGACATCATGCAGCATGCCGTCGACCCGCAACCGCACGCGCAACCCCTGTTCACTGGGGTCGAAATGAATGTCGGTGGCCCGCAATTGAAACGATCGTTCGAGCAGCAGATCGACGATCTGGCCCGGCCCGACGACATCGAGTAACTGGAGCAGCTCCTGCTGCAGGGCTTTCTGGCGGACTTCGATGTGACGCGGGCTTGCAGCCGTCTGTTCGGCCATGGCATTCAATTCCTGTCCGGTAAGCAGAGCGGAAAACCAGGGAACGACTTTGTCGCCCGACGAGCTGCATCATTCGATCATCGCCACAGTTCGGCTCGATGAACTCGCCGATGTCGAGGTCAGCGGGGCGCTTGAATGGCCTCGACCACGGCCAGCAGGGCACTGGCGACGACCATGCCCACACCCAACCCGCGCTTGAAGCCGGTGCCGCGAATTATGGTCCACAGCCCGGCCGCCAGCGCCACGGCCGAACAACACAACTGCACGATCAGCGAAACGCGCGAATCGAGCCCTTCGGTCTTCAGAAGCGATGCGCACACGCCGGCCAGCCCCCCGGCCAGGGCGACCAACCCGACGATCGGCAGGGTCATCGACATGCGCGGGCGACCGTCGGATTGTAAACCGAGCGCGTCGTAGGCGGCCGCATTCGAATCGGCGAACTCCCACAGGGTCGTGAGGCCGGCGGTTTTCAAAACTTCCCGCACGACAGGAGCGGTCACCAGCACCACCATGCGGCCCTCCCAGGTCTTGATGGCCTTCCAGACCCGGACCAGCAGCGTGACCTGGGCACTGCCGAGATATTCCAGCGAACTCAAATCGACGATGACCGCCGGCACCTTCGCCGCCTCGAGCGCCGTCAAGATCGCCGCAGCGCTGCGTTCGACATCGGCCCAGTGAAAGGCATTGAGTTCGGGACTGATCGCGAGTCTCGCGAATTCCGAATGGCGTTCGAGTGAAAAGGATTGGCTTGCATCCAAGTCCAGGTTCTCCTGAGAAGTGCCAAGCCGCGTTGTGCCCTGCCTGTCCCGAACGAGACCGTCGTGAATGAGCCAAACCGTCGTGAACGAGAACGGCCGGTCCCGCATCAGACGGGACGGCGCCGAACGAGAAGCCCCAATCCGAAACCAGCAAAGCTTCCGGGGATGAATCCCCATCGCCACCAGCGGCCGACGTCCCAATCATTCCGATCGTGTCGATTCGACGGATTCTACTGAGTTAGCGGCGGTCTGGGTAGAAAGTCGACGGCCTTCATCACAAATTCTTTTCAAACCGCTCGGGGGGCCGGGCTGCGTTGCCCGGCCCCTTTGCCCCGCCCCTTTGCCCGACGAGGCCGAATGTGCGGCAGAATCCATCCCCCCTTGGGGGCAGTCGGTCGAGATTCGGCACGAACGCCGTCGAATCGGGCCCTCGCCGGTCGATAAGACAACGATTACTGATTGACACTGCTTTTTCGGCAACCGTATAGTATTGGTAGCGAATGTCGAAGTCGGTATCTGCGGCGTGATGGATCGGGTAAAATTCTCAGCGACAGCACCTGCCCGTGTTAGGGGCTGGTGTCATGGTTTACCCAGCCGGTCGAAACCCCCGATTCCGGGAAACAGCAAATGACGAAGCTCAGCCGGTGCCTGACGATTCTGGTGACCGTCCTCGCCGTCGCCTTCCTGGGGGTGGCCGCGGTGACGACCGCCGGTCGCACCGATTGGCAGAAAATTGCGACGAAAGATTTCCCCAAGGCCGCGATTGCGACGCAGCAAGAGACGATTGCCGAACTGGAGAAGCAAATCAAGATCACCAGCGACGTGATGGCCGGCTCGGCTGAAGCGATCGCGGTCGACGTCAAGGCTCTGACCGACCCGATGACGGGGCGCGAAGTTGTTCTCGAACGCGAGCTCGAAGCGCTGATCGCGCAAGCCCACGACCTGGCCGTGAAAACCGAAACCGAAGCCCGCACGGCCGATGCCCGGCTCGACGAACTGAAGTTGCGCCGGGAAGACACGGTTCGGCTGCAGAATCAGTTCGACGAATTGGTTTCGCAGAAGGTGGCCGCTCAGAGCGAGGTCAAGCGGCTGCGAGATCTGTTGTTCCAGGCGCAGGGGGTTCTCGAGCGCGCCATCCGCCGCCGCAAAGCGCTCCAGGCCGAGTTCGGCGGTTACTAACCCAAACCGCCCGCGTCCGACGGGGAAAAAATCTAAGGATCAAGAGTTCGTGACTGCGGCCGTCAGTTCTGCTGCCTGCCCGCTTTTCAATTTACGCGACGCCGTTTGGCTGCTTTAAGGAACTCAGGCGATGAATTTCGTCGGCAAAATACTGGTCGTGCTCATTCTGATCATGAGCGTCGTGTTCATGGCCTTCGCCGGTGCGGTGTATACCGCCGAAATGAACTGGATGAAAGAGGCGAATACGCAAAAGAAAAACGTCCAGGAGTTACAGGCCAAGCTCACCGACAAAGAGGCCGAGTTCGGAAATGCGAAACGCCAGTACGATGCGAACGTCGCGGCACTCAACGACAACGCCGGCGCAATCGACGCCCTGCGGAAGACCGCCGAACAGGAGCGCGATCGGCTCAAGAAAGAAGCCGCCGACCTTCAGGTCGCACGCAAGACTGCCGGCGAACAGGCCCTGATCTCCGGTGAAGATGCCGAATCGCGCAAGGTCGAGGCCGACAATCAGCGCGAGATCAACTACGCTTTGGCGGCCCAGCGTGAGGCCGAATTTGCCGTGCGGATCACGCTCGAAGACACCATTCGCAACTTGCAAATCGAGATCGACTCGGACAAAGTCAAAAACAAAGACCTGCTGGGTCGGCTCGCCGTGTTGCAGCAGGCCCTCGAAGCGGCCGGGCTGTCGTCCGATGTGACCGAACTGGCCGCCAAGAGCAGCCCGCCCCCGAAAGTTGACGGCATCATCGAAAATGTCCTGAATGCCAAGCGGCAGGGGGGCACCGAACTGGTCGAGGTGTCGCTGGGGAGTGATGACGGTCTGAAAAAAGGGCATGAAATGACCGTCTACAGCTCGGGGCTTAACGGCGGCAATCAAAGAGCCCGCTATCTGGCCAGGATTCGAATCGTTGATACGACTCCCGACAAATCAGTCGGACAGGTGATTGAAAGCACGCGGAACGGCGTGATAAAGAAAGGCGACAATGTCTCGACGAGGCTCTAGCCCACGGAAACCCAAAGGCCCCCCCCCGGCCCCCGACGTCTATGTGGCACTGCTGTTTGTCGCGGTGGCCGCACTCTGCGTCGGTTGTACGCTGCTGGGGCTCGAATTGAACGTCTACGACTGGAAGCTGCCGACAAGCGGCGGCTGAGAATCGTAAGGATTGTTCACCCTCGCCCCCTTTGGGAAGACGAATGCCGTTGCGGTGATTGCCGACCGGCGGGTGCCGGGGTCAGAGCGATGCCGTGAGACCGCGGCACGACTCGCGGTTGCAATCCGGGCGCGTTGCTTGGCACGACGGGCAACGCCCTCAAGCGATGGCCCCGTGTGTGTAGGTGCATTTCGGTAAGATGTCGGTCCTCCGCAGGTCGCTCATCGCGATCGCGCTGCCTGAACACTCGTCTTGCTTCGATTCGGGATGTGCCGCTAGAATGCCGCGCCTTTTCCCTAATCGGAATCAGCCCGACTCAAGGCATTACCCTACAGCGACTTGCGCGCATTGAACGAATTGCAGCCGGGATTCCCTATGTCAGGCCCATCGACCGATTCATCGCGGCGAACCGCTCTGCAGCGTCTGCTGAGCGCGGTGACGACGTGCGCCGTTCGGTTTCCGGTGGTGACGCTGGCCGTCTGTTTTGTGACGGCGGTCGCGGCGGTGTGGCACACCCAGCAACGGTTGGAATTCAAAACCAGCCGTGCCGACCTGATTGATCCTCGCACCGCCTACCATCAGCGCTGGCTGAACTACACCCGCGAATTCGGCGATGTGACGGAAGACATGGTGGTCGTGGTCGAAGGCTCCGACGCCGCCGACATCGGGCGAGCCATCGACGAATTGGGCCCGCGCATCGAACACGAGACGCGGTTATTCAAAAATGTGTTGTACAAGGTCGACCTGAGCGGTTTACGCCAAAAAGCGCTGCAATACTCGTCGCCCGAACAGTTGCAACTGATTTTAAGCCAGCTCGACGAGTTCAGTCCGCTGCTGCGGAGATTCGACCAGTTGACGCTGCGCGGTCTGTTGCGCGAGTTACGGCTGGCAATTCCCCCCCAGCCCGAGCAAGCCGAGAAAGTCGCACCGCAACTGATCGAGTCGTTGTTGCAGCACCTGTCGCTGATTCTGGCGAGCCTCGAACGGTTCGCACAAGACCCGAGTCATTACGATTCGCCCTGGCAGTCGGTGGTGCCCGGCGACCTGTCGCAACTGGAGACGATGTTTCGCGACCGGTACCTGATGAACGACAAGGGAACGATGGGCTTTCTCAAAGTCCAATCGACGACCGCCGCCAGCGACTTCAGCGGCGCTACGCCGTCCATTGACCGGCTGCGGGGGCTGCTGTCGGAGACGCAGCGTCGGCATGCGGGCACTCGCCTGGGGTTGACGGGAATTCCCGTGCTCGAAAGCGACGAAATGCGCGACTCGCAGACGGCCATGTTCTACGCCTCGGTGATCTCGTTCGTGGGGGTGGCCCTCTTGATGATTCTGGGCTTTCAAGGGCTGCGTTACCCGTTGATCGGCAGCGCGGTGCTGCTGGTGGGCATGGCCTGGTCGTTCGGGTTCACGACGCTGGCCATCGGGCACCTCAATATACTGTCGGTGTCGTTTGCCGCCATGCTGATCGGCATCGGCATCGACTACACCACGGTTTATCTGCTGCGCTACCTCGAGCTGCGACATACGGGACTCGCGACCGCCGAGGCGCTGCACGAAACGGCTTGCAGTTCGGGGGCCGGGATCTGCACGGCGGCGATTTCGTCGGCCCTGGCGTTTTTCTGCGCGATTTTCACCGATTTCGCCGGCGTGTCTGAACTGGGTGTGATTGCCGGCGCCGGAATTTTGATCTGCACCGTGGCCGCCTTCGTGGTTCTGCCGGCGATCTTGATGCTCGTCGATCGCAGACACGAAACGCAAAAGCTGCCCCGACCGCTCGAAAGCCGCCGGCTGCGGTGGTTGATTGCGCACGCTCCCGTGGCCCTGATCGTGGTCTGCGGGGGGACGATCGCCTGGATTTCGACGTTCGGGCTGGAATTGAAGTACGATTACAACTTGTTGCATCTGCAATCGAAAGGTCTCGAATCGGTCGAGATCCAGTCGCGGATCTTCGAACAGTCCGACAGTTCGCTGCTGTTCGCCGTCTCGTTGGCCGATAACCCGCAGCAAGTGCTCGACCTCAAGCGTAAATTCGAGGCCCTGCCCTCGGTGCACCACGTCGAAGAGCTGGCCGCGATCTTGCCGCGGTTCCCCTCGACCGATACCCAGTTACTGGTGCAGGCGGTGCATGCCGAGCTGTCGAACCTGCCGGTCCGGCCGCCGATTCCGCAGGACGTGGCCCCTTTGCCGATCGCACAAGAGCTGGAACAACTCGAAGCGGCGCTGGCGCGACTCGACTCGCCGAGTGCCGCCTCGGTTCGCGGTCAGATCGATCGCTTTCTCGACCGCCTCGACCGCCTCGGAGTCGACCCCCAGGGGCGAGCCAGCGTCAAGACCCAGGTGCAATTGCTCCGCGACTACCAGACCCGGCTGACTGCCGATCTGCTGGCCAAGCTGCGCGGGCTGGAGTCGATCTCGACGACCGAACCGGTCGCCGCAGGTGACCTGTCTCCGACGCTGGTCAGCCGGCTCGTCAGCCCCAACGGTAAATGGCTGCTGCAGGTTTATCCCGCGAGCGAAATCTGGGATATCGAGCCGCTGGAAAAATTCATCTCTGACGTTCGCGCCGTCGATCCGGAAGCGACCGGGACGCCGCTGCAAACCTTCGAGGCCTCGAAGGCCATCAAGCGGAGCTACGAAACAATCGGGCTGTATGCGCTGTTCACCGTGTGCATCCTGCTGTGGATCGATTTTCGCAACCTGCTCGACAGCCTGCTGGCCCTCGTACCGCCGCTGGCCGGGGCCGCGCTGATGTTCGGGCTGCTCGCGCTGCTGCACGTCGATCTCAATCCCGCCAACCTGATCGTGCTGCCCCTCGTGATCGGGCTGGGGGTCGATGGGGGCGTGCATGTGGTTCACGATTACCGCTCGCAGCAGGGGTTGTACGCACCCTCGGCAAGCGTCATCAACGCCATCATTGTCAACGCCACCACGACGATGGTCGGTTTCGGCAGCATGATGATCGCCGCGCATCGCGGTCTGTACAGCCTGGGGCTGGTCGTGACGATCGGCGTGGGGACGTGCCTCGTCGTCGCCGTAATTCTTCTGCCGGCCATGCTCACGGTCATCTCGCGCTGGCGTCATCAGTCGGTCGTGTCGACAGTGCCGACCATCGAGACAATGACCGCAGAATCGATTCGGCCCGAACGTGTTCGCGAAACATCTTTCCCCGCGGCACCACATTCACCGCTCACCGGCAACCGCACGCCGACGCCCTGGACGCTCGCTCCGTCGCGCAGCTTCGCCGAAGAGTAGTGGTCGGTCGAATCCGTAGTGTCGACTTTAGTCCACACTACTGGATCCAGCCGCCTCCCAGCACGCGGTCGCCCTCGTACAGGACGACCGCCTGACCGGGGGCGACGCCAAACTGCGGTTGGCCAAACGCCACGCTGAACCGTTCGGCCGAATGCTGTACGACCGTGCCGGAAGCCGCTTCGTGCCGGTAACGAATCTTGATGTGGCAGTCGAATCGTTCGGGCAAACCGTCGACCAGCCAGTTGGCGCGATCGGCATCGAGTTCACGGCAGGCCAGGTCGTCGCGCGTGCCAATCACGACCTGCCGGCTCTCTGGGCGAACAGCCACGACATACCGTGCTTCGCCGAACGCGACTCCCAGCCCGCGCCGCTGGCCGATCGTGTAGTGCTCGTACCCTTCGTGCTGACCGACCACCGTCCCGGCCGTGTCGACCAGTTCGCCGGCGGTGTCCTGCTCGCCTCGGTAGCGGCGGATGAAGCCGGCGTAATCCTGATCGGGAACGAAGCAGATCTCCTGGCTGTCGGGCTTGTCGGCGACGCGCAGCCCGGCCTTTCGCGCCAAGTCACGAATTTCTGTCTTGGTGTACTTCCCCACCGGAAAGATCACGTTCTCGAGCAACTCGCGATTCAAACCAAACAGTACGTACGACTGGTCCTTCGCGGGATCGACCCCGCGCACGAGGGCCGGACGGGTTTCACCGGCGACCGGCACGAGCCGCGCGTAATGCCCGCTGGCGATGTGGTCGGCGCCGACCTGCCGCGCGAAGTCCCACAGTTTGCCGAACTTCAGCCAGTTGTTGCACATCACGCAGGGGTTGGGGGTTCGCCCGGCGAGATACTCGTCGGCAAAATAGTCTTTGATCCGTCCGAATGCCTCGCGGAAATTGAGCGAGTGAAACGGAATGTCGAGCCGATCGGCGACTCGCCGCGCATCGGCGGCGTCACTGGCGCTGCAGCACCCCTGCTTGTGCGAATCGGGGGCGACGATGGCCAGCGGACCGGCCGAGGTGGTGGCGCACGGCGTTTCTTCGGCGGTCCCCGAGCGCATGAACAGGCCGATGACGTCGTACCCCTGTTCGCGCAGGAGATACGCCGCCGCGGAGCTATCGACTCCGCCGCTCATGGCTAACACGACGCGGGAGGGCATGGGACGCTTTCGAGGAAAACCGGTTACATCCACGATTCCAGTGTAGAGACACCGACTGAGGACGCCAAGTTCCCTGACAAAGCACTCAGGGGGCGTGTTATAATCCATGTCGGCTTTCGGTTCGAAGAGGAGACTCAATGCCCGTGCATGACTGGACGAGAGTAAGCGCTGGCACGTTTCACGATTTTCACTGTTCGTGGATCGTGACCCTGAAAGGTGCCTTGAACGACGGCTTGCTCCCCAGAGGCTATTACGCCCAAGCCGAGCAGTTGGCGCGGCAGGTTTTACCTGACGTGATTACCCTGCAATCGAACCCGGCTGTGCCCCCGATCCCCGGGTATCACCACCATGGCGTATTGGCTGTGGCAGACGCACCACCCAGAGTGGCGGTGATTGCTGAAGCGGATGAAATCGACGAATACGCACGTAAACAGCAAACTCTCGTCATCCGCCATTCCAGCGGCGACGAGGTGATCGCGCTGATAGAGATCGTCTCCCGCGGAAACAAACAGACACTTTGGAATCTCGACCGATTCGTCGAAAAGGCAATCGGCGCCCTGTTTCAGGGAATCCATCTGCTGATCGCCGACGTCATTCCCCCCGGACAACACGACCCACAGGGGATTCATGGGGCGATCTGGGATCGGCTGCAGAGTGTCCCCTACAAAGCGCCACGAGGCAAACCGCTGACCTTAGCCGCTTACGCCGCTGCGCAGCTCCCCAAGGCGTACGTTGAACCCATCGCCGTTGGAACCACCCTTCCCGACATGCCGCTGTTCATCGAGGAAGGTCTCTATGTCAACGCGCCCCTTGAGCGAACGTATCGGGAGGCCTACGCCACCGTCCCCGAGCGATGGCGGCTGGTGATCGAGGGCCGGGCAGACTAAGCTGGAATCCATGCCCAGGCACATTCTCGACGTCGGCCAGTGCATTCCCGATCATGCCGCAATTCGCCGGCTGATTGAGGGGCAATTCGATGCGGCCGTCGAGCAGACGCACGAGATCGCCGACACGCTCGCCCGCTTACGTCAGGCGAAATTCGACCTGGTGTTGATCAACCGCAAGCTCGATCTCGATTACAGCGAGGGGCTCGAGATTCTGGAGGCGATTAAGGCCGACCCGCAACTGGCTGAAACCCCGGTGATGCTCGTCACGAACTACCCCGAGCACGAGCAGGCGGCGATCGAAGCGGGAGCCGTGCAGGGTTTCGGCAAAGACTCTCTGCGATCGCCGCAAACGCGGGAGCGGCTGGCGAAGTACTGCTCGTAGTCCGCAAATCCTCTTGACATCGTTTACAAATGTAACTATTTACAGATGTCATCGAATCACGGAGGACTTTCGATATGCCGCAGGTGTCGATTTCGGACGCGGAATGGCAGGTCATGAACGTCGTGTGGGAGGGGCAGCCTCTCGCGGCCCAGGAGATTGTCGCAAAGCTGTCGCTAGAGGCTGATTGGGCGCCGTCCACGATCAAGACCATGCTGCACCGGCTGGTCAAGAAACAGGTCCTGACGTACGAATCGCAGGGCAATCGGTACGTTTACCGGTCGTTCGTCCGCCGTAGCGAATGCATTCGGCAGGCCAGCCGCTCGTTTCTCCAGCGGGTGTTCGAGGGAGAACCGGCGCCGCTCGTGGCGCACTTTCTTCGCAGTTCGAAACTCTCGGCGGTAGAAATCGCCGAGCTTAGAAAAATTCTCGATGAGCAGGAGGCTCAATCATGAACGGAATGTTGTCAGTTTGGGACGCTTTGCACGGAGGCGAGATTCGCGGGCTGGGGGAAGCGGGACTGATGTGGGTGACGCAGGCCGGTCTGGCTGCCTTGCCTTTCGCTGTCGCCGTGTTGCTCGTCAATCTGCTCTGTCGTCGCTGGTTGTCGGCGGCGCAGATGGGTTTGCTCTGGTGCCTGGTGTTCGTCCGCCTCTTGCTCCCGGCCGCTCCTGCCAGTCCACTCAGTTTGCAGAATCTTCTCCTTCACGCAGTCCACTCGGGAACCCCGGCCGACATCCGGAACGTCGCCGTCGTCACCGCTCCCTATGAAGCGTCCGAGTCACAGCCCGCGTCGGGACCGATCCTTTCGCATCCGACCACAATGCCGATCCCCACCGGCAACTGGGCCGATTTCGTGACAGGAATGAGCGAGCTGTTGTGGCTGGCGGCGGCGGTCGGCATTCTCGCGTGGACGCTGTTTGTCCACTGGCGCTTCTGTCGGCGCGTCCGGCGGACTGCGATCTGCCGCGATGAGCGACTGCTCGGCCTGTGGGACGCCTGTTGCGCGATGGCGGGGATCCGCAGCCGGCTGCCGGTCGTCGTCTTCGACGGCGTGCATCAACCGGCCGTGATGGGGCTCTTTCATCCGGAATTGCTGCTTCCCTCCAATGCGCTCGATCTCTCGGATGACGAGTTGCGGATGATCATGCTGCACGAACTGGCGCACGTCCGCCGCTGGGACCTCGCCATCAACTGGGGCCTGGTCGTGCTGCGGGCGGTACACTGGTGGAACCCGATCTACTGGATCGCGGCGGCCCGCTTCCGCAGTCTGCGGGAACAGGCGTGCGATGCGTTCGTGGTTCGCACGGCACAAAGCCAGACCTCGCGCGACTACAGCGAATTGTTGTTGAAGCTGGCGCAGCAGGCCCCCGGCGGATCGCGCTGGCGAGTCATGGTCCCCGCGTCGCTCCTGGGCCTGTTCGAGTCGTACTTCCGCAAGCGGGAAATCCGGCTACGGCTGAAGGCGCTGCGGACTGCCGGAATCCGCCGCACCCGCCGGCACAAGGCGGCTTTCGGTTTGGTTGTCGTGCTCGCCGCACTTTGCGGTTTGACCGATGCCGAAACGCCCGCAACGCAGGTTGACAATTCCTCGCCGACCACCCGCTGGCTGCTGCCGGATTCGGATTGGAATTCGTGGGGGGCACCCACCGAGGGAGATGCCGCCAGGGGTCCGCTGGAAGTCCGCGTCTACGCCATCGACGACGTGATCGGCCAGATGCCGCCCGTGGAGCTCAAACGCGATGAAGTCCGCCGCGAGATCGAATCGCTGGTCGCGATGCTGCTCGAACGAACGCGAACGGCCGCGGAACGCCGCGTCGCATCGAAGGCGGCGGCAGGAGACGAGAACTCGCCGGGGGGAAGTTATCAGTGGAACGGGGAGCGCCTGATCGTCCGAGCGCCGGCGGCACTGCACGACGAGCTCGCGACGATGCTCAGCGTCTGGGAAACGACCGGCCCCGCCCAGATCGCGATCGAATGCCGAATGCTGACGTCTCCCCGCGAACTGGCGACAGCGACAGGCATCGAGTGGCAGTCGTTCGGTGCGGAGTCGACGGTTCACGACGAGCCGATTTCCGCGGCGAGCAGCCAGACCGGCACGGTCGTGCGGGCCTCATCCCGGGTCGAAGACCATTTGCCCGTTTTCGTCGTCCCCCTGAATAACGGGCAGGTGAAGGCGATCACTCAAACGGCACAAAACGACGCGCGAACAAGCGAGATGTTCGCACCGAAGATCACGCTGTTTAACGGGCAGGAAGCGCTGGTAGCCGACTGCGTGTCGCGCCCCTTTGTGGTGGGGATAGAGGAAAGGCCCGGCGAAGGAATGATGCCGCGCATCGAGGTGATCGAAGAAGGAACGAAAATCAAACTGCGGACCGTGCTCAAAGAAGATCGAAGGCATATCCAGCTCACAGGCGCGATTGAATTGACAAGCATCGAAGATGTCAGGGTCATTTCCGCGTCGACTGCGGACGGGATTCGCTCGATCCAGGCGCCACGCGTGAGGAAGTGCCACATTGCCGTCGCGTCGGAAATTGAAGACGGCCAGTCGCTGTTGATTGGATGTCTGCCGAGCTTCGAGCGCAAGGACTTTTTCTATGTGGTGCTGAAAGTCATTCATCTGGTGCCGACGGCCGGTGAGGAATAATGCCGCGGTTCGTCTTTCCCGGACGACCCCCGAGGAATTCAAGTCCAGCCACGGATGGACACGGATGAAACACGGATACGGAACAAGCCACCCCCCGTGTCCGTGTTTCATCCGTGTTTGTCCGTGGCTCTTTCGTTCAATACAACCCCGAATCCGCAGCGACGAACGGCGGCTTGACAAACAGCGCACTCAGTTTCAGACTCACGAGGCGCAATCTCAAGCTGAAAATAGCGAGGAATGGTCGTGTCTGTCACTGTTCAACAGATTCAGGATTGGTGTGCCCGGCTGATCGAGAAGTCGCCCGACTTCCCGCCGCTGGCCGAATGCGTGACGAAAATCCCGCAACTCGACGCACTGGCCGACTTGCCGGCCGGGACGCGCGTGCTGGTCCGCGGCGACACCGACGTGGTCTTCGACGACGACGGATCGATCGAAGACGATTCCCGGCTGCGGGCGCTGATCGAAACGTTGAAATTCGGCGTCGCGAAGGGCTGGGTCCAGATTCTTTACGGACACCGCGGTCGAAAACCTGAGTTGTCGCTGGCACCGGTCGCCGCCTACCTCAAGAAACTGCTCGCCGATGCCGGCGTGAACTGTGGTGAGATCCAGGTCGTCGGCGACTGGATGAGCGACGAGACCGGCGAAATTCTCGATGTCGCCAAAGCTGCTGTTGCGAAACTTCCCAACGGCTCGATCATCCTGCTCGAAAACACCCGCAAGTACAAACTCGAGCAGGCGCTGTGGAAGGCGAATCCCGCCGATCTTCCCGGCCTGGCACCGAAGCTTGGCGCGTACGCCAATGGCATGCGCGATAAGCTGGCGAAGGTTCACGTCAACGAGGGCTTCGCGGCGTCGAACCGTGATCTGTCGTCGACCGTGGTGCCGCTGACGATGGATCGTGTGGCGCTGGGCAAATACATCGACGGCGAGGTGCGGACGCACCTGCAGAAGACGCAGCAGGCCGAACTGGTGATTTTCAGCGGGATGAAGCTCGAGAAAATCGACGACCTGCAGGCGATTCTCAACCGCGGCCAGGTGAAGATGGTCATCGCGGCAGGCCTTCTGGCGCTGGCGCTGAAAAAGGCCGACGCCGATCTGGCGGGGCAATCATTCGAGATGGGGGTCGCCGGGCAGCCCGACAGCAAAATCTACATTCCGCCCGAACGGATCGAGCAATCGCGGGCGATGCTTACGAACGGTCGCAAGCACGGCGTCGAGTTCGTGCTGCCGATTGATTTCATTCTAGGCGACGGTCAGCCGGGCGACACGATTCCCGCCGGGGGCGCTCAGTTCGACGTCGGCCCGAAAACGATCGCCCTGCATGCAGCGAAAGTCGACGAGTTCATTCGCTATCACCAGCAGAAGGTCGCCGCGGGCAAAGGCCCGGCGGTCGTCTTCCACAACGGCGTGTTCGGCAAATTCGAAGAAGAACTGTTCGCCATCGCGACCCGCAAGTTCATCGACCAGCTTAGGAAAATGACTGCTGCGGGCCTCTTGGTTTATGTGGGGGGAGGCGAGGGGGGTGCGGCCCTGCATAAGTATGGTGACGAGAGTTGGGTCACCCATTGCTTCACCGCTGGGGGAACAATTCTCAAAGCCCTGGGGACTGAGCCGATTCCGTATATCAAGGCCTTGTATCTGGCGGCAAAGCACTGAATTTCATGCCTCTGACCCTCACTCTCAAACAGCTCACGGCGATTCCCATTGAAGTCGACGGCATTCGGCTGGAAACAGTGCGGGAGCAGTCGCTCGATCAGATTCGCGCGACTCGGGTCCAATACGGCAACAAGCAGCCGACGCTGGGCGAATTCTTCGATGCGAGTGGCTCGGCGGCCGACGACAACCATCTCGTATGGGTCGGCGATTGCTCGAAGGTCAAACTGATCGGGACGAATTTGACCCAGGGAACGATCACGGTCGAGGGGCACGCGGGCATGCACCTGGGGGCCGAGATGACCGGGGGCGAGGTTGTCTGCGAAGGCAATGCCGCCGACTGGGTCGGGGCCGAAATGAAGGGGGGCCGCATTCGCGTTCGCGGCAACGCCGGCCATTGCGTGGGGGCCGTCTACCGCGGCGGCCGTCGGGGGATGACCGGGGGCGAGATCTTGATTTCGGGCAACGCGGGAAACGAAATCGGGCACACCCTGCGGCGCGGGTTGATCGCCGTCGGCGGGCAGGCGGGCGATGCCATCGGCTTCAACCTGCTGGCCGGGTCGATTTTTATTTTCGGCGCGGCGGGGATTCGTCCGGGCGCCGGGATGCGGCGGGGGACGATCGTGTTTTTCGGCGGCGAAGCGCCCCCGATGCTGCCGACCTTCAAATACGCCTGCACGTATCGCCCCGACTATTTGCGGGTCTACCTGCTGCATTTGAAGCGCAACGGTTTCGCCGTTCCCGACGATTGCCTGAACGCCGCCTATCGGCGTTACAATGGCGATTTTCTGGAGCTGGGCAAAGGTGAGATCCTGGTCCGCCAGGCGGGGTAATCTGATCACTTCATGGCCGATGTGCTGAACATCGCTGCGACGTTGACCGCGACGGCCGCTCGATTTCCCGATCAAACGGCCGTCGTCGTCCCCCAGAGCCGTGATCGGTCGGGATGCGTCACGTATGCCGACCTGTCATTTCGGCAACTCGACGTATTGAGCGATCGGCTGGCGGCGGGGCTGAAGCGGATGGGTATCTCGCCGCTCGCGCGCATCGTCCTGATGGTGCGGCCCGGGATCGAATTCATGGCGCTGACTTACGCGCTGTTCAAATGCGGCGCGGTGGTCGTGCTGATCGACCCCGGGATGGGAACAAGCCGCGTGTTTCGCTGTCTCGATCAGGTTGATCCTCAGGGGTTTGTCGCGATCCCGGCGGTGCACGCCGTTCGAGCGATGAGCTTCGGGCGTTTTCCCAACGCCCGCTTCAACGTCACGGTCGGTCGCAGGTGGTTCTGGGGGGGCAAGACATACCACGAGATTTTCGAAGGTGAAGGTCCGGGGGAAGATTCGCCCGACAAGCTCGCGTCCATGGCACCGACCGTCGCGACCGATGCGGCGGCAATCATTTTCACCAGCGGCAGCACCGGCCCGGCCAAGGGGGTCGTGTACGAACATGGCATGTTTGCCGCGCAGGTCGAGGCGCTGCGTGACGGCTACAACATCGAACCCGGAGGTGTTGATCTGCCCGGGTTCCCGCTGTTCGCCCTGTTCAATGCGGCGATGGGGGTGACGACGGTCATTCCCGAGATGGACCCGACGCGCCCCGCGCAAGTGAATCCGGCCCGAATCGTCGAAGCGATTGAGAATCGCCAGGTCACTCAGGGATTCGGATCGCCGGCAATCTGGAATCGTGTCGGCCGCTACTGTGAACAACATCGAATCCGGTTTCCCAAATTGCGGCGGGTATTCTCAGCCGGCGCCCCGGTGCCGGTCGACGTGCTGCGCCGCATGCGAGCGACGCTGCCTTCCGACGGAGAGATGTACACCCCCTACGGCGCGACCGAGGCTCTGCCCGTCTGTTCGATCTCAGCGACCGAAGTTCTGGCGCGCACTGCCCAGCAGACGGCTCGCGGTGCAGGAACCTGCGTCGGTAAACCCTTTCCGCAGGTTCGGGTGAAGATCATCGCCATCACCGACGGACCGATCGCGTTGCTGGGCGCTGCACGCGAGTTGCCTGCCGGCCAGATTGGCGAAATCATCGTGTCGGGACCGATTGTCACACGCGAGTATTACCGACGGCCCGAAGCGACGGCTGCCGCCAAGATTCCCGACGGTGACCGGTTCTGGCATCGGATGGGAGACGTCGGTTACCTCGATGCCGAGGGAGCGCTGTGGTTCTGCGGCCGCAAGTCGCATGTGGTCGAGACCGCCGACGGCCCGATGTTCACCGAATGCGTCGAGCCGATTTTCAACACGCACCCTGCGATCGGCCGCTGCGCTCTGGTCGGCGTGGGTCAGAAGCCGCATCAGACGCCGGTCATCGTGTTGGAGCTCGAACCGCGAAATGCTTACATTTCTCCAGACGATTTGCGCCGGCTGGCCTCAGCGCACCCGACCACACACAGAATCGGGAGTCAGCAGTTTCTGGTTTACTACAAATCGCTACCCGTCGACGTGCGGCACAACATCAAAATCAACCGCGAGAAACTTGCGGTCTGGGCGGCCAGAGAGTACTAGCCTATGCATGCACTCGTCACCGGGGGAGGCGGGTTTCTGGGACTGTACATCGTCGAGCAACTCGTGGCGCGCGGCGACACGGTGCGCGTTTTGTGCCGGGGCAACTACCAGCGACTGACCGACTTGCGAGTCGAGTGCGTTCCCGCCGACATCCGCGACGAGGCGGCGGTCTCGGCCGCCTGCACCGCTGTCGATGCGGTATTCCACGTCGCGGCCGTGTCGGGCATCTGGGGGCCATGGGAGCATTATCACGGTATCAATACGCAGGGCACGCTGAACGTGCTGGCCGGTTGTCGAGCGCAGCGGGTGCCCCGGCTGGTGTATACCAGTTCTCCCAGTGTGATCTACGACGGCCGCGATCACTGCGGGGCCGACGAGTCGCTGCCCTACCCGTCGCGATACCTGTGCCATTACCCGCACAGCAAGGCGCTCGCCGAGCAAGCGGTGCTGGCGGCCAACGGGCAGGATGGTCTCGCGACTGTCGCGTTGCGGCCGCACCTGATCTGGGGCCCGCGCGACAATCATTTGATTCCGCGTCTGATCGAGCGGGCACGAGCCGGCCGCCTGCGGCGGGTGGGGCGCGGCGATAATCTGATCTCGATGGCCTACGTTGAAAATGCAGCCGCGGCACACGTGCAAGTGGCCGACCGACTCGGCCTGGGGTCGAAGGTGGCGGGGCAGGCGTATTTCATCAACGACCCGCAACCGGTGCGGATGTGGGTTTGGATCAACGACATTTTGTCGCGCGGCGGGCTGTCGCCTGTCACGAAGTCAGTGCCGACGAGCGTGGCGTACGCCGCCGGCGCCCTGCTGGAGACGCTTTATGCCGCACGAGGCCTGAACAGCGAACCCCCCATGACGCGGTTTCTGGCGCAGCACCTCGGGGGTTCGCATTATTACAGCATCGCCAAAGCGCAGCAGGATTTCGATTACCGACCGGTCGTGTCGGTCGACGAGGGACTCTTGCGGCTGGAGCCTGACGTGCGGCGATTGGCCGCTGGTGAATCGGGTCGTTCGGGTTGACGAAACCTGTTGGCGAACTAACATGGCGACCGATTCCACCGGGATTGCAGCCTTTCCCTGTTTTGATGCAGGTCCAGTTCGGATGCCTGCCCAGGATTGGGGCCGGCCGAGTTCAGGAGGGAAACCGGCGCCGCCGCTGACCGGTTTTCTCGGCATATCAGCCTATGATCAAGCCTTATCTTCGCCGGATCTTTGCGAGCCTGGGGTACGATGTACACCGGTTGGGCCTGTTCGACGCGGCGATTGCGCAGCGCGATCGACTCGTAGCGGAAGTCGAGCGGCTGCGGGGCATCGAGCAGACGCTGACCGGCGAGCGAAACCGCCTGACCGAAGAAGTCGAATGGCTGCGGGGCATCGAGCAAACTCTGATCGGCGAGCGAAGCCGCTTGACGGAAGAAATCGGCGACCTACACCGCAATCATCAGAATCAGTTTGGGCAACTGATTCGGCTGCGCGCGGGGCCGCTCGCCGGCGAGCTGTTTCTGGACCCTCTGACCGCCTCTGCAAAGGGGCAGGCTGAGCCGTTCGATGTGCAGTCCCGATTGATCGAACGGTTGCGAGGCCATGGCATGTCGGTGGCCGGCGATGAACCGGTGTTTTTGCACGTCGGTTTCGGGCACTCGGGCACAACGTCGCTGCAACTGAATTTTTTTTCGCGCCGGCCCGATTTGCACTACCTGGGGACCCCCTACGGCAAGGCGGGGGGGTTGCTTTCTAATCTGAAATACCTGGACGATTATCGACTCGACGAACCGAAAATCATCCGATGCTGTCGCGATGTGGCGTATGGCAGTCCCGAACGGCAGGGCCGGCCGATCGTGATTTCTGACGAGACGATTTGCGACTCGAGCGAAATCTATTACTGCCCCAGGCACGTCCCGAGCGATGTCGTTGCCGCGCGGCTGAAGTGCTGCTTCCCCACGGCGAAAATACTGTTCACGATCCGCAACCAGGCTGAGTACGTCTCGTCGATGTATTACAACCTGAAGCGGAACTACGCCTTCCTGGCCGGAATGTCGATGCCGTCGTTCGACGAGTGGTGGGCCGGCATGCACACGCAGTTGCAGAATCAGTACTTGCAGAATCTCGACTACTACCGACTGATCGACCACTACGGCAAGCTGTTCGGCCGCGAGAATTTGCTGATTCTGACGCTGGAAGAACTCAGGAAGCACGGCGCACGCCCGTATCTCGAGAAGCTGTGCCGGTTCATGAAACTCGAATTGCGCGTGTGCGACGTCGACGATTTCAATATTCCGCGGAATGAGCGCATGACCGTTGTCGAAAGCCGACTGGCCGATCTGGTGACGGGGGGAGCTGCCCAGTGGGCCGCTGCCGCCAAAGAACTACTCGAAAAGGAGAGCCTGGCAAATCTGGTCTCGAAGGCCCCGCGGCTGTCGGTCGAGTTCACCGACGATCAAAGGGAGATGATCCGCCAGTCGGTCGTTCCCGGCAACCAGCGACTGGCCGCCGAATTCAACCTGCCGCTGGAAGAACTGGGTTACCTGGTGTCGTGAAGGCCTACGCGTGCGACGCACCGCGCGAGGGCTTGTCCCGGCCTTTCGAAGTCACGTTGCTGCCGGCGGCGGCCGTTCGAGAATTCCCGAGACGATTTGGCCGGGTTGCCCGTCGAGCAACGTCGCCCGGCCGGTGGGTCGCTGGAATGCCAGCGTCTGAGGGTCGAGACCGAACAGGTAGAGCAACGTCGCGTGATAGTCATAGTGATTGACCACGTCTTTGACCGCCTTGTGACCCAGTTCGTCGGTTTCACCCCACACGCAGCCGCGTTTAACCCCCCCGCCGGCGAGCCACGTGCTGAAGCCGTAGGTGTTGTGATCGCGGCCGATGTTCTTTTCGTTCTGGACCACCGGCAATCGCCCCATCTCGCCCCCCCAGTGCACAAGAGTCGTCTCCAGGAGACCCGTCTGTTTCAGATCCTGCACCAGGGCCGCTGCCGGTTTGTCGGTTTTTCGGCAGACGTCGGGAAGCGCCGTTTCGATGCCGCCGTGGTGATCCCAGGTTTGGTTACCCGTAAAAATCTGGACGAACCGCACGCCCCGTTCGACCAGTCGGCGGGCAATCAGGCAGCGCGTGCCGTAGTCGCGCGTCACCGGGTCATCGAGGCCGTACAGCTTGTGAACGGCTTCGCTCTCACGAGTCACGTCGAGCGCCTCTTTGGCGGCCGACTGCATGCGCGCTGCAAGTTCGTAGCTTTGGATGCGTGCGGCCAGGTCATGCTCGCGCGGGTGCCGCGCCAGGTGCTCGCGATTGATCTGATCGAGATACGACAGAAACCGCCCCTGCGCCGCGCCGCGAAGTTGCTCGGGAGGATCGAGATTGAGAATTCGCGGCTCGTGCGGGCGGACGACCGTTCCCTGATAGAGCGACGGCAGCCAGCCGTTCTGCCAGTTCTCGACCCCCAGCACCGGCAGCCCGCCCGGGTCGCTGAGGACGACGAACGCCGGCAGGTTTTGACTTTCGGTCCCCAGGCCGTACGTGAGCCACGACCCCAGCGCCGGCCGGCCGGCGGTGCTGCGGCCCGTATTCAAGGCGTTGATCGATTGCCCGTGATTGTTGACGCCCGTATGCATCGAACGAATAAGGCAAATCTCGTCGGCGACCTGCCCCAAATGCGGCAGAAGCTCGCTGAGATCCATCCCGCACTGCCCGTAGCGGGTGAACTTCCACGGGCTGCCGAACAATTTGGCGCTGGCTTCAGCGGCATTGTCGTATTTAATGTCGCCGGAATAGCTTTGCAGGTGCCGCTTTGTCAGTTCGGGTTTGGGATCGCACAGATCGATATGGCTCGGCCCCCCCTGCATGAACATCGAGATCATGGCGGTCGCCTGCGGGGCGTGCCGGGGCGACCGCGGCTTGAGATCGAACGTCTGTCGCTCGAGTTCGGGCTTGGGCGGAGAGGCCGTCACGGCGTCGTTTCGCATCAGCCAGGCGACCGCCAGGCCCCCCAGGCCGAATGCCTGCTGAGTCAGAAAATGACGGCGCGTAAAGTGCGACATGGTCGTTCGTCTCACGGCTAATCGACGTACAAAAAACCATTGGAACTGACGAGTGCCTGACATAGATTCGCCAGAGCGGCACGCGACGGATCGACCGCGACGGCTGTGGGATCTTTGGCGATCGCCCCCCTGACGCCCGCCGACTGGTCATTCAGAAATGCGACCCCGCCGGTCAGCTCGGCGTCGGTGGGCAGGCGACAAAACACCAGCCGCCACGCACGCTCGACCTGCGCCGCCGGTTCACTTCCCGCTTCGCGCAAAATCCGCGTGGCGAGCGCGTCGGCCTGCTGCGCCATGAACGGGCCGTTCATCAGCAGCAGCGACTGCGGCGCGACCGTCGATGACGTTCGCAGTTCGCAGTTGGGCGTCATCAGCGGCGCGTCAAACGGTTCGAGAACGCCCAGGGGCTGCGAGCGGCGAACCTGAACGTACAGACTGCGGCGGAACTCGTCGGCCCCCAGCGGCACGACCTTGCCCGTCGGCCGCCCGGCCGAATCACGCGTGTCGATCGCCACTACAATCTGCCCCACGTCGTCGGGAGCGACCGGCACCGGAGGACCATACCACGTCGGCGTCAATCGTCCGCCCAGCGCCAGCAGCGAGTCGCGAATTGTTTCGGCTTCGAGCCGCCGAACCGGCATCCGCCCCAGCAGCCGGTTGTCGGGATCGACCGCTTCAAGTTCGTCGCGCCGCCTGGCGCTCTGCCGGTAGGCGGCCGAGGTGACGATCATTCGCTGCCAACGCTTGAGCTGCCACCCCCCCCGGGTGAAGTCGTCGGCCAGCCAGTCGAGCAATTCGGGATGCGAAGGTCGTTCGCCCAAGGCCCCGAAGTCGGCCGGTGTCGCAACCAGCCCCCGTCCGAAATGATGCAGCCAGAACCGGTTGACGAGCACCCGCGCCGTCAAAGGATGCCGCCCGCTCGTCAGGTGCCGCGCGTACGCCAGCCGCCGGCCGGTTGTGGGAACCTGCGGATCGTCGCCGACGATCGTCAGCCCGGAACTGTTCAGCACCGCCAGTTCGCCCGGACCGATTTCCTGTCGCGGTTGATTGAAGTCGCCCCGCGAAAACAGTTGCGTGGCCGGCACCTGTCCCGGAATCTCGGTCAGGCACATGACATTCTCGTCGGCCGGACGCGTCTTGCGTATCGTCTCGGTCAGCTCATCCCACGTCTTGTTGAAGGGTTCCAGTCGATCGGGAAGGTACAGATAGACCGACCCGCGATCGACGTTGAGAAAGGGATAATCCTTGATGAGCTGCTGCTGCTCGGGGGTGCGTTTGTCGGCTGGCGTCTCGCGCACCGCTTTCGCCTGCGGTTGAATTTCAACCGGCAGCTTGGCCAGTTCGCGCTCGAAGGCGGCGGCGACGATGCCGTCGAGTTCGGCATGGCGTCGTTGTGTGACTTCCGTCAACTCCTTTTCAACCGCGTCCGCCTGCCGGCGGGTCTCGTCGCTCCAGAGCGAGACCAGCCGCTGGTTGGGCGCCCTCCAGTTCTTCCAGTCGTAAGCCGGCTCGAACAAGGCTCGCATTCGGTAATAGTCGGCATGGGCGATCGGGTCGTAGCGATGCTGATGGCATTGAGCGCAGCCCACCGTCAACCCCAGGACCGACGTCGAGACGATTTTCACCGTCTCGGCAATCACGTCGTTGCGGGCCGCGTTTTGATCGACGCCCGGTGCGGCCGTCCCGTCGGGACCCATTCGCAAAAACCCGGTGGCGATCAGCCGATCGGCCTCGTCGGGATTCAGATTGGCATACGGCGGCGTCAGCAATTCGTCGCCGGCGAGTTGCTCGACGAGAAACTGGTCCCACGGCTTGTCGTTGTTGAACGCGCGAATCACATAGTCGCGGTAGCGGTAAGCCGATTTGCGTTCGGCATCGTGCTCGGTGTAGCCGTCGCTGTCGGCGTAGCCCGCGATGTCGAGCCAATGCCGCGCCCAGCGTTCGCCATAGGCCGGAGAGGCCAGCAGCTCATCGACCACTCGCTCGTAGGCGTCGGGGGCAGGATCCGCGACGAACCGGTCAACCGCGACCGGCGTGGGAGGCAGCCCGACCAGATCGAACGACAACCGCCGGATCAGCGTGCGGCGATCGGCCGGCGGACCGAAGCTCAAACCGCGCGACTCAAGCCGCGACAACAGCCAGGCGTCGATCGGCGACCGGATCGTCTCAGCTTGTTGAACCGCCGGCAACGGCAAGCGTTGAATCGGCTGAAACGACCAGTGACTGCGTTCTTCTTCGGTGAACGTATCGCCGGCCGCCAGTGTCTCGGGTTCGGGCCGAACTGTCAGTGCGCCCCCATCGATCCATTTTGCAAGCAGGTCGAGTTCGCGTGGCGAAAGCTTCTTTTTGCCCGGTGGCATTTCTCCTGCCGCCACGCGCTCGTAAACCAGGCTTTGGGCATGGTCGCCGACGACGACCGCCGGTCCCGAGTCACCCCCCTTGACCAACGATCGAGCCAGCCGCGCATCGAACCCCCCTTTGAGTTCTTCCTCTTCGCCGTGGCATTGAAAGCAATGGGCTTTGAGCAACGGGCGGACATCTGTCTCGAACCGCGACCCAACCCCCGGCTCGTCGCCCCGAGTGAAACCGGCGAAAGCCGCGACGATCAATGCCGGCAGAAGTCCTCTCAGACTGTTTCGCATGCGGCGGGCCAAATCAGGAAGGAGTCGAATCAGGCGGGGATCGCGCGGCTCAAGCGATTCAATAAGAGCGTACTCTCTGCGCGAAGCACGTTCAACCCCGGTTGCGCTTCTGATGCGTCGAGCGATCGTCACGCCGCGGGATGCGTTTCTTTGAACTGCAGCAGGTCTCGAATCTCGCTCAGGGCGGCGATGTGGGCGGGCGACCAGCGCGCAGCCACACGAGGCTCGGGGAGCTCGTCGCCCAGGCCGGCCGTTTGTGAGTGCCTGAGCCGCGAGAGTATCAAATCGCGGATGCGCTGCGGGTCGGCGACCCCTGCGATGATTCCCCGATGGCTGGCGCCGGCGCCGGCCTGCTCTTTTCCGGCAGCGTGGCCCCCGCCGCCGGCCGTATCCACCTGGACGTCGGCGATCCCGAAGAAACGCTGCACAGGTCCCTGATTGACCGTGACGTTCTGCACGTTCTCGAACGTGATCGTCGTTTCGCGGATCGTCCAGATCCCGCGGCGGATGCGAAGGCTGCGCTGTGTCATCACGTACCAGGTCGTGTCGTATTGCAGGTGAATCGCGATGTAGGCCACGATATCGGGCAGGATGGCGATGGCCAGCGCGGGCAGGGCCAGCACTGCCCCCCACTTCGGCGAAGCCAGGACGATCGCGATCCAGCCGATGAGAATCGCCCCGTCGAACGCCGTCAGGCCGATCCAGAACTGGAATTTGAGATACCGCAAAAATCCCTCGGCCGGCTGAAACACGTCGGGGATTTCGCCGGGCAGCATCGGAAGCTCGGGGGGCTTTGCGGGGACTTTGAACCATTTCACCAGCACACCCCAGACTCCGCTGTATATCCAGCGGCTGGTCTGCTCGACGTGTTGGCTCAAGGGGCCGGTCATACCTTCACCTCGCCTCGCGCCACGAGCTGCCGAAGTGAGTCGCGAATCTCGTGCAAAAGACCCAGCGCCTCGTCGGCCGGCTGCATGGCGGCACTTGCCGCCTGATCGTAGGGTTCGTGTTCGCCCCGCGCTCCGCGCATCTTTGTGTACAGGAAGTCGCGGAGCGCATCGGCCTCGAGGATCCCTTCGACATGCATTTCAGGACTGGCGCTGCCCGAGGCGGTCTGCACCGAGACCGTCGCCAGACCCATCCAGCGCTGCAGGATGTTGCGCGTCAGGTGAATGTCCTGAATGCGGCGGTACGTCAGATAGATTTCGCGGCGAAAAAGGATTCCCCAGCTCATCGAGACCCCTTCATCGTCGAATTTGTAGCGCAACGTCTCGTACTTGAAGAACAACGGCAGAAACACGAACGGTAACGCCACATTCGACAGCAGCGACACGATGATGTAATAAGTCAACAGCACCTTGTTCGGTCGGGAAATGTTTCGCGCGTCGAAATTCGATGCCGGTGCAGCGCTGGTCGTGCTCATTTCAGCGGATCTCCCGGCGCAGCCTTCGGCCGCAACCAAAAAGGGAACTACGAATCCAACGAATGACGCGAATACGAACAGGCTCGCGAGCCGGGCGGGCGTCGGGGATTCTCATCGGTCTTTGATTTCTCTTCAGTCCTTTATTCGTGTTATTCGTGCAATTCGTGGTCGACTTCTTCACCCGATCGAAGCCAGTGAAGCCGCGAATGGACGCGAATTCACGCAAATATGAGGAAGCGGGCGTTGAGAGTTCGTTCAATCTGAATCCATTTGCGTTCATCCGCGTCCATTCGCGGCTAACCAATCGTCTACCGGACGGCGCGAATTTGCGCGCCGTGACAAAATTCTGAACGTTTGCTGCGCAGAGGATGGAGCGGAATTAACACGTCGGCTGAGAAAGTCGAGCCGATTCCTTACGGCGGCCGCCGTGCGAAAATCCCAATTGTGCGGGCATTTCCCGGCGTTTTGCAGGATTCGTGATTTCAAAATTTCATAAGTTTCACGTTTGTGTGAATTTTCGAATTCTCCTGCCCCGGAGAATCTGGAAGCGGAATCAGCGGGCAGAATCGACCTCAAGGACATCCTCCGCGGCGACGACGAAAGACGGCCCGCAGAGGACCCAGCGTGACCTGCGGCCGCAACCAAAAAAAGGGATTCACAAGAGTTAGCAGAGAAAAGTCTCCGGGGAGCCTCTGCGCCCTCTGCGGTGCAAACCATTCTTTTCATGGCGAGAAGATTTCCAGACGCTGACCGCATGTCAGTTTTGCCTGTTTCACCAGAGACCCGGAGAAGGATTTCAACCACGAATACGTCGAATAACACGAATCGTAAACAGGCGGAAAATGGCCTATTCGTCTCATTCGTGCTATTCTTGGTTCCCCTCTTTTGGTTGCGGCCACAGGCCGCGCTGCAATCACCATTTTACCAGAATCGGCGCGGCTGCGAGACACGCTGTGCGCAAATCTGGAAAAGACAATCAAAAAAAAAGTCGGTCAAAAGGGGGGAAGGGTGCCGGGGGGGGCCGGGCAAGCAGCCCCCAAATCCCCTAGCGCCCCATTCCCCTAGCGGAGGCGTGCATGCGGGCGGCGTAATGTCTAAGACGGCGACGTCAGTGCGGGATCGCTTACCACAGATCAAAGCGAAGTCGTCGAGGCTCTGAAGTCGTGACCGCGACTGAATACTTTGTTTTGAGGGATGCGTACTTCCAGAGAGCCGGTCTGATCCAATCGGGCGTTCGAATCCAATCAGAATCGTCGGTCATCGCCTCAATCAGCGGCCTATAGATCACCGACACGATTTCCCCGGAAGGCTGCGCTCGGCTGCTGATCCAGCATGCCGGCCCGAAACTCAGTACATACAGCACCGGCAAAACGACTGCCGCCACAACGATCCAGAATCCGGCGGTGGGCTTGCGGGGGGTGGGCATGGAGGCGGTTTTCGTAATGGGGGCCACTACTCGTCGCGGGCGACTCCGCTGGCCGAACGAACCGCATTTACGGCGACGGCTGGGCGGGATTGAGGGCAATGCGGAAGCCGATATCCATGAACCGGTTTGACGGCTCGCTTCCGCGGCGTGCCGTCGAACGGCAACCTGAAGCCAAATAGCGCCAACCGCCTCCGCGCAGGACGCGCTCGGTGCCCGTCGTGAAATCCGGATCACGCCCGCCCGGAAGCGCATCGGTGTAAGAGTCGCGGCACCATTCCCATACGTTGCCGTGCAAATCGTGAAATCCCCATAGGTTTGGTTTCTTCCGACCGACAGGCTGCGCGCTCGATTCGCCGACCTCTCCTGTATTGTCCGTAAACCAGGCATATTCGCCGAGCTTCGATTCGTCGTCACCGAAACTATATCGCGTGTCGGTGCCTGCGCTGCATGCGCGATACCATTGCGCATCGGTCGGTAATGTATACACCCAATCACGAGGTAGGCGGCCGGCTGTTCGTTCCTGTTTCGTTAACCTGCGGCAGAACTCCATCGCTTCACCCCAATCCACCCAGCTGGCTGGAAGGGCATCACCCGCATTCGTGCGGTTCTTACCCTTCCACGGCTCCGTTGACATCAGGCGCACCCACTCCTCCTGGATAACCTCGTACTTGCCGAGCCAGTATCCGTCGCTGAGGAGGACGTTAATGGCGGGATTGGCGTCGGTCTTGTCCATCATTGTGAACGGACCTCGTGGACACCAAATCAACTTCATCTTCAATCCGTTGTCGTCGCGCACGTCGCCCACTTCTTTGCCCAGCATCGAATCGGCAGTGGGGTTCGCGGCCGGGCTGGGATCGTCGGCGCGGCATTCGATTGCAATCAGCAGCCACAAGGTAGTAACCAATGAGTTTGTTAGAAGTAGTTTTGAGTTCATGTGGTTGGCTCCGAGAATTGTGTTTGCGTCGGACGACTTTTCAGCGGCTGCCGAATCGGTCCCCGCGGATTCCATTCTGGCTCGCTCATCCCCCGATTGTACCCCGTCAGGCCGGAGTCAGGAAACGCGAGTTACGGCATCGAGTCCCGATCGCACTTTCGGGGTGGGGCGCGGAATTGGCGGATGTCAGGGATCAGTCGGAATCCGGGCTGCCTTTGCAGGAATGGGGCGGCTGGCTGCAGCATGATTTTCCTGATGGCAAGCCACGCGGCGGTCAGAAGGAATGCGGCCCCGACAGCTCCGCAGAAATAGCCGCATTCGCCGAACAACAGATTCGGTCCGACGTATGTCTCTAAACCGAATTTCCAGGGCGTCAACGTCCCGCGCGGGACATGGCCCAGGCGTTCGTGGTTTTCGGCGAGCCCAACGAACAGCAGCCACGGCGCGGCAGCAACACCCGCCCCCATGACCGCAAGACATCCGGGCAGGTTCCGCAGGAAGAATGCGATTGGACCATGTCGGTCCCACTTGGGGCTCATGCCCCGATTGTACCGCGCCGCGCGGGAGGCGGGAAACTGGGATTGCCGAAGCGCGCCCAGCCCGGTGCATCCGTTAAGCGGGGGGCTGATTACGAACACCGACGCTGGCAGCGTCGGCCACGTGGGCGACGCTGCCATTCTCGGGGGCCGGTGTCGAGCGCCCGGGCAACTTTGCTCGACCCGGCTTTTGCAAAAATGTCGCAAAAAAGTCAAAACGTCTGTCAAATGGAGTGGTTGAGCGTGTGATATCACCTGGAGATGCGTCGATGTACGACTTGCCCGATACCCGACATAGCCTGCTGGTCCGACTGGGCGATCATTCCGACCACCTGGCCTGGGCACAATTCGCCGAGATTTACGAGCCGGTCGTGTACCGTCTGGCCCGCAGCCGCGGGCTGCAACACGCCGACGCCCTCGATCTGGTCCAAAACGTGCTCGCCGCCGTCGCGGGGGCCATCGACCGCTGGACCCCCGACCCGGCCCGCGGCCGCTTTCGAAACTGGCTGTTCCGAATTTCCCGAAATTTGACGGTCAACATCCTCACGCGCGGCGGACGCCTGCGAGGATCGGGCGACAGCGAGATCAATGAGTTGCTGCAGGAAATCCCGGCAGCCTCGGCCGACGAGGCCACGTGCTACGATCTCGAATTTCGTCGCGAGGCGTTTTTGCGTGCTGCCGATCGGGTCCGTGATGAATTTCAGGCCACGACCTGGCAGGCTTTCTGGCTGACGGCGGTGGAGGGGGTCGGCATCGAAGACGCCGCGCGGCAGTTGGGGATCAGCCTGGGGTCGGTCTACGCGGCCCGCAGTCGGGTGCTGGCCCGTTTGCGGAAGCAGGTCGAACAGTTCGAGGGACGTTGAATCATGTCGCACGACGGATCACATCTGGCTGTCGATCAGTTCGCGCAGTTTCTCGAGGGCCGACTGTCAGAGCCGGACGAAGCCACGCTGACGCAGCATCTCGATACGTGCCGCTTCTGTCGCGGCGAACTGGAAACAACCGCCGGTGCCGCCGATTGGTGGAAAGACGCTCGCCGCTTTCTGGGCCTGAATCAGAACCCAGACTCGCCGCGCGATCTGCGAGCCGACGCGTCCGAAGCTGCCGATCGACTCGATGACGAAGCGGCCGATCCCCAGGGGAATCTTTCGCTTGAATTTCTGGCACCGACCGACGATCCGCAGATGCTGGGCCGATTGGGACCGTACGAGATTGCCGGCGTCGTCGGCCGCGGCGGGACAGGCATTGTCCTCAAAGCGTTCGAGCGCTCGCTCAACCGGTTCGTCGCCGTCAAAGTTCTGGCCCCCTATCTGGCGACGAGTGCCGCAGCGCGTAAACGCTTCGCCCGCGAAGCCCAGGCGGCGGCGGCGGTCGTTCACGAGCACATTGTGCCGATCTATGCCGTCGACGAGCATCAGGGGCTGCCGTACATGGTGATGCGGTACGTCCCCGGCCGCTCGCTGCAGCAGCGGCTGGAGAAGCAGGGGGTGCTGCGACTGTGCGAAGTCTTGCGAATCGGGCTGCAAACCGCGTCGGGGCTGGCTGCCGCCCACGCGCAGGGATTGGTGCATCGCGACATCAAGCCGGCGAACATCCTGCTCGAACAGGGAGTCGAACGCGTGCTGCTGACCGATTTCGGTCTGGCTCGCGCCGTCGACGACGCCAGCCTGACGTGCAGCGGAATGGTCGCCGGCACGCCGCAGTACATGGCTCCCGAACAGGCGCGCGGCGAGAGCATCGATCATCGGACCGATCTGTTCAGCCTGGGAAGCGTGCTGTACGCAATGTGTGCCGGGCATTCTCCCTTTCGGGCCGAAACGACGATGGGGGTGCTGCACCGGATCTGCAGCGATCGTCCGCGCCCGCTACGGCAGATCAATCCTGAAATCCCGGAGTGGTTCGAGCGAGTCATCCGCAAACTCCATGCTCAGAACCCGGCCCGCCGTTATCAATCGGCCGGCGAGGTGGCCGAACTGCTCGCCGCGCAATTGGCGCGCGTGCAACGACCGGGGGCTGTCCTTCGCGATCCGTGGTGGCAGCGCTGGGGGGATGAGGGCCGCGATTGGCTTTCGCAATGGTCATGGAAGATTAAGGGTGCCGCGCTTCTGGCAGCGATGGCACTGACCGTTGTTGCCGCGCAGTCCCTGTGGCCCACGGCTGAGCCTAAAGGGCACCGCAATGCACCGATCGACCGCCAGGGTGCCTCGTCGCACGAGCGAGACAGCCGGGTCGTTTCGGCGCGTGAAAGGGTTGCCACACCGCTACCCCGATGGGTCGAGCAAACAACAGAACTCGATGCCGCGCGCCGGTTCACCGAACGATTGGAGCAGGCACTTTCTGCCGCCGGCCAATCAGCACCCGACTCCTGGCCGGCGACAGTTCGCGAATTGCAAGCCGAACTGAGCCGACTGGAGCTGGAGTTGAACGAGAGTCCGTCGACAGGGCCATAGAACAGAATTTCGAAGTTACGTTTTCTTTACGCCTCGACTGGAGAAGTTGCCATGAAACTACGCTTACTACTCGGTCTCGCGATCGCCGCTCCGCTGGCAATCGTCGTTGCAATCGGTGCCACAGGTGCCGGCCAGGAGCCTGCCGGCGGGAGTTCGTCGGCAGACACTGGATCAGGTACATCAAATACATCAAGTGGAGTTAAAGCGCGCGGCGGTCGAGGCGGGTCGACCGGCACCGCCGCACCGCGAGCGGGAGCGGGAGCGGGAACGACGATGGGGGCCGCCCCGGCGGCCGGAAGGGGAATGGGAATGAACAGTATGATGGGCGGAATGGCCGGTCCGGCCGCACCAATCGATCCGCTGCTTGCCGAAGATTTTGAATTGGAGAGTCAGATTCAGCAGGTTCTCGAGCAATTTGACAATTCTGCCGACGACGAGACCCAGGCTGCTATGCGCAAAATGGTGGCCGATTTGCTCGAGCGGCAGTTCACAGTGCGGCAGGAGCGCCGCGAACGGGAAATTGGCGAGATCGAAGCTCGTGTCAAGCGCCTTCGCGAGGCTCTCGAAAAGCGTACGGAAGCCAAAAAACAAATCATCGATCGGCGACTGAACGACCTGTTCAGCGATGCCGAAGGTCTGGGATGGGGCGATATCGGCGGAGGAGCGTCAGCCGGCGGCAGCGGCACATCGGGGTCATCAGGAATTATTTTTCCAAACACGAAATCAACCCGGGGCGGTCGCTGAGACCTTGCCACAAGCGGGGACGCTTGTTGCTACGACCCCGTAGATCAAGCGTCCTCGCTTGATCGTTCGTGCGAGCGATCGTCATCAGCAACAACATCCCGGCCAATCGTCGACCTTGCCACAAGCGAGGACGCTTGTGCTACGACTCCGTAGATCAAGCGTCCTCGCTTGATCGTTCGTGCAAGCGATCATCAGCAACAACATCCCGGCCAATCGTCGACCTTGCCACAAGCGGGGACGCTTGTGCTACGACCACGGCGACTCACGCCCTTCACTGCGCGGCCGTACTGGCCAGTTTATGGGTGTCGCGAAGATCTTCGGGCTTGAGGGCGTGCTTCAAGTGGATGTAGCGCGGCGGATCTTTGCGGAACCTGGCCCGCGAGTCGGACGTTTCGAACAGGAACAGCTCCCCTTCGTAGAAGGCCCCGAACTTCGTGCTGCCGCGAGCCACCAGGTTGCTTTCGGCCAGCACGACCGCGTCGCAGCCTAGCAGTCGCGGCACGTAGCGATCGGGGTTGGCCTTGAACTCTTCCAGCTTGTCGGACGCGAGAAAGAAAAAGGTCTGGCCGTCGTATTCGCAGGCGAATCGCGTTTCGCCCGTCTTCCAGGTTCGCGTCGCACGCAGGGTCACCGGGCAATAGCCATCCAGCCCGATGATCGGTTCGGTATTGTTTGCGGCAACCGACCGGGGAGTGTCGGTTGTCGATTTGGATGTTTCAGCGGCAGCCGCGTTGTCGGTCATCAACACTGGCTCGTGCGGTTCGGGAACCAGTTTTCCACCGATCGACGAATTTGCGACTCCTTTTTCTGTTTCCTTGGGTGCCGTTTTGGTCGACGTCGCGGTCGGGGTCGATTTCACTTCGCCGGCCACGAGGGGCGATTGCCGAAGGCCTTCTTTCGCATAGGTTGTGTCGATCCGCGTCAGGGCCGAAATGTACTTCTGGCCATCGCCCGACTTCAGCCCGTTATAGCCTTCGCTGCGATTGAGCAGCTTGCCGTCGTGGCTCAGCACGAGATCGGTGGGCATGCTCTCGACTCGATACTTCTGTTGCAGCCATGTGTTGCCTGCCGCCGGATCGAGATCGACCTTAACGGCCACGAAGCCGTCGCCAAGCAGCTTGAGAACCTGCGTCGTCTCCAGGACTTCGCGCTCCATTCGTTTGCAGGGGGGGCACTTCCGCGTGTGAAAGTGAACGACGAGCGGGCGATTCAGTCGCTTCGCTTCGGCTTCGGCTTTGGCAAAGTCGTGCAGCCAGACTCCCCCGACAGCGTGCTCGGCCGAACACAAAGAGGCGTTCCAACCAACGGCGACAATCAGGCACAGGCTGTGCGCGACGTGTGTGGTACGCATTTCCAGATCCTCAACGCAGGCGACTCACAAGGGTGACTGTGACGCAACCGGGCAGCATGAGCCGACAGGTTGAAATCGTCCCGTCGCCTCCTGCGGGTGAATAGATTTGTCCGCGGCTCCTTGCGTTCGACAAACGCTACTCTCCTGCTTCATTTATCGAGTCCTCTGGCACTATGGTCATCGCGAATGTGATGTATCCATTGCCGGAACGTGACGTTTCAGGCGGTAGAGTCAGGATGCACTAAGTTTGACGAGGAAATCTCGCCGGCTTGCCGGGCACAATCGGCAGAACCCGCAAAGTCGCCGGCGGTTCCGAACGGTCGTCAGGAAGCGGGTCAAGGCCCGTTCGATCAACGCCGAAGATCCCGCGCGCCTCGTCCCTCGCCCCTCGCCCCTCGCCCCTCGCCCCTCGTCCCTCCAGGCAGTGCTGGTCCGCGCCCATTGCATCTGCTACGGTGAGATGCATCAGAAAACTGTTTGCAATCTCAAAGGGTACGAAAGAGCGAACGCGACCATGCTTCGTTTGTTGACGGCCGGCGAATCGCACGGCCGAACGCTGCTTGCCGTCCTGGACGGCTTTCCGGCCGGACTGACCATCGACACCCCACGGATCGACCGCGAGCTCGAGCGGCGGCAGGGGGGCTACGGGCGCGGGGGCCGGCAGAAGCTCGAAACCGACACGGTCGAAATTCTGACGGGGATCTGGCAGGGTGTCACGCTGGGCAGCCCGGTGACGCTGGCCGTCGCCAATCGCGACTACAAACTCGAGCGACTCAAAGAGGTCGAACGCCCCCGACCGGGACATGGCGATCTCACGGGAGCCATCAAGTACCTGGGCTCGATCCGAGGGGTGCTCGAGCGCGCCAGCGCCCGCGAAACCGCCGTCCGCGTGGCCGCAGGCGCTCTCGCTCAGCAACTACTGGCCCAGTTCGGCATGAACGTCTTTGGGTACGTCGTGCAACTGGAACAAATCGCGACGCAGCCGCAGCCCGGCACGCTCGACGAACGGCGTGCTGTGCGCGACGCCAGCCCGATGTACACGCTCGACCCGGCCGCCGATGCGGCGATCGTTGCGCGCGTCGATCAGGCGACCGAACAGGGAGACACGTTGGGAGGCATCGTCGAAGTCGAGGTTCATAACCCTCCGTTCGGGTTGGGCAGCCACGCGCAGTGGGACCGCAAGCTCGATGGGCTGCTGGCCCAGGCCGTGATGAGCATTCAGGCAATCAAGGGAGTCGAGATCGGCCTGGGCTTCGAGGCCGCGCGTCGGCCCGGCTCGCAGGTCCACGACGAGATCGCCTACGACCCGGCCCAGGCCAATCAACCCGGTCTGGGATACACTCGTCGTACGAACAACGCCGGTGGATTGGAAGCGGGCATGACCAATGGCCAGCCGATCGTCGTGCGAGCCGCGATGAAGCCGATCAGCACGCTCCGTCGCCCGCTGGCATCGATCAATCTGGCGACCAAGCAGGCCGAAACCGCGGCCTACGAACGCAGCGACGTGTGCGCCCTGGCCGCGTGCAGCGCGATCGTCGAAAACGTCGTGGCCTTTTCGGTGGCCCAGGCGTTGATTGAGAAATTCGGGGGTGACAGCCTGACCGAGATGCGGGACAGGTACGAACAATTTCAAGTCCTCGCACGCAATCGCTGACGGCCGAAGCGGCGACGGACGGCGTGGCCCGAAACCGACGTGTGGACTTTACTCCACACTATGGCAGTTCGACCACCACATCCGGCCCTTCCACCCGCACCGCAAAGCTCGGGTGGCAGATATTGGCGTTGATGCAGTTCTTGCCGCTGGTCACGTCGAACTGCCAGCCGTGCCAGGGGCAGGTGACGATTGAACCGCGCAGCGTCCCTTCGCCCAGCGGGCCACCGGCATGCGGGCAAATGCCATCCAGCGCATGAAACGTCCCCTCGACGTTGAACAGCGCCACGATCTGGTCGCCGGCCATGACTTCTTTCGATGTGCCGGGAGGACAATCGGCAACGGCCGCAACGCGGTAGGTAGGCATGCTGCACGTTCAACCCTGTTGGAAACGAATTGGCTCATCGCGATGCCGACTCGCGAACTCTGTTGTAACCGAGCGCGCCGGCGGCGACAAACGACGGCTGTTGCCGTTCAGGCCGCCTTGCGTCGCCGGGCGCGCTCGGCTCGCGAGCGGGGGACGCTTTTCCAGCGGCGATGAACCCAGAAATACTGTTCGGGAGCGCGGCGAACGACTCGCTCGAGGGCCGCGGTGTAGCGCTGCGTGATTTGCTGCAAGGCGTCTTGGGTCTGAAACTCGCGCGGGTCGATGACTTCTTCGCAGCCCAGTTCGAATTTCGGCCAGCCGTTGTCCAGCGTTTGATGCTCAAGTCGGTAGGCGTAGCCGACGCAGATCAGCGCCTGGTACTCGATCGCCAACAGACCGATCGACTTGTGCGTCGAGGCGGGCCGGCCGAAGTAATTGACGAACAGTCCCGACGAACCGGCGTCCTGGTCGCCCGCCAGGGCCAGGCTCCCGCCGCGCTCGAGCAGCGTCACCATCGCGCCGCTGCCGCCGTTTTTGGGAATTGGGCGATGTCCCGTGTACTTGCGGAATCGTAGAAACCATCGATCGAGAAACGGGTTGTCGAGGGGCCGCGCGACCAGCCCCATCCGAAACCCGAACAATCCGAAAATCGAAATGGCCATTTCCCAATTGCCGAAGTGGCCGCTGAGCAGAATCACCGGCCGCCCCGAGCAGAGAGCACCGACCACTTCCGGCTTGTTCTGGAACTCGACCTGGCTGACCACATTGTCGAGTCGCAGTCGACGGGGCAACTGAATCATTTCAATGACCATCCGAAACAGATGGATCCACATGCGCCGAATGATCTGGTCGATCTCGCCGTCGGTGTAACGCTCGCCAAAGGCCTCTTTGATGTTCGTTCGAGCCACGTCGTAGCGGGTCAGCGTGTGCGGGACGACGTAATGCACGAACGCCCCCAGTCCGTTGGCGATCCGCAGACACAGTCTCGGCGAGAGCGCCTGAACGACGCACACGAGAGTGCGAAACACCAGATACTCGGCTGCGTGACGGAATGATTGCCAGTTCATGCCCGAATTTCCGGTTGAGCCTTACTGGAGTTGAAACGTCGGTTTTTACGCTCCGTTCGCCTTGTGAATCGGGCGGAAGTGTCACAAGAACGTCGGTTTACGTCAATCCGGACTCGCGTCGGCAACACTCGTTTTCGGCTGATCGACAAAGTTGGACCGTAAAAGCCGCACCGCCGATTTCCCGCAGGATCGGCCGAAACCCCGAACGCGATCGCGCCGTCAGGTGGCACCGCCGACGCGGGCGACGGCCCGTCGGCCAAATCCCTCGAAACAATTGACATTTCGACGAGTTCGGCGGCTATAATGCCTGGATGCGCGGCTATAATTTCGGGACGAGGCGGGGCGCCTCCCGACTCGACGCGGCGTCGTGACGAAGTCATCTCCTGTACGATTCCCGTTGGCCGGCCTGTTTCATTGGTTTGATTCGTGAGCGCACAGGGGGTTTGATTCGTGAGCGCACAGGTCGAAGAAAAGTCGCCGGCTCCCAGCGGCGCGGCTGCGGGACAGCGTCCGGGGGCCGCATCGCCTCTGAGCGAAAAGGTTCGCTCGCTGCGTATCTCTCAAACCCCGGCGCGCAAAGGCTCGGGGTCGATGATCCCCTGGTTGCTCTGCCTGGCGCTGGCCGTCAGCACCGGCTATTTCGCGTATTTGTCGTCCGAGCCCAACCGCGAGTCGGGCGAAACGGCCCTGGGATCATTGGTACCTAAACTCGCCGACAGTTCGCCGGGGGCGCAGCCCGTGGCCGTCGCGGGCAGCGGCGGGGTGGTTCTCGAATCGAAGGGGTACATCGTCCCCACGCACAAAATTCTGCTCAGCCCGAAAGTCAACGGGATGGTCAAATACCTGCGGATCCAGGATCCCGACAAACCTCCCGAAGAGGGCATCGCCCTCGAAGAGGGAATGCGCGTCAAGAAGGGGGATATTCTGGCCGTCCTCGAGTCGACCGACTACGAGGCTGATGTCGCTCGCTCGCTCGCGATGCTCGCCTCGTCCGAGTTCAAACTCGAAATGGAGCGCAAAAATCTGCCCAACGAGATCGAGCGGGCGCAGTCCGAGCTCAGCGAAGCGGTGACGAATCAGAACTATTTGAAAACCGTGGTCGGCCGGAACGAAAAGCTGGCCAAAACGGTTGCCGTCAGCCCCACCGAAGTTGAGAAGGCCCAGAGCGAGTTCGATTCGGCGGTCCACCGGGTCCAGCGCCTCCAGAGCGCGCTGGAGCTGATCAAAGGGCCACGTGCCGAGCGCATCAAAGTTGCCGAAGCCGACGTCAGCCAGGCCCGCGCTGAAGTCACCAAGTCGGAGTGGCGTCTGGGCAACTGCCTGATCGTCGCCCCCGTTTCGGGCACGATTCTCAAAAAGACGGTCGAAGAGGGAAATATCGTCAACCCCGCCGCGTTCAACGGCTCGTTCAGCGTCTGCGAAATGGCCGACCTGGGCGATCTCGAAGTCGATTTGAGCATCCAGGAGCGCGATGTGTCGAAGGTGTTTGTCGGCCAGCGGTGCGTGGTCCGGGCCGAGGCCTTTCCCGATCGCGCTTACGACGGCCGCGTTTCGCGACTGATGCCGATCGCCGACCGCGCCAAAGGGGCGATTCCCGTCCGCGTGAAAGTTCGAATTCCGCCCGCCGAAGAAGGGGTCTATCTCAAACCCGAAATGGGAGCCGTCGTTTCGTTTTACGGGCACGAGAGCCCCCCCGCCGAAGAACCGACATCCGGAGGCGGGTGAGCGCGGCAGCCACGGCTCTTGGCGCGACGAAGCGAAAGTTTCGTCAACCGACTCCACCGTGGGAGCCGTTGGCTTGTGCTTTCGCATCGCGCGGCATTCGCCGACCAATAGGACTTGGCTGGATCCGCCATCGTCACCAGCGGTTCAAATCCCGGCACCCCGACTCTCCGAAAAAAGAGGCCGTTCGACGAGAATGTCGAACGGCTTTCTCTTTGTTGTGACGAGACTTACGTCGTTCAAAGTACGGTTCAAACAAACGGAATCGAGGATATCGCGCTTCAGGGCGTTGTTTGAACCGCGCCAGAT
>SIAF01000321.1 GCA_009691905.1 Planctomycetaceae bacterium | reverse complement strand
CGCGTGATGCCCTCGCTGGCATCGGGCCAGTACGCTCCCACTCCCGGCATGACCACGCCCTCCTTGGCTGGTGTGTGTTATGCCGAGAAATATAGGAAAAGACGTTCATTGAGTCACGATCAAACCCGGTATCTTTGCTACAGTCTCTTAATACGTCATATTTTCCCCTCGTCGATTAAAATGTCAAATCAAATTCGTGATGATCTTCGGATTTGTCTGATTTTTCAAGCGTTTCGAGGGCAGGGCAGGGCCAGAGTCGCCGCGATGCGTAGCATGGTCATGGTCTGATCTCCTCAATCGAGTTTCGACGGCCGGGCAGGGCCAGAATCGCCGCGATGCGTTCCGAAGCGCGGCCGTCCCAGAGCGCCGGGCAATTGCCGCGCTTGAAGGTGCCGCCCAGAATCGTTCCAATTTTTTGCCGCAATTGATCGGAATCGGTGCCCACCAGCACGCTTGTCCCCTCATCAACGGTGATCGGACGTTCGGTATTGGGTCGCATCGTCAAACAGGGAACCTTCAGAGCAGTCGATTCCTCCTGCAGCCCCCCTGAGTCAGTGACGATGAGTCGCGCCTGGCTGGTCATCGCCAGAAAGTCGAGGTATCCCAAGGGGGGAAGCTGCACAATTCCCGGTGCCGATTGAAACCGCTCCATCAATCCAAAGTCGCGAATCCGGGCCGATGTCCGAGGATGCACCGGAAAAACCAGCGGCAGGCTCCGCGACGTTTCGACCAGCACGTCGAGCAGTCGCGACAGGACGTCGGGTTGATCGACATTGGCAGGACGATGCAACGTGACGACTCCGTACCCGAGCGGCTCGAGCCCGAATCGCGACAGCGTGTCGCGCTGCCTGGCTTTGGGAAGCAGGCGGAACAGGCTGTCGATCATGACATTGCCGACGAGATGCAAATGAGACTCCGCGTGCCCCTCATGGCGGAGGTTATCGATTCCCGCCGGTTCCGAGACAAACAGCATGTCCGAAATCGAGTCGGTCACAATGCGATTGATCTCTTCGGGCATTGAGCGGTCAAAGCTTCGCAACCCCGCTTCGACGTGCGCCACCGGGATCTCCAGTTTCACCGCCGCGAGGGCAGCCGCCATTGTCGAATTCACGTCACCGACGACGACCACGCGATCATAGCGGCCTCCTCCCGGGGGCCCCTCTTCAAGGACAGCCTCAAACCGTTCGAGAACCCGCGCCGTCTGAGCTCCGTGCTTGCCAGACCCGACTTCAAGACTGATATCGGGACGCCGCATCTCCAATTCGTCGAAAAAGACATCGGAGAGATTGGCGTCGTAGTGTTGACCGGTATGCACCAGCACCGGTCGAAGATTCGGAAAGGCTTCCATGGCTCGTAGCAACGGAGCCATTTTCATGAAGTTCGGGCGTGCCCCGACAACGCAGGCCAGATTGATCGTCGACACCATGGAGTTAAGCCTTCCGTATTCAAAAATCGGCGGAGATTGACACCGGCCCTGTCATCCGATCAGGGGGGGCTTAGTCAGTGCCGACGGAAAACCGGGCTGAGGAATCGGCCCCGAACACGATACTCGAGGGCCAGGTGCGCGCTTGGCCGTTTCCAACCCAGGCGAGCGAACAATTTCCATCGGGGCCGGTTGTCAGCGTGGCTCTTCCCGAATCACCCTCGTGCGCCAGCCACCATCCGCAGGCAGTCGGCAAATTCCTCGCTGCCGTCCATCGAAGCACCGGTGCCGACACGCCGCGCCCGAATTCCGGGCAATACAGCCCGTCAACCACATCAATTCCACCCTCGCCAAGCGCTCCCAGACGCATCGAATGGCTTCCCAACTGTAAATGCACTTCGACGGCAGATTGTCTCGTGACCGTGACATCCGGATGGCAATGCAGCCAATTGGAAAGTCGGTGGGAGCCCGACCCGACAGCCCAATCGACGATCAACCACGGCCCGCCGGCTTTGCAGCAAATCCATCGGCCCACCGAAGGAACACCGAGGCGGCGAAAGGCGTTGTGCTGCGCCCGAGCCCAATTGCATTCTGAATCGTGGCCGGTTTCGAGTCGAGTCGGATGTCCGCGATATCCCATGCGAAATCTCGACCAGGTGTCGCACTGCTCGCGCTGGTCAATCTGAAGCACGTTGTGCGACGAGGTGCTGCGGCAAATTCGTCGCAAGGGCTCGGCGTGATAGGTACAAACGCCGGTATCGACAATCAAGCGACGCCCGGCCAGGGTGGCCTCGATTGTCAAGAGGTCGCTGTGAGCGTGCGCCGGCAAATGATCGGCACCGACCGGACCGGCGTCGAACAGAAGATAATCGTCACCATCACGCCACGTCCAGTACTCGCCGACCTGGCGTGTCCGCACCCCGTTGCCACCGCCCGACGCCGTCGTGAACTGAGTCTTTCCCGATTGACGAATGAGATCGCCAGGAACCGCGGTTTCGCCGAATGCCGAATCACCCAATAGCGGAATCTCCCCATCGGGATGAACAATGGCATCGAGAAAGGCGGCCATGGGACCGATCACCTCGTCGCACAACCGCGCCAGATCGGGCGCCACATCGCAAGTTGCATCTCGAATTTGCAACAACACATCCAGCATTTGTGCGTGGTACATCGGGGAACGCTCGAAATGCTCCCCGTGCAGCAGAATCTGCTTAGGCAATTCGCTCCGGAGAATTCGGCGACTTGTTTCCAACCAGCGAACGGCCTGCGGCCCGTAAAAAAAACTTCCAGCCAGTGCCAAAGCGCGGGTGTTTTCGAGCAAATGATTGCCTCCCAGGTCGCGTTCGAGATGCGACGCCAGAAACATCGTTTGTTGAAACAAACTCTCGGCGACCCTTTCAGCCGGCTCGCCCTCGGGAGGGAATGCCTGCCAGAGCATCATCCAGACCGGCACTCGTCGGGAAATGCAGAATGGATGCCAGGCATCGTCCAGTCCGCGCACGTCGGAAAGAGGATTGCCTTCGATCCATTGCTGTACCAACTGCCAGGCGCGGCCAATTCGCGTTTCTACTGTGGTCCCTGCCGAATCGACCATCAGGTCAAGCAGGTACTCCTGGTAATGCAGATGGAATCGCCAGAGGTGATCGAATTCGGTCCGATCTGACATCCGCCAGTCAACCGGGTCGGGCAAACGCGCTTCCTGCCCCAGAAGTCGAAACCGATGGTCAAGAATCCGCCGCGCATTGTCCTGGGCACCATGTTGGGACCGTTGAGCCAGTTTCCATTGCAGCAAAGGTACCAGCGGCTTCCCGGGGCGCAGTGGCAGGCGTCGACCTTGAAGCCGAGCGAACCGTCCGCCGCGTGTTTTCCGCAGCAGCCAGCGTCGAGCGTGGTTCGCGATCCGCCGGATCAACTGCGAGGGATGATGGTAGCGTAAGGCAAAGATCAGGTTGGACAACCGAGTCAGTTGATGGTTCAAGTGGAGACCACTTTTTGTTCGAAGGAGTAGTCGAATTTCGCCATTTGCTCACCAGCATACCATTCCATCAATTTCCGTAGTTCGGGCGTGTAGTAGTCGGGATAGGGCTTTTTTCCGGGCGTGGGATTTTGATGCGGCACCGGAACAAACTCCTCGACCCCGGCGATCCGCAGAATCCGATTGAAATCCTCTTCAAGACGCTCATAGCGAATCAATTCGTCGACGCCCTCAATCATCGGAAATGCCGGATAGCGATGCACGGTGCCTTTCCCAATCAGACTTTGCACACGCCGGATGATTCTCCAGTCGGCACGATGCGAACGAACCAGCACTTGTTCGAGCCATTTGCCGAAACCGTCGCGGCGTGCGCCTTCGGATTCCGCCAATTTGCGAGCCCGCAGTTTCTGCTGAAACGCTTCGTCGCCGATATTATTCCAACCATTTGGCTTCGTACTGTCCATGGCGTTTTCTGTCCATGTGCCGACTAACCGCTCGTAGGTTGAGGCATAACGATCGTACGGATTGCGAATCGTCGCAAACTTGACGAACTTGTCGACCTCGGCCTTCGAAAGCACGCCGAAATGCAGAAGTTGCGCGATTGTATTATGCTTGTTGTTGAGCAACTTCCGCGATCCTCGAAACAGCGGTTCGCGCGGCAACCACTCACCGCCGAGTTTCTTAATCAAGACGGAACCGATCGCTGAACACCCGGTGCCCGGAACCATGATGAACAACAACTTGCGGTCGCGACAAATGATCGCCATGAAATTTTCCTTCCACAACAGAGCCGATGTGACTGCGAATCGGTGCATTCGAGCGCGCTGCGCTCGCAAACTTTTTCCAAGAGATGTGAGCACACTTTCGTCGTTAACCGCCAACGGCGGCCGGCTGGGATTCAATCGGCCGCGGACCGGTTATTTCCGGCTGGTGCTCGGCGGCGGGCATTGCGATACCTGCCACTTGATGCAGCAGTCGCAGCATCTTTTCAGCCAGAACATCTCGAGAAAAATGCGTGGCGACATAGTCCCGCGCCAAGCGCCCCGACTCGGCAGCCGACTGCGGGTCGGCAGCCAGTCGTTCAACGCACTCGACGAGTGACGCGGCAGAATCGGGCTCCATCTCCACCCCGGCCCCGGCCCATTTCACGATATCGCGGGACTCTCCCTCAACGCCCATGATAATCGGGCGACTCATGGCCATTGTTTCGAATAACTTGGAGGGAATGACTGTGCCGAACAGTTCATGTTTCTTGAGGTGGATCAGGCAGGCATCCGAGCTGGCGAGAACGCGGGGCATATCTTCTTTCGGAAGCATGCCGGTAAAGATCACCGCGCCGTGCAACCCGCGGCGTTCGACGTCATCTTGCAGGCGTTTCTGCGATGCGCCATCCCCGACAAGGCAAAACGCGATGTCAGATCGTCCTTTGTCGCGAAGAATCCGGGCGGCCTCAACGACCACCTCCAGACCGTGTGCCATGCCAATCGTGCCGATGTACGAACAAACGAATTTCTCTTCCAGGTCCCACATATGAAGGAACCGAGGGTCGGGGGCCGCGGGGACGAACCGTTCCAGATCGACGCCGTTGGTGATGACCGAGATGCGCTCGGGAATCGAGACTTTTTCGAGAATCTTCGTGCGGTAGCCGTTACCGACCGCAACGATGTGGTCCGCGGCCCGGTACATTTTCCGCTCGAGCCATTCCAGGATCTTCAGTAACGGTTTATTGCGCAGCGCGCCTACGACTTTGATCGACTCGGGCCAGATGTCGCGAATTTCGAGCACGAACGGGGCGCGCTTCAGCCGCGAAACGACGACACCTGCCCAGCCGCAAAAGAACTGGGGCGACGTGGCGACCACGACGTCGGGACGCGACATCCACAAAGCAGCCAGGACGGCACTGATGAGGTACGACAAATAATTGGCGATCCGTCGAACCGTTCCGGCGTTGGGGGCCAGGTGCGTCCAGACCCGGACGACCCGAACGCCTTCCACGACTTCAACCTGCGGGCGCAGCCGGTTCTTGAAACCGTCGAAAAGCACCCCGTCAGGACAGTTGGGGGCGCAAGTCACAACCGTCACGTCGTGCCCGGCACGGGCCCAGCGAACGCAATGTTCGTACGTTCTTGTCGCCGGTGCATTCACTTCCGGCGGGTAGTAATGGCTCAGAAAAAGAATGCGCATCAATTGTTGTGGCTCTCGAATGAAATTCGGTCGGGCTTAGTTGGACAGCGCCACTTGTCACATTGGGTAAAGTGTGGACGCCAAGGAATAACGACTTACGGTAACTGATCTTTCCTATCTTCTCAAGTGGCGATATCCAATTAGGTAGCGGCTCTGACAAAACCGGGACCGGCTCCGGGACTTCGTCGGCGATCAGCGTGAACTCGGTCGATTGCGAGGTGCCTGTCCCGCTTTTGTCAGCGATCCTTAAGTCGTCAAATCGTCAGCTCAGGTCAAACGGCAGCCCTTCGCGCAGACTGCGAACTGCCAATATCGAAGCCAGCGTGACGGCATGCAACTCCTGCCAGGCGATCGGGGCCGGCCCTCCGCTGCCGAGCGCCCGAGCAAAAGCGGCGACTTCGGCCGAGTGCCCCTTGTCCTGCTGACGCCATTTCTGTTGTGATGTCTTGCCGTCGGCGCAGGTCGTCAATGCCCGAAAATCATCGATGACGACGACTCGCCCGCCGCCGATGACTTCGATACGCTCTTTCGGGAACGCCTTGTCGCCACCGGCCAGGTACGCCACGCTCGAAATCGATCCATTCGCATGCCGCAGCGTGATAAAGCACTGGTCGTCAGTTACCGAAGGTGCGTGAGGTCCGCCGATCGATTCGGCAAAAACCCGCACCGGAGGCGAGTCGACCAGAAACGTCGCCAGGTCGATCGCATGGCAGGCTTCGCCGATGATCCGTCCTCCACCGATGTCGGGCTGCTGGTACCAGTCGTCGGCTGGAATCGGCCCGGCATTGAATCGGACCGAAACGGTCAACGGCGAAGCGACCGCCGCCAGAAACTCCCGAGCGCGGATTGCGGCCGGTGAAAATCGGCGATTGAAGCCAACCATTACCAGCGGTGCGGACGGACCGGCGTCGTCCAGCGCCTGTTCAATTTCGGCCAATTCATTTTCGGAAATGCACAACGGCTTCTCGACGAAGATCGATTTACCGCTTCGAATCGCCGCCAAGACATGCTGTGCGTGCTGGTTGTGCCGGGTAGCCGAAAATACCGCCTTGATCGATGGATCGGCAAAGACCGATTGATCGTCCGTTGCCGCCCCGTCGAAGCCCAGCTTCGCGCCGCTGTGTGCGGCAGACAGGCCCCCGGCCGAGCAGAGCGTCATCAGGTGGATGTTGTCGCAGCGCTCGATCGCAGGAAGCAGAGTTAAGCGCGCGAAGTTGCCGGCCCCGAGGACTCCCACCGGAATCTTCCCAGCCACGGGCGAAGTTCGAAAATCGATTTTGCGATTGAGCCGCTCGGCCGGATCGCGATCGTAGGTCAACACGATTCCCAGGTAGGGCTCGGCGCCGGACTCGATCAATTCATACGCCGACTCGGCCCGATCGATGGGAAACCGATGGGAAATCAGCGGCGCGACATCCAGTCCGCCATTGGCCATCAACTCCAAAACCGCCTGCAAATTGCGCTGTTCTGTCCAACGCACGTATGCGGCGGGATAGTCGTGACCGCGTTCTTCATACTCGGGATCGTAGCGACCGGGGCCGTACGAGCACGAAACGACGAATTCGGCTTCCTTGAAATAGAACGGTCGACGGTCGAGTTCCAGCCCCACGACCCCAACCAGAACGACGCGGCCCTTCTTGCGGACTGCCGCCGATGCCAGGTCGATCGGTCCGTTGGATTTCGTGGCAGCCGTAATCAGAACCACGTCGGCGCCTAACCCCCCCGTGAGGCTTTCGATGTCGGCGACCCGCAGGCCCGGCCGCGCGACTTCGGCTCCCATCTGCCGCGCCTGATCGCACTTCGTTGAATCAAGATCGGTTCCAATGACCCGGCAACCAGCGGCCTTCAGCAGCCCGACGGTGATCTGCCCGACCAGGCCCAGGCCGACGACCAGCACACTCTCCCCCAGAGCAGCACGCGACAACCGCACCCCCTGCAGCGCGATGGCCCCCACAACGGTGAATGCCGCCTGCTCGAACGGGACCGAATCGGGAATGCGCGCACACAGGTTTCGCGGGATCGAGACGACTTCGGCGTGCGGCCCGTTGGAAGCCACTCGATCTCCCGGCTTGAACTCCTGCACCCCGTGCCCGCACGCCAGAACGATTCCCGCCGAGCTGTAGCCCATCGTCATCGGCATGTCCAGCTTTTCACGGACCTGCCTGATCGTATTGACAAGCCCCTCATTCCGGATTTTCTCAACGATCCGTCGGACATGATCGGGCCGCTCGCGGGCCTTCCCGATCAGTGACTTTTTTGAGAGGTCAACGATCATTTTCTCGGTTCCGGCTGAAACCAGCGAGCACGCATTGGCGATCAAAAGCTCTCCCGCGCGTACAACCGGTGCGGGGACGTTCTTAACGCTCAGTCGTCCTTTGCCGACATCCTGCACGACCTGCTGCAATTTCAACGCTCCAATCCAAAAACTCGGATGCGGTTCAAACTCCGCTAGACGAAATGCTGACCTGCGGCGATGCTTCGTGGCGGCCGACAACCCGCAGGCTGCTGTTGGTCGAAGCAGCAAGAAACGACTCGTCGATATGCCGACAAATCGTCAGACGTTGAACCCGCTCATGCGCGACCACCGCAGGTCATCGAGTCGCCGCAGGTGCCCGCCCGGGCGCGTTCGGCGTGATCATTCGTCTGAACAGTTCCTGCCGACTCAGCGGCAACCGGCAATTCCTGACCGGAAGGGCAGGCCCCTCGTTGTTACACACATCTTTGAGTTATCCATCATCGCCGGGGCCAAAGGTCTCCCAGCAGAGGGCCATGTCGTGCATTCGTTGCAGTCCCTTCCAGATCGTTTCGGCTCCGGGTTCGTCCGAACGGGGGCGGTTCACATAGCCA
>SIAF01000320.1 GCA_009691905.1 Planctomycetaceae bacterium | reverse complement strand
ATCAGATCAGCAAGTGCGTCGCCCAGCGGCGGGCTCTGCAAGGATTGGACGCGCTCCCGGCCCCGACAACCACGGAAGGAGAAGGTAACAGTCATGCCAGCTTGGAAGTCCGCCGGGAACGCGTGCTCACCCTCTTCGCTGCATTCAGCGAGCGCGAGCGAATTGGCTTCATTGGAACGGGACCTGATGACCGCCAGTCCGGGGACGTTTGCGATGGGGACGAGCGAGGGACGCTGGAAGATGGCCCGTCATGCGGCCTACCTCGACCAGACGCTGCTGACCGCGATTGAAGATGCGCAGGCGGGGCTGCTCGACGGGCTGGTGGTCTGCATGCCTCCCCAGCACGGCAAGAGCGAACTGTGCAGCAAGTATCTACCTGCCTGGTACCTGGGAACATTCCCCGATCGCCGGGTGATCCTGACCGGTTACGAGGCAGACTTCGCCTCGCAGTGGGGGCGCAAAGCACGCGATCTACTGGAACAGTGGGGTTGGCTGTTTAACGTCCAGGTCTCGAAGCGCTCGTCGGCCGTGCATCGTTGGGACCTGCAGGGACGAGACGGAGGGATGACGACGGCCGGCGTCGGGGGTCCGATCACCGGCCGTGGCGCGCACCTGTTGATCGCCGACGACCCGATCAAGAATGACGGAGAGGCCCCCAGCAGCACACACCGCCAGAAACAGTGGGATTGGTGGCAGTCGACCGCCAGCACCCGCATGCGGCCTGGAGGGCTGTTCGTCGTCGTCCAGACCCGCTGGCACCGCAGGCAGAATCCTGCGGGAAGCCAAGACCACCGGCCAGCGCTGGCGGGAAGTGCGTCTCCCGGCGCTGGCCGAAGACCCCGACCCCCTGGGCCGGGCGCCTGCCTCTTGCGACGCCGGGAGCTGGCGGAGATCGTGGCACAGAGTCTGAAGAAATTTGACGGCGACAGCTATGAGTTGACCGATTTCGTGGTGATGCCGAATCATATTCATCTGCTCGTGGCTTTTCCCGATGAGCCGCTCATGCTCAAGCAGTGCGCGAACTGGAAGCGGTATACGGCTCGAAGAATCAATGAAGCGTCAAGCGAAAGGGGCGAATTCTGGCAGGAGGACGCGTTTGATCACTTGGTGCGAAGCCCTGAGCAATTCGAGTATTATCGGCGCTACATCGCCGACAACGGACCGAAGGCGAACCTGCCCAAAACCGACTATCTCCTGTTTTCGAAAGTGTAGGCGGGTTTCTCCGAAACCCGCAATTCTTCAGCGATCATCCCGTATTCGACCGCATCAATCACCTTGTATCGGGCATGGCGATTTGGCTGTCATTGTGCGGCAGCCGGCGGGTTGCCGCGAGGGTCATGACACATCTTCATCCGGATTTTGCGGGTTTCGGAGAAACCCGCCTACACTGCACTGTCGCTCCACATCGCACGCAAAAAAAATTGCACGCACCCCCGCGCTCCGCCGTCCGCTCCGACTCCTGCGGTCGCTGCTCCGCAACGCTCCCTCCGGGCCTCCGCTCCCGGCTGCGCTCGCTCACTCGACTGACCGGACGGGACTGAGGGCGACACGAAAGCCCAGGCGGTCGTGCCGGAGAACGGGCGAGTCCCTGAAGCGGAGCGCCGACCGGCAGAAGGACGCGTCGAAGAGCCAGCTGCCGCCCCGGAACACCCGGTACGAGGCCCCTGAGGGACCGCGCGGATCCGTCCCGCCTGCCAACTTCGCATCGTACCAATCGCTGGTCCATTCCCAAACCGAACCATGCACGTCGCACAGACCCCACGGGTTGGGTTTCTTCCCGCGAACCGCGTGATTTGTTTCGCCCGAGTTCCCGTCGAACCAGGCGTAGTCGCCGAGCCGGCTGTCGTCGTCGCCAAACGAGAATCGCGTCGTCGTCCCAGCGCGGCACAGGTATTCCCACTCGGCCTCGGTCGGCAGCCGCATTTCCCAGTCGCTGGGAAGCAGCCCTTTTTCGCGGAGCACTTCCGTCAGCTTCTTGCAGCACTCGACCGCCTCAGTCCAGTCGACGTTATAGGCAGGGAAATCGTTCCCCTTGCCCTGGGTCCACTTCGCCGCTTTCGCATTACCCATGGCGGCGATCCACATCGCCTGCGTGTATTCAGTCTCCAGCGCCCAGTACCCTTTCGTCAGTGTCACTTCGACCTGGTTCTCGTCGGAATCACGTCCCTTTTCGCCCGGCGGACTCCCCATCTTGAATTTGCCCGGTGGACACCAGCGGAAGGCCAGTTCAACCCCCTGAAACGTCACCAGCAGCCGATCACCGGCCTGTTTTCCAGGTGCGAACCGAGTCAACGTTGTCGCCGTTGCCGATGGGGAACCGCTCGACGCTTCGTTCGCGGGGGCTGTCGAAGGGACGAAGGGACGGGCTTTCAACGCGGCCAGATCCTGCTGCATCCGCTCGGCTGTTCCTTTCCATGTGGCCAGCTTTATGTTGGCTTCCTCCAGGCTGGTGCGGGCATCCTTGAGTTTCTGTTCCCTTTCCGCGAGGTCCGTTTCCAGCTTCTGCTTCGTCTCGGCCAGTCGGTTCTTCTGCGCGGCTTGATCGGCCAGCTCCGATGTCTTCTGCTTCAGCGTCTTATTGTTGGAATCGAGTTGCGTCGTCAGCTTGCCGTTCTCCTGGCGCGCGGCGGCTAGATCGGCCTGGGCCGTCGTTCGCAGATCCTGTTCGTCAGCCAGATCTTTCCGAACCGCATCCAGCTTCTTCTGCTCGGCGACGTATTGCGCGCTCAGATCGGTGATCTGCTTTTGCCGATCGTCGATCGTCTTTTGCAGTTCCGCGACCTTCGCCTGAAATTCTCTGTTTTCCTGCTCGAGCCGCACCAGCGTCTCCTCCGTCGCCTGCTTGATCTGCGCCATCTCCGCTGCAGTCGCATTCGCCTGCACCCAGGCGCCCAGTTGCAAAGAGGTCTGGCCGAAACCCAGGGCCGCCGCTTTCCAGTCCCCCTGTTCCCAGGTCGTCTCGGCATCGGCGGCACGTGTCGCGATGACGGGATACTCGGTGAGTTCCGCCAGGCGCGACGGCACGAGTTTCGCCGCCACCTGGTACGCACGTCGCGCGTCGGACGCCCGCCGCGCCAGCGCATTGTCCTTTGCCGCCTGGGCGAGTTGGCGGTGAAAGGCCGCCAGCCGAGAGGCGGCCTGCGCGGTCTTCCCTTGCTCCAGCAACTGGCGAATCTGCTCGCTTTCGGCCGTCAACTGATCGACCACCATTCGGATTTGTCGTGCTTCGACGGTCCAGGGAGTTTCCGCCAGCACGACGGTCAGATCCTCGCGCAGCGGAAGGCAGCGTTCCAGTTCAGCACTCGTGTCGAGGATCTGGCGGAGCGTGTCGCGGCGGTCGAGCAAGCGCTGCCGGGCCGTTGTTGCGTCGCCTGTCGCCTGCGCCTGGTCGCCGCCGCGTTTCAATTTGTCGCTGGCGCTGAAGAGCTTCTGCAGTGCGGGGTGATTGCGGTTGGCCAGCCCGGCCGCCTGGTCCTGCAATTCGGCGACCTGGCGGACTTCGTAAGCGGCCCGCTCGGTCTGGTACTTCTGCCAGAAGTGCCACGTCGAGCCCAGCGTCGGCACGAGAAACAGGGCAAACAGGGCGGCCATGCCGATCAGCCGGCGGCGGCGATCGCGCGCCTGGAGCCAGCCACCGAGCGCGTCGGCGACAGAGGCGGCCGTCGGGTAGAGGCGCGGGTCGGGCTTGTCGTCGGCGATTCGCGGGCTCCGGTCGCGCAGCCCCATGAGCACGATCCGGGCGACTCGGGTGGGCACTGCGGCTCGCGTCAACTCGGCCCCCCAGGCGGCCGCCCCCTCGGCCTCGGAACCCGCCGGAAGTTTGCCCGTCAGAACGTGATACGCGACGGCCGAAGCCTGGCGAATGTCGGTCCAGACGCCGGCTTGCACTTCGCCGGCGAGCAGCGCCGGGGGAGAGAACAATGCGGTTCCGACCTTGCCGGAGACCGATTTCGCCGACTGGTATCCCATCGCCTTGCGGCGTGCCTGTGCGAGGTCGACCAGGCGCACGCGGTCTCCCTTCTGCATCAGAACATTGTTCGACGACACGTCGCCATGCACGATGTCGCTATCGTGCAATCGCTGAAGCGTGCGGAACAATTTGTCTATGATGACCACCCGGTCGGCGACCGGCAGTGGACGAGGGGTCGAGACGTAGTCATAGATTCGCCGGCCGTCGATGTGCTCCAGCACCAGAAACGGTTGAACTCTCTGGGCGACGTCGCGCGGGCCCGAAGAACCTTGCCCGCCGGCGGAAAAGAACTGCGGCAGAATGTCGCTGGGGACCGATTCCGAACACAAGACTTGCCGCTCGCGCTGGAACATGGCGAGCGACTTGTCGTCGGCCGGATCGAAGTAGACTTTGATCGCCAGCTTCCGACCGGTGCCCCGATCTTTGGCCTGAATTACGACGCCGGTGGCGCCGTGAAAGATCTCTCCCTGGAGCGTCAGGCCCTGTCGGTCAATCGCGGCCAGCGTACCGGGCCAGAGCAGCCGCCGTGCCGCGTCGGCTGTTCCCAACCCCTCGTGCAGGTTGGTCGGCTCGGAGGAAGACGGAGGAATGTCGTCGGTCATGGCGGCGATCCTGAGATTTGTTTCGGCAGTGATGCGAGTGTAGTCGGGTTTCTCCGAAACCCGAGTCAAGGCGTGTTTTCGGCCCCGTCGCCGAAACCGGCCCAAACGCGGGTTTCGGAGAAACCCGCCTACACTTCGCGAAACCTGACGCCCAAACCGGTCACCGCTTACCGACGCGTGCGGCGGCAGCGCGAACCGGTCCTCTGATCATCCGTATCATCGGTGTTATCCGTGGTTCATTCCGCATTAGTGTTCGTTTCCCGTAAACTTCGCGAAAACTGACGGCCACGACGTATCGTTTACCTTTCGCCTTGGTCGAATCGCTCGCGGAGTTGCTGAATGCCTCGCGATCGCAGCGATTTGACTTCCACTTCATCGATGTCCAACTGGTTCGCGATTTCAGCATACGACATGCCGTCGAGGTAGCGGTAGGTCAGCACCAGCCCCATCTGCGGATCCACGCCGTCGCGCCAGAGTTCGAACATTTTGAGAACGTCCTCGGTCAGTTCGATCTTGGCCGTCTTCTGGAAGTGCAGTTTGCGTTCGTCGACCAGCGGAGTCAGTTGTTTGAGCAACTCGCGGCCGCAACGATCGCGACGCAGCGCGTCGCGCATCAGGTTCGCGTTTGCCACCGATGCCCACTTTCGTAAGTCTTTGGCCTTGCGCGCCCGCCAAAAGGCGTCGGGGCGCTTTTCGAGCATCTTCACGAAAAAGTTGTTGAGCAACTCAGTGAAGCGGAGCGTCGCCTCCTGGTACTGGTTCCGCGAGGCCATCTCCGGGCCGAACAGCTTCGTCATGATTCCCCGGAGCGATGCGCGAAAGTAGCCATCGACGATTTCCAGCACCTCCGCCTCAAGCTCGACGATCTGGCGTTCCAGATCGGAGAGCTGTCGTTTCTCTCCAGCGGCAGTCGTCTGGCAGATCGGCGCTTCGGGATCGGGGAGGCGGGAACGCAGTTCATGGATCTTGTTCAACAGTTCGATCAGCCGGTCTTCATCGTCCGGCTGCAAGTCGAAAGTAGTTGCTGTTACGGGCATAGTGCGGACTCGCTGTGCGGTGATGAGTGTTTTGAGCATTGTACTTTGGCGGATGTTCGATTTCTTGTCACAAGCTGGGAAGCATGTGACTACGGTTTAGATTGCGGCTTTACCGCACTGGGCTTCCTGCACGGATTATTCAAATGACTCCGGAAACGGTATGGGAACGGTCGGTGGTCACTCGTCCGTGGGAGGCACACGTCATGCCGTGCCGCCGGACGAGCGACCGTTCTCCCCGCATCCCGCCCGCAGAACCACGGCCTATTTCTCGCCGCGGATTTCGATACGCACTTCGGCGCCGGTGATTTTCGTCGTCTGGCTCTCGGCCGGCTGCCCAGACTGTTCCGCTGCCGGGGTGCTTTCTGCATGCTTGCCGGTCGTTTCCAACGTCGCCTTGTCGTGAATTGCCTTCAGGGTTTCCAGGCGGTTCCAATGGCGGGCGAGCCGGTTGTTTCCTGTCGCCGAACCGGCGGGGGCGTTCAGGCGGCGGGCCTCGTTCTGCGCTTCGATGCCGGTCACCTCGTCGCGGAGCCGCGCCAGGCTGCGACCGACCGCCTCGTCGGTCCCCCTCGTCCCAGACGAGACCGCCGCGGTCATTTCCAGCGTCTTGCCTTCCAGTTCGGCCTGTTGCCGCCGGGCCACCAGAATTTCGGCTTCGAGGGCCGCCTCGTCGAGGGCGCGGCGCATGTCGGCCAGCGCTTCTTCGGCTTCTCGTTCGCTGCGCTGCAAGCGATCGAGACCCTGCCGCTTGATCGTCAACTGCTTCTCTTCGCGCTCCTGCCGCGCCAGCAGGTCGTCGACTTCGTGCTGAAATTCGGTCAGCGGCAATTCCTGATTCGCGAACGCGACGTTGGCCGCGCTTTCATGCACGGCGCGCTCGAGCACCGGGTAAGCCTCGGCGAGCAGCCTCTGCCGGCGTTCGAGGCTGTCGGTCAGAAAAATCACGTCCTTCTTTAACTGCAGGATCTGGTTTTTCGACTGCGTGAGCTGGACCTGCCGGTCGAGCATCTCCTGCCGCACCTGGGCTAGATCCTGCTCGCGCTTGCGGTCATGGACCTCGCGCGGAATCTGGCTGGTGAGTTCATCGAGGGTGGTGTCGGCCCCGGCACGCATAAAACCCTTCAACTCGCCCATCGAACGCCGGGCGGCGACATACAGTCCAATCGGGGTCAAAAACATCGCAGCAAGCAGTACGGTCAACTTTTTCATGGCGTCACATCTTTCCTGCAATCGAGGAGTGGGGGAGATTCCCGCGGTCATTTCCGCGGTTCTGCAGAAAAGAAAACACGAATGGCGCAAGCGGTTTGGCAAAGTAAAAGCACAAGATTTCTAAAGAATAATACAAATACCGTAAGACTCTGTGCTGCAATGTCTTACAACTATATCGACGCTGCCGTATCGGCTTCAGGATGCCCGCCGAAGTTGAAAAAAGTTCGATTGCGGCCACGCCGACCGGTCGGCACGTCCGGCGACCCGCCGGCGTCGAGGGGCGATCGGAGATCGACCGGCGGAACCTACTCGTGATGTCCTGCTAGAAGCCGGCCATTCGCGGCGAAACCGCCGAAGCCGCCCGTTTGCCGAAAGTTCATGCCGGGCTGATTTTTGTGAACGAAACCAGCCCGGCGTCCGTCTATAATACATAGGCCCGAGAAACAGCACGAGAAACAGCACGAGAAACAGGGGGTCAACACCCCCCGCTCGCCGGTATCGCGCTACCGTCGATAGACAAACGGATGCTGCGACTTGCCACAACAGGAGTTAGCGATGGCCGGAACACCCCAGACTGCGGCTCCTGTTTCGAAGCAATATGTCGATTACGACGAGTACGTCGACTTTCAGCTCGAAAAAGCGCGGAACCACATCAAGGCCACCGACATTTTTACGACGCTGACGACGCTGGCGGCCGCCTTCATCGGGTACCTGCTGGTGTTTGTCGTTTGCGATCAGTGGCTGCTCGAGGGAGGTTTCAGCGACTGGGCCCGTATGGCGCTGCTGGCAATCGTCGTCGCCGGCCTGGGGACGGTCCTCGCCCGGCGGGTGATCGTGCCGCTCGTCCGGCGCATCCATCCGCTCTATGCCGCTCGAATGATCGAGCAGGCCGACCCCGAGCTGAAAAGCAACCTGCTCAACTTCGTACGACACCGTCCCGGCGCGGACGCAACTGACGACCGAGGCCGACGTTCGTGGTCACGACGTCGACCGCGTCGAAATCGTCTTCACCACCACCGATCATAAAGAGGTCGACAAGTCGGTCGAGATGCGACGGATCGACCCCGACCTGCCCCGCCTTCGGGGGGTGCTCAACGGCGAAAACAGCCGGGGCCTGCTGCAAAGCCTGACGTATGCCCTTACCGCCGGCGATGCGCGTACGCGCGACTTTCAAGTCAACGTGATTCAACCCCCCTCGGTCCGCGTCGATGAGGTGCAGTACGCGTTTCCCTCCCCAGCACGCCGGCCCGAAGCTCGCCACGTACAGCACCGGCACCATCAGCGCGACCACCGTCCAGAATACCCATCCCGGTTTTTTTCGTGGTTCCGTCATTTCCGTTTTCCGTGCAACAAATTACTGTTTTTCGAAGCCACGCCACCTTTTCCCGGTTGTATCCGAGGCACCAAAACATGATTGCCCTTTTTCGTTCCTATGGTCATCCACCACCGCAGCGGTTTTTTGTTCCCGCCCGACTGGTGACCTTGGCGCCCAGCTTCTTCGCAGTCGCCTTGAGGGCCGCCGCTCGCTTCGTGCTGTCGTCGATGCCTTTGATGCCCTGCTGGGTGAACTTGATGGTGGTGATGAAAGTTGCCATCGGAAAATCTCCTTTCAAGAGATTGGGTAATTGAGATCAGTCACAAGCCAACGGTCGTTTCGCCTTCCTCATCTCCATAGTCGCAGGCCGCTCACTCTGTCCAGTTCGGCAGGCCCTTCTTCATCTCTTTGGTTGCCTGCTTGA
>SIAF01000319.1 GCA_009691905.1 Planctomycetaceae bacterium | reverse complement strand
TCATCCCGGGTACGAATTGTGACAGGACGTCGCGCGCCAGTTGCGCATCATTGTGCAGCAGTTCGATGGCCATCATCGCCAGTGACTTGGCCGGCAAGACATAACCGGCGTTGTGATCGAAAATCTGCCAGTCAATCTGATGGTGAGATCCCCGAGCGCCCGTCATCATGGGATGCAACACCGGCATGAGCTGGCTAAGATCCCCGGCATCCGTCGAGCCCCCGCCATGCGGATAATCACGATATTCCTGGTCGCCAAACAACGCATGGACGTTCTTCCGGAACAGTTCGGCCAGGCGGGGGTCGTTCCGTAGCGGTAAATTGCCGGGAACTGTTTCAATTTCCACGCGGCAACCCAATGCCATAGCCGCTCCGCGGAACGCACGATCCACCTTCATCGCGGCATCGAGCAGGGCCTCCGGCGTTTTCGCGCGCACATACGTTTCCAGGCGCACTTCCGAGGGAACGACATTCACCAGGTCCCCTCCTTTCGTGATGATCGGATGCACGCGCACGCAGTCCTCATCGCGAAATGTTTCCCGCTGCGCATTGATGGCGCTTAACGCCAACTGGGCTGCATTCAGGGCGTTGATGCCCCGTTCCGGATAAGCGCCCGCATGAGATGCCTTTCCCAAAAAGCGAATATTCTTGGCCACGAACCCATTGGACGACGGCGACAATCCGGCGCTCCCGTCATGCACGTCGGGACTTGTCGAGTGAATCATGATCGCCATGTCGACGTCATCGAACAGTCCCAGTTTAATCAATTCCTGCTTGCCCGTCAGAAACGAAGTTTCTCCGCGTTTGACCAGCCCGATCCGGTAATCGATCTCGACGTACTCCTCGGCGGGAACCGCCAGGAAGATCACTCGTCCCGCGAGCTCCTTAGCCACACCCGATTGCGTCAGTCCGATCGCGGCTCCCAGCAGGCCGGCAATTTGTGCATTATGTCCGCAGGCATGTGCGGCGCCCGTCTGCGGACACGCACGGGGATGGTCTGGCACCAGCAGCGCATCAAGTTCCCCCATCAACGCCACCGTCGGTCCGGGCTTCTCCCCCTGCAAAACCGCTTTCACTCCAGTCAACGCCAAGCCGTCATCATACGCCAAGCCGGTTCGCCGGAAGACTTCCTTGACGCGATCCGCTGTCTGACGCTCCTTAAAGCCCAGTTCCGGTGCATCCATGATCGCTTCGCCGATGCCGACGATTTCAGCACGATGTGCGTCAATCGTTTCGCAGACCCGTCGCTGGAGAAGATCAATCTCTTTCATGCCTGAATTCCTCTTGTGCGAAGAACGAGTCCCCGACGGCGCGCGAGAGACGATGGGCTTTTCCGCTCGGAAACCCGCCCGGCGATGCGGTCAGTTCTTGAACTTGATCTTCGCAAGGTAGATGCTCGTCTTTCCTTCGTGGGATGAATAGTAACTCATCCACAGCAGGTCGTCATGCCAGGCCATTCCGGCAGAGCTGCAATCGCCGCCGCTGTTGAGCACGGCCACCAATTCCTCCTCGATTCTGAGCCACATTGAAGCGGATGTGCATCACGGTAGCGTACCGGGACTCCCCCAAAACGGATATGATTCCGGGAAATCTTCGTCTGACGCCGTTGTCAATGGATATGTCAATCACACGACTGAACCGTCTGTTCGGAACATCGGCCTCGTCACGGCAGCTTGCGATGAACGATCCCATGATTCACGACAGGGATTGCGCGGCGTTGACATGTTCGATGAGATGCGAGATTTTGTCCGTCAGTTTACTTTGCAGCTTGATCATTTGAGGAACGAAGCCATGTATTCATCGTGCTACGGCCGTCACCACGTTGCCTGGTTGACGCTCACCCTACTGTGTACTTCGATTGTGGCATGGGCCGAGGGTGCCGATGCCCCGCAGCGAGTCCGCCGGGTACTCTACAACTTCGACGGCGATTCCTGCCTGTCGACCAAGGCTCACAGCAAAGGACCGGCGGCTGTCACTGTCGGTGACGTGAAGCGGTTAATCGAAGAGGTGGCATATGACGGAAGCCGGGTCGATACGGTGCTCGTCTGCATCAATGCCCAGGTGATGTACTATCCAACGAAAGTTGGCACCATGCGGGGCACGCTCTCGACGCCGGAAGAGCGGGCCAAATGGCCGGCATCAGAAAAACAGCGATTCGAGAATCTCAAAGCGTTCTTTGATGCTAACGTCGATCCGTATGCGATCATGCTCGCTGAATCGAAGCGACGCGGCCGCGAGGCGCTGTTGACGTTTCGCATGAATGACGATCACGGTGACGATTTTCTCCGCACGCAGTTCCTGGTCGACCATCCGGATTGGCGGCTGGGGACCGAACGGTATCGCGGCAAAGGGGCGATGGACTTTGGCCGGGACGAGGTGCGTGACTACACGTTTCGACTGATCGAAGAAGCGGTGCGGCGTTATGACTGCGATGGCATCGAGCTCGACTTCAATCGCTTCCCGACATTCTTCAAAGACGGAACGACCGATGAACGAGTTGCCAAGATGAACTCGCTGGTGGAACGAATTCGGAAGATGCTAGACGATGTGGGACACGAACGGAATCGCCGGCTGGTGCTCGCAGTCCGTGTGCCGTCGAACTATGGCCGTACGCCTCCGACTCCCGAAACGTCGCGGCAGCTTGGCTGTGATGTCTCCTACTGGGCCAAGCACGGTTGGATCGATTTCGTGGCCGTCTCGGAATTCCTGTTTGAGCGAGGCGATCTGCCCATAGATCAGTGGAAAAAGGTCATCACGACAGTCCCTGTTTACGGCGGCATTGAGTGCACGATAGGGGGTGGGCAGAAAAATCTCACTGCTGACGAATATCGGCAGGCGGCGCAACAACTTCAGAAAGCGGGAGCCGATGGGACGTATCTGTTCAACTTCTTTACGTCCCGCGAAGGGGGCGAAGCAGCCTATGAGCCGCCGTTTGAGGTACTGAAAGACTTGGAACCCTCCGTGGGCGAACCGCAACGGAACAGCGGGCTGTCCCGTCCCGAAGTCGAATACCAGGTGTTTCAGTTTCCCGCCGACAAGATTCCGCGGATCGATGGCGATGCGTCAGACTGGTCGATTGTTCCGGAATCGTATGCGATCGGCCAAGACCAACTCCGCGAGACGGTCATCGGAATCGGCGACAAACAGGATCCGAAAAATCTTGATGTGAAAGTGAAAGTCGGCTGGGTGAAGGGGCAGAACCATCTCTATTTTCTGTACGAAGCCCACGACAACTACTGGGACTTTGCCCGCGAGGACCTGCACAACGATATTTTTGAAGTGGTCATCGATGGCGATCTGTCGGGCGGGCCGCTGATCCGCCAGATGCATCCCCAGCAGAAACTGCGCGACAAGCTGGAGACCCATTTCCAATATCACGGCGTCCATGCCCAGAACTATCACATTTTCACGCCCGCCGAGGGGAAAGACTGGGCGATGGTCTGGGGGTCGCAGCCCTGGATCAAAGACTTGCCTTATGCCAACGCGGCTTACAAGTACAACTTCAAGCCTGGTGAAAGCGGCAAACTGGTTTTGGAGTTTTTTGTCACGCCGTTCGACTATGCCCCGCCCGACCCGGCGCGGGCCGTCCAGACTCAACTCACCGAGAATAAGATCATTGGTATGTCGTGGGCGATTCTGGATTACGACGACGAGAAAGCCGATCGCTACGCTGGCTTCTGGAATCTATCGCACAAGACCACGATGTACGGTGATGCTTCCGACCTGGTGGCGTTTCGGCTCATGCCCCTCGAAAAAAGTCTGCGGAAACCGGTGGAAGCCGATTGGTCCTTCCAGGTGGTGAGCCAGGATGATCGCATCGTAGCCTTCCGCGATCGTTCCTTCGGCAACATCACCGCGTGGCGTTGGGATTTCGGCGACGGCACATCCTCGACGGAACGGCATCCGACGCATCATTATGAGCGCGCCGGAGAATTTATTGTAACGCTCAAAGTCGAAGGCCCTGCAGGCAAAGCCCGGCGCGCCAAGGTATGGGACGTGACATTACCCTGATGCCGTTGGACGGTTCGAAGAAGCGAGGCTTCCGTACTACTTATCAGAAAGTCGGAAAAAGATGTCAGGTTATATCACTCGTCGCGAATGGCTGGGCGGGATGGTGGCAACCGCCGCGGGACTCGGTCTGAACAGCCGCTGTGTCGTGCATGCTGCGAAGCCTGTCCAACCGAAGTCTGTCGCGGCGATTCTCACGCGATACGAGAAAGGCCTGCATGCCGACGTGCTGATCGGGAAAATTCTGGAGGGCTGGCAGCAGGATGGCGGCCCCGGTCCGGCGCTCAAGCTGGCGTCGATGTATGTCGACCAGTTTGGCGAAAAGGATCTGGCCCGCGGCATGTCACAGAAGTACGGCGTGCCGATTTTTGATTCGATCGAACAGGCCGTGACCGCGGGAACCGACAGGATTCCCGTCGACGGCGTGATCAGCGTCGGCGAGCACGGCAGCTATCCGTCCAGCGATATCGGGCAGATTCTCTACCCGCGCCGGCGGTTTTTTGAAGAGATCACGAACGCCTTTCAGAAGTATGGACGCGTGGTACCGGTGTTCAGCGATAAGCACCTGGGACCGGCCTGGGTCGATGCCAAATGGATGTACGACCGGGCTCAGGAAATGAAGGTTCCATTCATGGCCGGGACGTCGTTGGCCGTCACCTATCGCAATCCTGAGATCACCTTGCCGATGGGTTGCGAGATCGAAACGGCCGTGGGAGTGGGGTATGCGCATCCGGACATCTACGGCTTCCACGCGATCGAAAGTTTTCAATGCCTGGTCGAACGCCGACGGGGAGCTGAAACCGGCGTGCAATGGGTACAGTGCCTGCACGGCGAAGACATGTGGAAGCCGTTGGATGAAGGGCTGATTTCCCCAGAGGCCTTTGACGCGGCGTTCGCGCTGGTGAAATCGCAGCCGGATCAATTGCGAAAACGAGACGACTCGGCACTCGTTTTATTTCAATATGCTGACGGCTTGCTCGGGGCGATTTTCATGTTGCCTGTCATCGGCCACGGAATTTCCGTCGCGGTGAAACTCAAAGGAGAGCGGAAATTGTCGGCGACACGCTTTGAAGAACGGCCTGAACCGCGGCATCCTCATTTCGCCTATTTGCTGAAAGGTATCGAGCGGATGATGCACACCGGCCGGCCCAGCTATCCCATCGAACGCACCTATCTGACGAGCGGCATCCTCGATCGCGCTCTGACATCAAAGTCTCAAGACCAGAAGAAGATGCCGACTCCCGAACTGGCCATTCGGTATCAGCCAATCGACTATCCTCACGCCCCGCTGCCGGATCTGGCTGCCGATCCGTCGCTACCCTAATGGTGTCCTGGTTCAGCGGGAAATGGAATTTCGGTCGTGCCGTGTTAATGAATGTGGATGACGTCCTGTCGGGGATTTCGCGGCATCGTGCCGCGAAGGTTTTTCGCTTTGGTGCCAAAACCAAAGCTGGGATGCTGCGTCAGCTTGCGATGGCCCAGGAGTGGCGGATTCCGGCGGGGGGCGGGTTACGCCGCTTTGGCCGGGGCTTGTTGGGCTTCAAACTGGGCTGGGGGAACGTATCCCAGCGAGGAATGCAACCGCTCGGTGTTGTAGTAACGGATGTAACTCGACAGCTCTCGGAGCGCTTCGGCGCTGTTGCGGTACTCGACCAGTTCCAGTTCCGTTTTGATCGTCCCGAAGCACGATTCCATGAACGCGTTGTCATAACAGTTCCCGGCCGCGCTCATGCTCTGCTGGATCCCCGCGCGCCGCAACACGGCGCGATAACGGCCCGAGGCGTACTGACCCCCGCGGTCGGTGTGATGGATCAGGCCCGCCGCCGGTTGACGTTCCCGAATTGCGCGACGCAGCGCGCCCAGCACCAGGCCGTCATCCATCGTCAAGCCGAAGTCCCAACCGACGATGCGGCGCGAAAACAAATCCATCAGCAGCGCGAGGTAACCGAAACGCCCCTGCGATGTTCTCGTGGCTAGCGCGATGTACGAAGAAAACTACCGCCCTCGTCCCTTCATCCTCGCCACGGCTCGGCGGGACTCGGTTGCTTATCACCGACCCACACTTCATCCACTTTCAAAGATGCCTTTCTGTCTTTCAACAGGTTTGCGTTGTAGCCCAAATGATGCCGGCTCTCGGTCGTCCGCGGCCTGAACGACTTCGGCTGAATCGCGTGCAAACCCTGATTTTCCAGCAGTCTAGCGACTCTGGCCACACCGCAGGCGATGCCGCGCTGCGCCAACTCCATCGCAATTCTCCGCGCTTCGTAACGGCGTCGATGATGCCAAAAGATGTCGATGATCTCCGGCGTCAACTCCCGATCCGTTTCTGCTCTGTGAGACTCTTCCTCGGACCGCCAAGCGTAGAAACCCGACCGGCTCACCTCGAGCGCAGCGCACAGCGCTGACGCCGCGAATGATTCCCTCAGCACGACCTGATCGATCCCGGCATACACGTCTCTCACCCGTCGCGGCCGAAAATGCAGAGCACTGTCGAGCGATAGCGAGCTATTTACACAGTGAGGATGTCGCGCTCGCGTTCGACACGTCGCAGCTCCACTTCGAGTTCCCGCACGCGACCATCCAGCCCCGTCGCCGCCGGTCCGCCTTGGCGAATCGCTTCCCGCTTCCAGCGATACAAAACATTCGGACTCGACAGCCCCAGCCGCTTGCAAATCGAGCTCGCCGAGTGACCATCGAGCAGCATCTGCACCGCCTCGGCCTTGAACTCATCCGTGAACCGACGACGCTTCGGACGGTCATGCTGCTTCACCTTCAAAGACGCCTTTTTCGACATCGGCTGGCTCTCCTGATTCCCTCCAGAATAAGCCACTCGACTGTCCGAAAAACATGAAGCAGGTCAGAACGTCTACACCGATCCGAAGTTGCTCGACGTGTACGGGGCGTTGGACTCACTGCCGTCGCTCGACCTCGACGCTTCGCCATCGACCGAGCGGAACACGATGCGTGCGACGGGAACCGACGACACGATCACAATTGCAGGTGCAACGGCGAAAAGTTTCGTTGCACCAGATGTTGCACCAAATGTTGGCGAACGGGGGCAAACTGTGTCATTTGGAGTCATCTCATCGGACGATGCCGATGAAAGAATGGTGAGTCGAGTAAATCGCGAAAACCCCATGAATTCAAGCGAAAAAGCCTCATTCGCAGGGTTTGCGAACAAGGCTTTTCGAGTGGAGCGGACGAGAGTTGAACTCGCGACCTCTGCATTGCGAACGCAGCGCTCTCCCAACTGAGCTACCGCCCCTCAGACATCCTACACCCTGGATTTCGGCCGGTGGACAATGGGCCATCCAGAACCGGCGCCAACACGAGACACCCAGCATCAATCCCGGGTTCACATTCTAATCCAACGCCGGCAACATGGAAAGGCTTCTCCCAGAACTCGCGTCCTGGGGTGGTGTCCTAATTTTAGATGTGCCACGCGCTTCGCGCGGGCGTGGCACGGTCATATTCCCCCTAATTAGATTCTTTCTCCGCAACTTCTCTGCATTTTGCGGAGAAGTTTTGGTACGCTCAAGACCGGATGATGAAAACAGGTTGCGCCGCAATTCAAGATCCACGTTTGACCATAATTCGCCGGAACTATCGGCACTTTTCACGGCGACTCCTGTTTGCAGACGAGAAGAGATTGCGACAGCAAAGCACCGACTTCGGTGCAAACCCACGATCAATGTCGCTACAAAACTTTCCTCGTCACTTGAAATCCGGAGGTTCGTTGTGCGCTCCGCACGGCACCTCTTCGGTTGCGGCTACGCCGCGTTAAGACACCACCCGTCCTGGCGTCCGGCGACTTGGAGCCTATCCGAAAACCCCAGCAACACGCCGCGCGGTGAGGGCGAATTGAAAATGCAAGGAGCCGAGATAATTGGCGGCTTTCTTTTCCCAGCGGATCAGCAACCGGCGGGCGCGGTTGATCCACGAGTGAGTCCGTTCCACCACCCAGCGGCGGGCTTTCCCTTTTCGACGATGCGGTGTCGCCGCGGCTTCGCCTTTGCGGGGGATGTGAGCGATGTAGCGGCGACGCGCGGCCAGTCGGCGGATCGTGTTCGCATCGTATCCTTTGTCCAAGCACAGCTGCTGTCGCCGGCGACGCTTGGTCTGCGGGCGGCGGCGAGGAGCGTGGCGAAGGCGGCGTGGACGGCCAGCACGGTGCCGACTTTCGCGAAAAACCGCCGCGAGCCCGTGACGTTGCCGTCGTCGGCGATATTGGAACGGCCGTCGTGTCCCGGCAGACATCGCTCAGGTTCGCTCTGCCACAGCGAACGCATCGGAATCAACGGTGTGATGTCCGCCGCGTCGAGCAACTCATGCACGTCGTTTGAATCGGCCGCTTTGTCGTAGGCCAGAGTTTTGATGCGGTGTTCCGGCAGAATCTGTTGGGCTTGCTTCACGAGCGTCGGCAATGTTTCGCCATCGCCGACGTTGGCCTGAGTGATCTCATACGACAACGCCACTTCATGCTTCACATCGATCAACAGCTGCAGCTTGAACCCGAACCACTCGACGACCTTCGTGACGGTGCCGTCATCGTTCTTGTATTCCTTGCGGCCGCCGGTCGCTTG
>SIAF01000318.1 GCA_009691905.1 Planctomycetaceae bacterium | reverse complement strand
ATCTGCAGGTTGGCGATCTCGCTCACTCGCAACCCGCAGCAGCAGGCGAGGCGAACGAGGATCAGGTTGAGGACGGCGTTTTTCGAGCGTGGGGATTTGGCCTTGAGGTCGGTGAGGACGGCCTGAAGCTCGCGCCGCGTGAGGATCTTGGTGGCGTCGACGGTGATGCGGCGGGTGTGGTGCATGGGTGACTGCTCCGGGGGTTGGGGACAGGCAGTCATTTACCTCAGGTGGGCGCAGAGTGGAAGCGAGAACGGACGCAGTTGCCGCGAGGTTTCCCGGGGTCGCTTATCTGCAGCGGTACTCCACGGAGATCGCGCCCGTGCCCATGACAACCGCAGCCCGATGTGCCATCAACTGGCGGTACGGCGAGTTCCTGGGATTTTGATTTCCGAGACGGGAATATGGGACATTCTTTCCCGGCCGCAATGGAGGCCCATCACCGAACTGCTCAGTGTCTCGGAAAACGAACGATTGTTGGGACAGCTCGACGTCGGGTGGGGCGAGCGGAACTCAGCTTATAGTCGTCCACTTGTCGCACCCTCGACAGCCACAATTCTCTCGGAAGATCGGCCGCCCGCCCGCGGCACAGGTGGAAGCACCAGTCGTTACTGGTAAGCTATAAACCCAAGCACTCCGTCCCTTGGACGCGATTCCGCCTTCACCGACTACCAATCCGACTTGCACAGGGGCCGCACGATGCCGCACGCCGAATTCGATATCTTTCTCTCGCACAACAGCACCGACAAGCCTGAGGTCGTCAAGCTGGCCACGAAGCTCAAGGAGTTGGGCCTCAATCCGTGGCTTGATGCCTGGCATCTGAAGGCGGGCGAAAAGTGGTTGCCGGCGATCGAGCGGGCACTGGCAAGCAGCGATTCGTGCGCGGTCATCGTCGGCCCGAACGGTCTGGGCAATGTTCACGAAGACGAGATGTGGGTGGCGCTTCAGCAGGGGCTCGAGTCGAAGGGGAGCAAACGGGGCTTCCCCGTCATTCCCGTTCTGCTTCCGAATTCAACCCGCGGCGACCGCACGCGGTTGCCGAAGTTCCTGACGGCCAACACCTGGGTCGAGTTCGCCCGGTCGATCGACGACCCGGCGGCACTCGACAAACTGGCAAAAGCGATCCGGGGCGAAGCGCCCGGCGCCGGCGTCAAGTTGCCCGCCGGTGAATGCCCTTACCGCGGACTGGCCTATTTCGACATTCAGCATGCACCGCTGTTCTTCGGGCGCGAAGCGCTCACCGACTGGCTGCTCAGCCGCCTTCGCGGCACGGCCACCAAGGAGGGGCCGACGCGGTTCCTGGCGATCGTGGGGGCCTCGGGAAGCGGGAAGTCGTCGCTGGCCCGGGCCGGCGTGCTGGCCAAGCTCAAACAAGGAGAGCTGCCCGGCAGCGCGCGTTGGCCGCTCGTGATCTGCCGCCCGGAAAGTCGCCCGCTGGAAAGTCTGGCCACGGCGCTGGCCAATACCGAAGGGGTGAACTTGGGCACCGGGCTCATATCGAAGCTCATCGAGAGCCTGCGCGACGAACTGGCGAAATCGCCCGGCCAACTGCATCTGGTCGCCCAGGCCGCGATGCCGGCCAACGATCGCGACTGGAGGCTGGTTGTGTTTGTCGACCAGTTCGAGGAACTGTTCACGCTCAACGTCGCCGACCGGCGGGACAGCCAGCCCAACTCGCCGCCCCCCGCCTTGAGTGCCGATCGCGTTGCCTTCTTCCGGAACCTGCTGCATGCTGCGTCGATCGAGAGCGGGCGGACGATCGTCATTCTAACGATGCGGGCCGATTTCTATGGCAAGTGCGCAGCCATTCCGGAACTGGCTGACGCCGTGTCGGCCTATCAGCAACTGGTGGGGCCGATGAGCGCCGACGAGCTGCGCCGCGCCATCGAGACCCCCGCTCAACTTTCCAGCGGCGACATCGAGCCGGGGCTGATCGACATGCTGGTCCGGGAAGTCGCCGACCAGCCGGGCGCGTTGCCACTCTTGCAGTATGCCCTGGCCGAACTATGGAGCAAATCCCGTGACTTGGGCTTGAACACGCTGACGACCGCCGCCTACCGCGAACTGGGGGGCTGGGAAGGTGCGCTCAGCCGGCGCGCCGATGCCGTGCTGGCCGAGTTTAAGAACACGCCGCAGGAAAAACTTTGCCGGGAACTGTTCCTGAGACTGGTGCAACCGGGCGAGGGGACGGAAGACACCAAACGACTGGTACGCTGGCAGGAGCTGCGCCGGGGCAGCGTCGAGGACGCCGCGGCGCTGGAGCAAACCGTGCGAAAGCTGGCCGACAACCGCCTGATCACGACAAGCGGCGATAGCACGGCGGGCGACGAGTTGCATGCCGACTCGACCGTTGAGGTCGTCCACGAAGCGTTGATTCGCGGCTGGGGTGAGCTACGGAAGTGGCTCGACGCCGACCGTGCCGGGCTGCGGATTCACCGGCAGCTCACCGAGTCAGCCAATGAATGGGCCAAAAGCCATGCCGACCTCAGCCGGCGTGATCCGTCGCTGCTGTACACCGGCACGCGGCTGGCGGTGGCGCGGGAACTGGCGAAGCGCGGCGACGTGGCGTTCAATGACATCGAGAGCCGGTTTCTCAACGCGAGTACGCAGGCAGTGCGAGCTCGCACGCGGCGCACGGTGCTGACGTGGGCGGGAACAGCCGCGGCGGTCGTGCTGCTCGCGCTCGCGGGAACGCTGATTGCTCGAAACAACCAGAACGAGACCCGCGCACGGGAAATGGTCGAGAATCTGAAGAACGCGAAGGAATCGCAGGTCCCCGAGATCGTGAAGGCGCTGGGGGGCTACCGGCGCTGGGCCGACGAGCCGCTGCGACAATTGTTCGCCGGCGCCGCCGACGACTCGTCGGCCAAACTGCACGCGGCGCTGGCGCTCGCTTCGGTCGATGCCGCGGTGATTGGCCACTTGCGCGATCGGCTGCTGACGGCGACGCCGGCGCAGTTTCTGATCGTGCGCGACTCGCTGGAGCAAAATGACCCTCAGCACCCGCAGCAGATCGAAGGCCTGTGGAAGACTGCCCAAGACGTCACGATTCCCATCGCCCGCCGATTTCAGGCCGCCTGCGCGCTGGCGACGTATGCCCCAGAAGACCATCGCTGGCACGGGTTCAGCGCCGCGGTCATCGACCATTTGCTGACGCTCGAAGCGTCAGATCTGGTGGCGTGGCGGACCGCGCTTCGCCCGGCCGGGAAGCAGCTTCTGGAACCGTTGGCAGCCATCTATCGCAGCACGGCCGCGCGGGAGCAGGCCCGCACGTACGCGGCCGAAACGCTGGCCGACTATGCGACGGACGACTTCGAGACGCTGTTTGATCTGCTGGCCGACGCCGAGCAGTTTCAGTTTCCAAAGATTTACAACAAGTTGACGGTCCACCGAGAACGATTCGTCGCCCTGGGCCAGGCCGAGCTGGAAAAACAAGCTGACGAAGACGCGGGCGAAGAGGCCAGGGAGGCGCTGGGGCGCCGGCAGGCGAACGTGGCCGTGGCCCTGCTGAAACTCGGTGCGGCCCAGCACGTCTGGAAAGTGCTGAAGCACAGCCCCGATCCGCGGGCAAGAAGCAATATGATCGATTGGCTCAGTCCCCTGGGGGTCGATCCGCAAATGCTCATCCGGCGATTCGACGAAGAGGAAGATGTGACGATTCGCCGGGCGTTGCTGCTGGCGCTGGGGGAATTCACCGAGGCGCAATTCCCGCCGGCCGATCGGGCACCTCTGATCGACAAGCTGCTGGCGCTCTACGAGAGCGATCCAGATCGGGGGTTGCACGCCGCGGCGGAATGGCTGTTGCGGCAGTGGGGGCAGGCGGAAGAGGTCGAGGCCGTGGTGAACAAGCTGCGCGGGAACGAACCGCAACTGCGGTCTCGACAGCCGACCGACCAGCGGCAATGGTACGTCAACAGCCAGGCGCAAACATTCGTGATTCTGGAAGCGGGCGAGTTTCAAATGGGATCTGCGATTTCGGAGCCCGATCATCAAAACAATGAAGCCCGGCACCTGCGGCGGCTCGGCCGCACACTGGCGATCGCTGCGAAGGAGGTGACGAAAAAAGAGTACCGGCAATTTCTGGAGGCCAATCCGAAGGTCCAGAAATTTGACGTTGACCAATACAGCCGCACCGACGACTCACCGCAGGTCGCCGTCGACTGGTACGACGCCGCGCGGTACTGCAATTGGCTGAGCCAGAGTGAAGGTCTCCCCGAGGATCAATGGTGCTACGATCCGAACAAAGAGTTTGCCGAGGGGATGCAGCCCGTGCCTGACTTTCTGCAGCGCACGGGCTACCGCCTGCCGACGGAGGCCGAATGGGAGTTTGCTTGCCGCGCGGAGGCTTTAACCAGTCGCTTCTACGGGGCGAGCGTGGCGTTATTGCCGAAATATGCGTGGTTTATCGAGAATTCACTAGGAAACCATCCGCGTCCGACCGGTCTGCTCAAGCCCAACGATTTCGGGTTGTTTGACGGTTTGGGAAACGTTATGGAGTGGTGTCACGATTCTTACGGCAGCCGGTATCCGGTCACCGACACCCGCGAGGCAGTCAACGATACGGGTGACAATAAACCCGTCGAAGAAAAATACGGCCGTGTTTTGCGGGGGGCCTCGTTCTACTCTCTATCGTCGTTCGTCCGCTCCTGCTATCGCTACGACGGCCGGCCGGGCTACCTCAACCTCGGTTTCGGTGTGCGTCCGGCCAGAACTTACCGCTGAGCCCCTTTACCTCAAGCCGCCATAGGCGGCGCGCGAGTTGAAAATGCGGAGTAACGCGAACGAGAGGAATCGAAGATGAAATGGAAAGAATGGCTCGATCAATGGAGCATGACCGGACTCAGCATCAGCGCCGGTTTTCTCAAGATGGAATGGGCGCCGAATGACCGTGACCGTGATGCGGCCTGGGAACTGTACGTCGAGTTGCTGACACGCATCAGCACGCAATATCTGCAGCCAGAGCACGGCGACGAGAAGACGGCGCTCGACAGTATCCACTCCTTGTTCGGCTTGACTCGAGAGACCCTGAAGCATCACGGCCGGCACTGCAGCGAGTTCGCCAAAATCGCGATTGTCGTCCTGAACCAGGTGGTCAGGCCCTTCACTTCCAAATGGCATAAAGAGTCGCTGGCCGGTGCTTTCGACAAACCGGCTCGCTGCCGAAAGTTCCGCGACGAACTGAGTCAACTCCAGGAACAACTCCGCAAATACACCAAGATGCTCGCCGACATGGCCAGCGTGGAAGACCTGACGGAGCTGGAGAAGACCGGCCATTAGCAATTCAAACCGGCCTGGATAACCAGACGCTACAGCCGCGTTTCTGCCCGACGAATCGATGATCGTTATAGCGCGAGCGGTCACGAGTGAGACATTTTTACCCACCGGTCGCTATCGGGTTGGTCCCATTCGGCTCGTCTCCCGGCGCGCCGGGAGTGAACGATCTCCGCTCGGCTCCTGGGACACGACGACGCACGTCGGCGCGACTTGAATTCCTGGAACGTATGCCGTCAGAGTCGCCGACAGGTAGGTCTAAAACCGGTTAGCATGCGCTGTCCGTTACGTCCTTAATCCGGAGACCGCACCATGAAGCCCACCGAAGAACTGATAGTCATCACCAAGACGTACGACCTGATCCTGTGGAGTTGCAACCATACCAGCCGCTTCCCCCGGAATCACCGCTTTGTCCTGGGCGAACGCATGGAACGCAACCTGTACGACCTGTTGGAAACGCTGCTCGAAGCCAAGTATCGCCGCGAGCGGGAAGCGCTGCTGGCAGCCGCCAACCTGAAACTCGAAATCCTGCGGTTTCAGGTGCGGCTCGCGAAAGACCTGCAATGCCTGAAGGTCGACAGCTATGCCTTTGCCAGCCGGCAGATCAACGAGATCGGCAGACTCGTCGGAGGCTGGATTCGCGCGAAGAAAGACCAGCCATGAAACGCTATGGCAACCTGTGGTCGCAGTTGATCTCGTTCGAAAACCTGCTGCGCGCGGCTCTCAAGGCGAGGCGAGGGAAACGCTTCCGTCCGTCGGTCGCCAACTTCGAATTCTGCCTGGAGGTCGAACTGTGGAGACTGCATGACGAATTGGAGGCCGGCACGTATCGGCCCGGTCCGTATCGTTCGTTCCGGATATTCGAACCCAAGGAACGATTGATCAGCGCCGCGCCGTACCGAGACCGGATCGTCCACCACGCCCTCACCTCTTTGCTCGATCCGATCTACGAGCCGGCGTTTATTCACGATTCGTACGCCTGCCGCCAAGGGAAAGGGACGCACGCCGCCGTCGCGCGCTGCCAGGAGTTTGCGCGCCATTTCGCGTACGTCCTCAAAGCGGACATCCGAAAGTTCTTTCCGTCAATGGATCACGAAATCCTGAAATCATCGATCACACGGAAAATCAAAGACCCTGACGTTTTGCGCCTGGTCGCCCAGATCATCGATCACAGCAACCCGCAGGAGCCGGTTTCCCACTGGTTTCCGGGCGACGATCTGTTTACACCCGGCGAACGCCGACGCGGCATTCCCATTGGCAACCAGACGAGCCAGTTTTTCGCCAACGTGTATCTCGATCCGCTCGACCATTTCGTCAAAGAGCGGCTGCGGATCAAGGGCTACGTCCGGTACGTCGATGATTTCCTGCTGTTTGCCGACGACAAGCGAACGCTCGCGAACGCGCGGGAAGAGATCGCCGCGTTTTTGGGCAAGCTACGGCTGCGCCTGCACCCGAAAAAGAACGTCGTGTTCCCCGTGACCGAAGGAATTCGGTTCCTGGGCTATCGCGTCTATCCCACGCACCGCCTGCTTGCCAAAGAGAATGTGTGGCGGTTTCTCCGTCGAGTTCGGCAGATGCAGGCCGACTATCGCCGGCGGCGAACCACGTTGCCCGAGATTCGCGAGCGGCTGATGAGCTGGTCAGGGCACGCCCGGCATGCCGACACCCATCGACTGCGCGAGTACCTGTTTGATACGATCGGTTTCCAGAGGGCGGCGGCTGAGTAGCCGTGTGTTGCGGGGGGCGTCGTTCAACAATCAAACGTCGAACGTCCGCTCCGCCAATCGCAACAACAACCGGCCGGGCAACCACAACAACAACATTGGTTTTCGTCCGGCCAGCACTTTGTGGCAGACAATGGGCCTGCCCTGCCGGAATTCGCAGGCTGTCCTTCTGGGCCTCCTGCGGAGCGTGCGCGTGCAAAGTTCAGGTCGTCGTCCCGTGTCGGGTCGCCCGTGTCCGTTTGTGTCCGGCGGCTCGGCCGAATCAACAATCGGCCCGGCAGGTCTGGTAGGCCGCTTTGGTTCGAACGCCCTGCCGGGCCATGTTGTTTGCCAGCACGCCTGGGCAGCGCTTCGAGGGCGCGGCAATTTCTCAAGCTGCCCTATTCACCGCCACGACGACCTGCGGGTTCAATGTGGCCGAGTTTAAGAGTTGACAGGACCCACGGCGATAGTCTGCGGCTTTGCGAACTACGTCGAGCCACTCAATCGGTCGCCTCGGCAAGTGAGCTTGATCGTTGTGCCCACCGCGATCCCGTAAACTCAATCGATTCTTCGGACGTCCCCTCAAACGTGTGAAGGGACATGCGGTCGGGCTCATCTACCAATTCGCGGGTAATTCGCAAGAACAACACCGACCCACTTCGCGCATCCTGGGTCAGTGTGAACCCCAAATCGATAAGCATATGTGTCGATATGGCCGAGCTATTTCGCGTTTGAGTAGGCAATCTGGGTAATCTTCCGGAAACGACGCCTGCACTTTTAGGCCGAAATTCGCAGATCGCCGTCGGCTGGTAATCTGGTATCTTACCCAGAATGGTGCGGGGACTTGCCGAATAATGCCCAATCCGCGCCCAATCCAGCCCAAAGTCGACCCAAACGGGGCCATTCCATGCCGAACGGGCCTGCGTGCTCCTCGCTCGTTCAGCACCGCGCGATCTCGATTTCGATCTCCTCGTTCCCGGCATTGGCGATCAACTGCCCCCCGATCCGCACAGCCATCTCGAGCGCGTCCGGGCCGTCGTCATGGTCGCCATTCGGGAAATCCCGGAGCTGTTCGACCAGTAGCCGGGCGCCGGGCGAACCCGCCTTGAACTTGATCCGCCCCTGGGCCAACAGGGACGTCAGCCGACGGATACGGACGATCTTGGGAACTCGGTTGTCCATTGTGTACAGCGGTATGTATGCCCGGCGTTCGATCGCCAGGCGGTTGATCTCGGTCGCCAGCAATTCCTGAAATTGATTGACCTCGACGGCGAACCCATCGGGTTGGAACCAACGACACAGCTCCAGCGCCGTCTCGGCGATTACCGACACGTTTCGAACGAGCAGGTCGGCGTCGACGTAGCAGGTCCCATCCGTCTGGTACTGCAGCATCGCGAAGGCCGAGAAATCGCCGAACCGTGAATCCTTGCCTTTGGATGGGTCCAGCGCCATCGCCCGGCACCACCACTTCTCAGGCCACTCATCAAACCAGATCGACGGCCCGAAGAAGCTTTCGGGCCATTCGGTTGAGCCTTCCGCCAGCGGGTCCTGCTGGTACAGCGCCCGCCAGTAATAGTTCGTCCGGCTCGATTTGACCCGCAGCAGGTGCTCGTGGGT
>SIAF01000317.1 GCA_009691905.1 Planctomycetaceae bacterium | reverse complement strand
CCAAACGCGCCCGATACCGCCCGCCCAACCCTGACAAGAAACCACTGGGCGATCCCACAATCCGCAAACTCAGCGCACGGGAAAAGAAAAAGCTTGATGCCCTAACCCCAAACAGATCCACGGCTTAAAATCCTTCACGGCGTTGCCTGACGGGGCTTCAACGATTGCGCCGCTTGATTCCGGGGGTTGACACCCCTGGCTATTATATGTCGCCCTCCGGGCTGAAAAACGCAATTTCCCCTGAGGGACGGCCTCAATAGCAAGGGCGCTGGTGGGAACGACGACGCACCGATGAACTGTGCCATGCCATACGCCGGTTCACAGAAGTCAGGACAAACGGCGATCTACTCGGTTTCGGTAGCGTCTTCGTCGTCGTCGGCCGCCACTTGTTCGCGAGCGGCGACGTGGGCCGCCAGGCTTTTCATGTAACTGTACAGATCAGCCAGATCCTGATCGGTCAGATCTTTGAGCAATCCTTCGGGCATCAGCGACGTCGGCAGATTGCGCTTCGATTCGGTGTCTTTGGCGTCGATGCGAAATGTCTGGTTCATGCCGTTTCGCACTAGTAAGCCTTCGACCGATTCGTAAACAATCAGGCCGGTGTAGACCTTGCCGGTCTTGGTCTCGATAAGCGTCGTCTGATACCGCGGCGAGACATCGCGATTGGGAAGCGCGATGGCAATAAACAGGTCGTCGCGAGAGAAGCGGCCGGTCGCCCCGGCCAGATCGGGACCTAACCCCTTCCCGCCACCGTGGCACTGCGCACAGCCCCGCGCAGCGTACAATTTACGTCCGCGATCGAAATCGCCCGTCTCCCACGAAATCGCCGCCAACCGCGTGCGCAGCGCCGTCAGGTCGGCCCGACCATCTCCCAGGTGCTGCGCCGCCTCTTGCGGATACTGCTGCGTCACCCAGTCGGTCCACCGATCAATCGATTCCGACTGCGGCACATAGCCCGCGGGGCCGAATACGAACTCGAATTTCTCGCTGGTATTTCTTTCGAGCAGGTTGACCACCCGTTCGCGCAGCAGGAACTCATTGCGACCGGCTCCCAGGCGGCGGAGCAGCTTCACCAGCGACGCCAGCTCGACGCCGCTGCTCTCGGGGGGGAAATTCTCAAGTGCCGCGACACAGGTAGAGAGCATTTCGAGCACCGACGAGTCGAGCCCGGCAACGAACTTCTCGCGATCGGGTTCGTCCGGATCTTCGGCCAGGACCATCAGGACCGCCTGGCGAAGCTCGAATTTCTCGAACTGTCGGCGGACCATCTCGAGGTGCTCAGGTGTCTGATCCTGTCCGATGACAAACACGACATCATTGTTCCACGGATAGTTGGGGTCGGATTCGATGGTCTCGGTAAATGCGAGTGCTCCTTGAGGAAACTGGTCCTCCGTCAGGCCGCTCATGAAAATTACGTGCCCCGGGCGACCGAAACCGGGCAGTTCGACGATGGCCAGGGGCAGCTCCTGGTCGCGCTTCACAAATTCGCCATACAGCTCGCCGATGCGGTCGTTCCAGTTGTTGTCCTGCGGCAGGTTGTCGCGGGCAATTTTGCGATCTAAATCGAGCAGCGCGCGGGCGACCGCTTCGCGCTGGTCGCGACCGGGAATCACGGGCAATCGCGCGGCGACGATCAAATAGTGAATGTCGTCGACCGGTGAGCTTTCGTCGCGAACTTGCGCCAGCAGCTTGTTGTACAGTTCGTCGTTATACGGTTCGAGCATCGCCGCCAACCGGCTCAGTTCGAGATCGACCAGCCGGTTGCCAGTCGGAAAGACTTTGGCAACCACGATCCGCAAAGGGTCAAGGTCGCGTTCGTGCGATTCGAGATCAAGCGCCGACGAGTAGCTGGCGAACAGGGGTTGCTTGTCGTCGTTCTGCCGCAAGTCGCCGATGGCCATCTGCAGCAGTCGAACGGCTTCGAGCTTCAACTCGGCGGGATGATCTTTTTCGAGAATTCGGGTGCCAAGATCGACGGCATACGCGTTGTAGGCCGGCTTTTGCGATTGGGCGCGCCAGACGTAGCCGATGGTGGTCGTCAGGGCCGCCTTCCATCCGATCTTGCGGGTGGTGTCGGCGACCGCTTTGACATCTGCCGACTTAAGTCCCGCCAGCATGCGGGCCGCGGCCAGGCGGACCAACCGGTCGTCGTCGTTCATTCGACGCGCCAGCGAGGGCAGCAAAACCGAGGGATCACCGACCAGGCGGGCCGCCGTCTCCAGCGCTCGCCGCCGGACGATCGCGGCTTGGTCATTAAGATAAGGGACTAAGACCTCCAGCGCCATGCCGGCCTGGGGTTTGGTTCCCAGCGACCAGACGGCCGAGGCACGCAATTCGTGAGATTTCGCGGTCGAGAGGATTTCGGCCGCCGTTCCGGGAATTCCCGCAAACAGGTCAGTCAGGATTTCGACCGCGCGGATTCGCACCCCAGCCGGCTGCTGCTCGTCGAGCGCTGTCGACAAAAATGGTTGCGCTCCGAGTTTTGTCGCCAGCGGCACCCATCGAACTCGCGACCAACTGCTCTGGGGCTGCGGAGCATCCAGACAGGCTCTCAGTCGCTGGTCGGAGGTCGATTGCTCGTTGACCGTCAGAATCGCCGGCTTGACCGGCGGCGCGACGCTTGCATCCGCTCCCGTGTAGGTCACACGATAGACGGTGCCGTGCGTGCCGCGGCCCCCGACGCATACATACAGGCTGCCGTCGATGCCGACCTCAGCGTCTGTCGGCGCAAAACCGGTTTGCCCCTCGGCGGTGATAAATGCGACGGCCTCTTGCCGCGCGTAGGTCGCCCCTTGACGCACCAGGGGAACCGCGAGAACGCGACCGAACGTCCAGTCCAGAATGAACAAACCGCCCCGATAGCTCTCGGGAAACTGAGTATGCCGGTAACAAACAACCCCCGTGGGCGACCCGCGGCCTGTCGCCGTCACGACCGGTGCGGCGTCAATGACGTAGTCGGGTCGTTTGCAGCTTTCAGAAGTCCAGCCATGAAACCCACCGGGCAGCACATGAAACAAGCGAGTCGGCAGGTACCAGGGCAACGACGAGTCTCGCTCGCCGTCGCTGTCGTAAGCGAACAATTCGCCGCGGGCATCGAAGTCGAAGTCGTAGGCGTTGCGGAACCCGTCGCAGTAAACCTCGCCTCCCGACAGATCCGGCTTGAGGCGCATAATGACCCCGGCCCGCGGATTCTTGACGGGAGAGGTGGTTTTTTCGGTGATCTGCCCGGCATTGACTTCGGCGAAGTTTCCGGCGATCAGGTACCACCAGCCGTCAGGGCCTCGGCGAACGGCATGCGCGTGGTGTTCGCTGCCGGTCTTGATTTTGAGGAACAACTCCGGCGGACCGTCGGCCTGATCGTCGCCGTTCGCGTCGGTGTATTGAATCAGCCCGGCGTCACCGGTACACACCAGGTCGCGGCCCAGAAAAAACATTCCCTGGGCACCGGTGCTGGGGCCGTCGGCGTAATTGATCGCGCGCTCGGCCTTTCCGTCGCGATCGGCATCCACCAGAATCCGCACATAGCCCGGCCCTGAGACGACGACGCGGCCGACCGTGTCGATCGTCATCGAGAAAATATCGTGGGCCAGCGTGTCGTCGGCATATTGGGTGATCGTGAAACCCGGCGGGACCTTGAGGCCGAGGGCCTCGCCGTCGTCGGCCGACAATACGGCCCCAGCGCCGGGGCCAAGAGCGGTCAGAACCGCCACGAGCCAAAACCTGCTGCGTTGCATCGTCCCGCTCAATTGTCGAGGCATCGTATTCCTCATCCGTCAGAGTCCACTCGACGTTTCGCCTCTGGCCGTTGTCCAGAGGCGCCACTTAACCCTAGAATCGGGCGGTATTTAACTGGAAATCGTCAAACAGGGCAATGCGTGTTCTGATGGAAGGCTACCGGAAGAAAACGAACGTCACGGCCACGAAGACCGGGATCAGAATTGCGACGGCGTACCCCATGTAACCGAAAAACCCCGGCATTTTTACGCCGTTTTCTTCGGCAATCGCCTTCACCATGAAATTCGGGCCATTGCCGATGTAGGTGTTCGCCCCCATGAAAACTGCCCCGCACGAAATGGCCGCCAGAATTTCAGGCGCCCGGCTTGCCGCCGGCAATGCCAGAAATTCGGCAAGATACCGGGCGTCGGTGGTGCTGATGTGATTGAGGCCGCAGGCGGTCGCCGCGAACGTCAGGTAGGTCGGCGCGTTGTCCAGGAAACTGGACAACGTCCCCGCGGCCCAGAAAAACTCCCACGGCTCGTCGACCCCCAGTTTGTCGCCGTTCGCGTTGAGAATCAGCAGCGCCGGGGTCATGGTCACGAAGATCCCCGAAAAGAGGATTGCGACTTCATTGATCGGCGTGAAACTGAAGCGATTGTTGGTATGAATCTGCCGGCTGGTTGTGAAGTACGAAACCACGGCCAGCGCCAGCAGCAAGCCTTCGGCCACGCCGAACGGCCATTGTTTGCCGCCATAACCCAGGCCTCGGCCCGACGAGTAGACCACGGCCACGACCCCGGCCAGGAACAGAAGGTTGTGTAGCCCGAACACGCGCAGCGGTTCGTGCTTCTGCACTTCTTCGAGTTGCGAGCCGGCCCGCTCTTTCTCTTCGCGCGCCAGGACCGTCTGATCCCAGACGTTGAAAATCACCAGCAGGATGCCGTTGACGAACGCCCATTGCTTCCACAGTTGAAAGGTCCACTCGAACGGGACCCCGGCCAGAAAACCCAGAAACAGCGGCGGGTCTCCGAGGGGAGTCAGCAGCCCGCCGCAGTTCGACACGATGAAAATAAAAAACACGACAACATGCGCCTTGCGTTGTCGTGGTCGATTGGCCCGCAACAGGGGGCGAATCAGCAAAACCGAGGCGCCCGTGGTCCCTACAAAACTGGCGATCACTGCGCCGAACGCCAGGACGCCCGTGTTGACCAGCGGAGTTCCCGAGAGCGAACCTTGCACGTAGATTCCGCCGCTGATGACGTACAGTGCCCCGAGCAGCGCGATAAACGCCAGATATTCTTTGACCTTGTGGAGTAGTTCGTGAACGCCCGCGTCGCCGTGGGTCAGCACGAGATACAGCACGATCGTCACCGAGAGGAGCCCCGCGATCAGCCCCTTGTTGCGATTGTGTTCCCACCAGTGACTGGCGACAAGCGGCAAAATCGCAATGCACAGCAGCAGTGCTGCAAATGGCAAAATCGTCCAGTGCGGCAGATCGACGCCGGGCAGCGGGCCGCCGTGCGCCTCTTCGGCCGCCAGCAGTACCGTCGGCGCGACGAGGCAAGCCAAGGCCATGACAAATCGTGACCCCCAGCAAGGGGACGGGTACCTCATCCGATGCTCCCCAGAACGTCCCTGGCAGCGGCGATGGTCACGTCGATTTCCGCCGGACTGTGCGCTGCCGATACGAAATTCGCTTCGAACTGGCTGCACGGCAGATAGACGCCCCGTTCGATCATTCCCCAGAAATAGCGCGCGAATCGCCCGGTGTTGCAGCGCGTCGCCTGGGTGTAGTTCGTCACCGGTTCGCCGTGAAAAAACAGCGTGAACATGCTGCCGCAGCGGGCCACCCAGTGAGGCAACCCCGCCTGCTGCGCCGCCAGCGACAACCCATCGCACAAACGCTGTGTTTCGATCTCCAGTTGCGGATACGGATTGGTCTTTTCCAGCGTCTCAAGTGTCGCCAGTCCGCACGCCATGGCGACCGGATTGCCCGAGAGCGTGCCGGCCTGATAAATCGGGCCGAGTGGAGATACGCAGTTCATCACGTCGGCCCGTCCTCCATAAGCGCCGACCGGCATGCCCCCGCCGATGATCTTGCCCAGCGTCGTCAGGTCGGGCTTCATCCCGAACAGGCCTTGCGCCCCGCCGTACGACACGCGAAAGCCGGTCATCACTTCGTCGAAGATCAACAACGCCCCATGCTCGCGGCACAACGACTGCAATCCGTCAAGAAACCCCGGCTTGGGCAAAACCAGACCCATGTTGCCAACGACCGGTTCGAGAATCACGCACGCGATCTCACGGCCCCGGGCCTGAAACATCGCTTCCAGCCCGACCAGATCATTGTATTCGAGGCAAATTGTGTCAGACGTGCAGCCCTTGGGAACTCCCGGACTGGAGGGGACGCCCAGTGTCGTTGCGGCACTACCCGCTTTCACGAGCAGGCTGTCGACGTGGCCGTGGTAACATCCCGCAAATTTGACGACGACATCGCGCCGGGTGAAGCCGCGCGCCACGCGAATCGCGCTCATGGTCGCTTCGGTACCCGAGTTGACCATCCGAACTTTTTCGATCGAGGGAACAGCGGCAGCAACTTTTTCGGCCAAACGGGTTTCAATGGGGGTGGGAGCGCCAAAGCTGGTTCCGCGGGTGAGCGCCTGCTCGATCGCGGCAATGACCGCCGGATGCCGGTGCCCGAGAATGTGGGGGCCCCACGACCCGACGAAGTCGATCAGCCGGTTTCCATCAATGTCATAGAGAAACGGTCCCTCGCCGCGGTCGATGAGCAGCGGCTCTCCCCCCACTCCGCCGAAGGCCCGGGCCGGACTATTGACCCCTCCGGGAATGACGCGACAGGCCCGCTGAAACTCCTGATGACTCTGTTCCCGATTCATGCGAACAACAATCGTGACGATGGCGTGGGTGTGAAGCGGGACTCAGGCGCTTCAAATGATTGGCAAGATCAGTCTAATGAATTGCCCGTGAATCGGCGAGCGGGGGGACGTAAGTCCCCTGTTTCTCGTGCGTTTCTCAGGTAAGCGATAACGATTGCGCAAGACGTGCGGGAAAGAAACCCCGGCGCGCCGGGGACGCACCCCGCTCGCCTGGCGCAACTAAACCACCCGTGACCCTACAGAAACTCGGGACGGACGATTCCCTCGCCGGCGACGGCGAAGGGGCGGCCTTCCTGATTGCGAACGGTCGTGTGCGGGTCGATTCCCAGCAGGTGGAGCGAGGTTGCCAGAATGTCCTTCGGCGAAACCGGTGTGTCGGCGACTTCTCCCCCCGTGGGATCGGTGCTTCCGACAACCTTACCCTTGGCGATTCCCCCTCCGGCCAGGGCCACCGAATACGCCCGCGACCAGTGATGCCGGCCGGCTCCAATCGGTTTTGAGTCGATTTTCGGCGTGCGGCCGTGTTCGCTCATCCACAGGACGAGTGTTTCGTCGAGCAATCCGCGCTGCTCGAGATCCAGGATCAGGGCCGAATAGGCCAGATCCATCCCCGGCAGCAGGTACTCCTTGAGCCGTGGATAGTGGTTGGCGTGCGTGTCCCACGCGCAGCCGGCAAAGATTTCGTAGGCATCCCAGAAGACCGTTACGAACCGGCAGCCGCTTTCGACCAGCCGCCGGGCCGCCAGACACGACTGCCCGAACAGAGTCATTCCATAGCGATCGCGAATCGCCGCCGGCTCGCGCGCGATGTCGAGTGCCGTCTGCAATCGCCCATCGGTAATCAGTGAAAACGCAGACTGGCGATGGCGGTCGTAAGTCTGCATTGGCAGGGCGCGATCGACTCGCGTTCGCAGTTCATCGAACTGTTCGAGAAGTGATCGTCGACGGTCGAGTCGGTCCAGTGTCAAGCTCTCAAGCAGTGATGCGTTCTCGGAAACAATAAACCTGCCGTCGGCATCGACGCCGGCATAGGGATCGCGGACCTCTTTCGTCTGGCCGTCGCTCAATTTCGGGGAAACTTTCGTCGCCTGACCGGTAAACGTCGGCCAGAACGGATCGTGTGCCTGGCCCAGAAATGCCGCATACGGTCCCGCCAGCGGAGCGATATCGCTCCGGGAGTTCATCAGCCACGGCAGCCCGATATTGCCGGGCATGCCCTCGAGCGAGTTGCTTCCCCGGTGTTGGTCGACGTAATCGACGACCGACCCGATAAAGGGCCAGTGTCGCGGGTCGCGGGGCTTTGTTTCGAGTGAAACGTCGTAATCGGGAATTCCGCTGGTGGCGTAGGCCAGGCAGTGCAGCGGATAAGGGTGAGTCACCGAGCGCACGACGGTGACTCGATCCATGATGGGCGCGATCCGCGGGAGGTATTCGCAGATGTCCAGCCCCGGCACACTGCTGGAAATCGACTTCATTTCTCCCTGAATCTCGGCAGGCGCTTCAGGTTTCGGGTCGAATGTCTCGTGCTGCGGAGGCGACCCATACGGGAACAGTAGAATGCAGGCTTTAGCTTTCCCAAAACCGGCCGCGCGCTCCATCGCGGCCCCCTGCGCCTCTTGCAGTTGCGAAAATTGCGACAGACCCAGACCGAACGCCCCCAGTCCTCCGACGTGCAGCATGTCGCGGCGCGTCAATCCGTCGCAAAGCTTCGTCGAGGAACCGAGGACTCGCAGCATAAAAGACCTGCCGTCAAAAAGGCGTCGAATCAGTAGCTTTCAATGTTACACCAGGATGAATTGCGCGGCAACGGGCAACGGGCACGTCGTGTTGGTCGTTGCCATCAACATCACCCGGCGAGCGGGGGGTGTCAGCCCTCGTTGTTACACACATCTCGACAGGAACACTGATTTGTTTGAGAATTCCGGGGTTCGGAGGATCGAAACTCATTCAGTTCCAAGGATGGAGCGCCATGATTGCAAGCTGGGTGGAGGAAGAATTGGCCACGGTGG
>SIAF01000316.1 GCA_009691905.1 Planctomycetaceae bacterium | reverse complement strand
AACACGGCTGGAAGTACGTCGATCCCGGCCAAAACTGGTACGAGGCGCAATATCGCAACCGCGTGCTCAATTCCCTGACCCATCGTGCGGCACTGCTTGGGTTCCAACTTGTTCCCGCCGTTCCCCCACCGGTAAGTTCCTGAGAAGGTTAAAGGCCGCTCGATGGCCATCCTGATCAGCGACAACGACTGAGAACCGGTGCTGGGGTGCCATTCTCTAGCGTTCGGAGGGAACATCCGTTTCAACAGGTGTCTCACCGGCTGGGGCGCCTTGGATCGGCAGCGCCCTCGCGGTACGATACGCCCGACCAAAATCATCCCCCTCGACTTTCTCCCGGAAAGGTCGCAAACGTGGCCCTCTCTCGACGCCTGCCCCGCCTGTTGTTCCACCTGGCTCCGCTGCTTGTCATGCTCGCGGCTTCACGACTGCCCGCCGCCGACCCGTGGGTCGTTTATGATGGCCAGGCAGGGCCCGGTCAGGGGAAGCACATCGTGCTGGTCAGCGGGGACGAAGAGTACCGCTCGGAAGAGGCACTGCCGCAACTGGCGAAAATTCTGTCGCAGCGGCACGGGTTCAAATGTACCGTCCTGTTTGCGATCGACAAGAATGATGGTTCGATCAATCCCGAGCAATCCGACAATCTGCCCGGGCTCGAAGCCCTCAAGACTGCCGACCTGGCGGTCATTTTCACTCGCTTTCGCAACCTGCCCGATGACCAGTTGCAACACTTAATCGACTACACCGAATCGGGCAAACCGATCGTCGGCCTGCGGACGGCGACCCACGCCTTCAATCTCAAGCCCGAGTCGAAATTCATCCGCTACACCTGGACCAGCAAAGATCCCGATTTCGACGGGGGCTGGGGTCGGCAGGTTCTGGGGGAAACCTGGATCAGCCACCATGGGCAGCACGGCCAGCAAAGCACGCGCGGGATCATCGCCAAGGGAGAAGAAAGCCACCCCATTCTGCGGGGAATCAAAAAAGGCGACATCTGGGGCCCGACCGACGTGTACGGCGTGAGGCTGCCATTGCCAGGCGACAGCCGACCGCTCGTCCTGGGGCAGGTTCTCGAAGGGATGAAGGCCGACGACAAGCCGGTCATCGGCCCCCAAAACGAGCCGATGATGCCGGTCGCCTGGGTTAAGTCGTACAAAGGGACATCGGGCAAATCGGCACGCGTCTTCACCACGACGATGGGCGCTTCGCAGGACTTGCTCAGCGAAGGGGTGCGGCGGATGCTGGTAAACGCCTGTTACTGGGGTCTGGCGATCGAGGACAAGATCCCGGCCAAATCGAACGTCGAAATCGTCGGCGACTTCGAGCCCTTGCCGTTCAAGTTCTCCGGACACAAACGGGGCGTCATGCCGGCCGATCACGCCGTGAGATAACGCACGGAGACAAGCGTGCAATTCCACATTCCGGCAGGCTGTCCGGTTCGGTCGAATTGTGAGATTTGTCCGGTTTTCGCGAACTTTGGCAAGTCGGCTCTTGGTCTGCTACTGGAAGACCGAATAGTATTATAAGGTACGAGTGCGGTGAGGTTCATAAAGCCGGCCACCTCGGTTCGGATCAAGTCTGCCGTTCAGGCAGCGCCGGATGACGAAGTCGGCGAAAACCGATCGCCGCGTGAGGAACGCAGCCATGTCGATCAGGAACAAATCCTGGTGGCCAGGGCGGTTCGTCGCCTGGGGCCTGTTTCTGGCCGCTGCCGGTTCAATCGGGGCGGTCGGGTTGCACGAGGCGCACTCTCTGGCGATCGTCAACGAACGACCGCCGATGATTGATGGGCGCACTCCCGGCGGGTCGCTGTTGCTCGTCGGCGGCGGCCACGTGACGCCGGAAATCCGCGAACGATTCGTCGAGCTGGCCGGCGGGCCGCAGGCGCGACTCGTGGTCATTCCCGCGAGCGATCCGTTGCCCGGTGACGACGAGCGCTACCTTGGCCCGTGGCGAACGAGCGGCACGCTGTCGGTCACGTTGCTGAATGCACGGGATCGCGCGATGGCCGACGATCCCGACTTCTGCGAACCGCTGAAAGACGCAACCGGCGTGTGGTTCGGCGGCGGCAGCCAGGCCTTGCTGGCCCAGCGGTATGTCGATACCGCGCTCGAGCAGGCCCTGCGCGATCTGCTGCTTCGTAACGGAGTGGTGGGAGGCTGCTCGGCCGGGGCGGCGTTGCTGTCGCGCGTCATGATTGAAGAGGGTGAAGATAAGCCGGTCGAAGCGCGGGGGCTTGACCTGATCTCGAATGCGATCGTCGATCAACATTTCCTCAAGCGAAACCGACTGTGGCGGCTGCAGCAAATGCTCGAAGCGCACCCCGACCTGATCGGCCTGGGGATCGACGAACGGACCGCACTGGTCGTCAGCGTCCGCTCCTGGCGAATGAGCGTCGTCGGCGAATCGTATGTTCTGGCGTGCCTGCCGGCTCAGGGAGCAACCCGCCCCCGCATCGAGGTGCTGAAACCGGGCGACAACGTGTCGCTGATCCAGTTGCAGCAGGACCATCTGGCGTATCGCCCGGCCTTTGAGTGAGCGGCCGCGAACTACCGCGACCAGGCTATTTCTTCGTCGAGTTCGCAGGCTGCTTGTCAGCCTCCTCGAAAACGGGGATCAATTCGACCGTCACCGGGGTTTCTTTGGGGGGGATCCGCTCGGTGTACGCCTCGAACAGAAGGCCGTCTCCCTGGGACGAGCTCTCGACCGAGACGTCGATCATCGCTCCCGGAAAATTGGCCACGCAAATCAGGTCGCCGTCCTCGGCAAGATAGTGTTTTTTGCCGGTCTCTTCGTCGGTGTAAAAGCCGCTCCCCACGAAAACCCAATCGGCTTTCATCGCGCGCGACTGACCCTGTTCGTAAAAGTAGTCGATCGCCTTGCGGAAATCCTTGTCGCGGCTGAGCATTAAAAACTCGTCCTTCTGTTCCTCGGTCATCGGGCCGTACCAGCTCAGTTCGTGCAGTTTGTTGTCGTAGCGCAGTTCGGTGTTTTTGGGAATCGTCACCCCCTCCGGCAGCTTTTCCAGCTTGGCCGACCAGAAGCGATGGATGGAGTGCCGCACCCAGTCTTTTGCTGGAACGCGATGGGCCTTCCCCTTGTCGTCGGTCCAGTTCAGAAAGATCTCGATCGTCTGCCCCTGCGGGGGTTCATACGTGTCTTTGAACTGAGCCGGTTTGCCGGGCTTGCTCTTCAGCGCCAAGAGCGCGGTATGGACCACAAACGCCGGTGCGTCCAGCGAGAGAATCGATTCGTGCTCTTTGGTCTGCCTGCGGCAACAGAGTTGCTCGAGAGTCCCCTCGCGGAGCGCGACGCGCGTCTTGAGCAGCACGCGGCCCCCCTTCTTGTCGAGCAGGACGTTGCCGTTTTTTGAGACCGGGACGAGCGCTTCCTTTTCCTTCGTCGCTGCGTCACCCGGTTTTCCGGCCGGATCGGGATCGTCGCCGAATCCCCACTGAGAGGCGTGACTGCACAGGACGAAACCAATCACAACCAGACCGGCATTACGCCACCGGGCAGCACCGCAGGAGGGACGAGTAATGGACATGTTGGCTGATTCCTGACATGAGAATTCCTGAGTTGGTTCCGTTCTTGTACCAGTCGTCACTTCCGATTGCCACGGGAGATGACAGCGCGGACTGCGGCCGCGTCAATCCCTCAATCAACGTTTCTTTGTGGATGGAGCGGTGGCGAACAGCCAATGTAGTCTTCGTCACTCCGTGCGAAGAGTCTCGGTGCGTCGTGATTTATTTTCGGGTACTCACACACATTACGCCACTTGGCACCGCAGCAACCGGCATTGACAAATCCTGTTCGTCGAAGTTCATGCGATTGCCCGACGAGTGCCCGTAAGCGTTCTCACTCTTCACGCGGAGCGATGAAGACTACATTAGGTTTGATTCTTGGAGGACAGCCCCGTCAGGGATATTCGCATCCATTCCCGTCCATTTGCGGTTCCCGTCTCTTCCAGGCGGTGCCGGAAATCGACTCCCCGCGACAAAAATTCGAAGGTTTGCCGTATAGGGGATTCGCTCCGCGGCCGAACTGCAGAGTCCTACCGGCAATTGGCAATTCCCGTGCCTGGGATTGAAATTGTGCCGCGTTGATCTTTTCAGTGTGGGAAGCGCATGACCCATCGGCAATTCCCGTCCGTGTTTGACCGCATTTTAGTCGTTGTCGGCGAGAAATTGTCCGCGCTTGCCGGCCGAGGAGATGTACCTGGAAAGAGTTTCGGTTACGCGGCAACACCTGTAGTCCACCTCGCCGAATGGTTCGATGCCCCCTTGCCGCCGACACCGCTTTGAGAATTGTCGGCGATCGAATACGATCCGCAGCGTGATTCGCCTGCACCTTGTGATTCCCACGCTCGACCGCTCGGGCGCTGAAAAGCAACTCACGCTCCTGGCTACGCGCCTGCCGCGGAACCAGTTCGACGTGCGTGTGACGGCTCTCACTCGCGGCGGCCCCTTTGCCGACGACCTGGCCGCTGCCGGCGTGCCGCTGCAGATCCTGCGAAAGCGCTTCAAGTTCGACCCGATCGCCTTCTGGAAACTGCGGCGTGAGCTGCGGTCCAACCCGCCCGACATTCTGCACACGTGGCTGTTTGCGGCCAACGCTTACGGGCGGCTGGCGGTCGGAGCACGCCCAGCCTTTCCTGTGGTCGTCTCTGAACGCTGTGTCGACACCTGGAAAGCGGGTTGGCAGTTGCGGCTGGACCGGCGCCTCGCGCCCCGCACGACGCGGCTGATCGCCAATTCGCAAAGCGTCGCCGAGTTTTATCGCAAACAGGGCTTTCCGCCCGAACGAATGGCGGTCATTCCCAACGGCATCGATCTTCCCAACGTAGCAGCAGGCAGCCGCGAGAGAATCCGCGAAGAACTGGCGATCCCCGCCACGACGCAGGTGGTGACCTACATCGGGCGGCTGGCGCGGCAGAAACGCGTCAAAGATCTGATCTGGGCGCTGGAGTTGATTCGCGTGATGAATGATGACGTCGTGTTTTTGATTGTCGGCGATGGTCCCGAGCGTGAGTCGCTGGAGCGGTTTGCCGAAAGCTTGCAGCTTGGGCCTCACGTGCGATTTCTCGGGCACCGGCCTGATCCGTTGAGAATTCTTGCAGCATCCGACTTATTCTGGCTGGCCAGCGACTTCGAAGGGCTCTCGAACAGCGTCATGGAAGCGATGGCCGCCGGTTTGCCGGTCGTCGCCAGCGACATTCCCCCGAATCGCGAGCTGGTTTTGCATGGCACGACGGGCTATCTCGTCCCGACTGGCGATCGCGTGGCGTTTGTTCAGTTCGCTCAGAAACTGCTGCTCGATCGACACCTTGCGGCCGGCATTGGGGCGGCCGGACGGGAACGGATCCGGCAGAATTTCAGCATCGAACGCATGATCGAGGCCTACGCCGCCTTGTACTGCGAACTGGTGCCGACCTCCCGTGGTTCGTCCTAGGAATCCTGCATGTGTGGCATTGCCGGAGCCGCCTGGGACGCCCTAACGCCGCCGCTTGAGTTCGCCACTCTCAAACGGATGACGACCGTCCTGTCCCATCGGGGTCCCGATGACGCCGGCTATTTTCATTCGGTCGCTGCGCCCGCGGGAACCGGCCGGCATCCCGAGCTGTCCGCTCCGACAATCGACGTATCAGGCCCCGGCGCAGCTCTCGGGCATCGGCGGCTTTCCATTATCGACCTGGCGGGAGGGCATCAGCCCCTCTCGAATGAAGAAGGCACAATCTGGGTCGTCTTTAACGGCGAGATCTACAACTACCGTGAGCTGCAACCGGGGCTTGTCACTCGGGGCCATCGGTTTCGAACGTCGAGCGATACCGAAACGATCGTCCATCTCTATGAGGAGTACGGTCCCGAGTGCGTACAGCACCTGCGCGGGATGTTCGCTTTCGCCGTGTGGGACCAGCGCCGGCGGCAGTTGTTTCTGGCCCGCGACCGCATCGGCAAGAAGCCCCTGGTCTATCGCCACGACCAGGGGCGACTGCTGTTCGGGAGCGAACTCAAAGCCCTGTTGCAGGTGCCCGGCATCGCGCGCGAACTCGACCCGATCGCGCTGGATGAATACCTGACGTACCAGTACGTGCCGCACCCGCACTGTATTCTACGCGGTTTCAACAAGCTCCCCCCGGCCCATTGGGCGATGTTTCGTGACGGCCGGCTGGAGGTTTGCCGCTACTGGGCGCCCCCTTATGAACGAACGCCTTTGAACCCCGGTGGGGGCGAAGCTCACGACGCGAGTCCGGTTGACCCGCCCGCCAGTCTGGCTGAGGCACAGCGCGAACTGCGCGAGACGCTGACCGAAGCCGTTCGGCTGCGGCTGCGCAGCGACGTGCCGCTGGGGGCATTTCTTTCGGGGGGAATCGACTCGACGATCGTGACCGGGTTGATGCAGCAGCTTTCCGATCGGCCGGTGCAGACGTTTTCGATCGGGTTTCCGGTGAAGGACTTTGACGAGCGGTCTTACGCCCGGCAGGCGGCCGAGCATCTGCATACCGATCACCACGAGCAGGTCGTCGAACCGTCGGCCCTCGCCATCCTTCCGAAACTGATCTGGCAATACGACGAGCCGTTTGCGGACAGTTCTGCGATCCCAATGCTGTACCTTTCTGAGATGACCCGTCGGAACGTGACGGTGGCGTTGTCGGGGGACGGCGGCGACGAATTGTTCGCCGGCTACGACCGCTATCAGGCGGTCAAGCTGGGCGCACGCTTCGATCGCCTGCCGGGGTTTGCCAGACAGTTACTCACGGCCTCGATCTGGCAACGGCTGCCGGCGTCGACCCGGCAGAAATCGCGCCTACGCCAATTCAAGCGGCTGCTCGCGGCGCTGGGGTATCCCCCCGAGCGGCGCTATTTGAAATGGATCAGCATTTTCGACGACGCCCGCCTGCCGGGAATGTACAGCGACGACTTTCGCCGCCGACTGGAGGGGTTCGATCCGGCCGGGTTTTTGCTGGCCGCTTATGCCGAATGCCCGACGCGCGATTTCGTAACGCGAACCACTTGTGCCGACGTGCTGACCTATCTTCCCTGCGACATTCTCACAAAGGTCGATATCGCCAGCATGACGTACGGGCTGGAAGCCCGCTGTCCGTTTCTCGATCACAAGGTGGTTGAATTCGCCGCGCGGCTACCGATTGAGTGGAAGCTCAAAGGGTCGCGCGGCAAGAAGATTCTGGTAGACACGTTTGCCGACCTGCTGCCGCGCGACATTCAACGTCGGAAAAAAATGGGGTTCGGCGTCCCGCTGGGCCAGTGGTTTCGCCACGAACTGCGGCCGCTGTTGCAGGACGTGCTGCTTGACCGCCAAAGCCTCGAGCGGGGAATTTTTCGCCCGGAGGCGATCCGGCAGCTTGTCGAAGAGCACGTGGAGAATCGCTGGGATCACAGTTACCGGTTGTGGCCGCTGCTGGTGCTGGAACTGTGGCAGCAGAAGTTTCTCGACGCGTAGCACGCATGGCGATAACGCGTTGATTCGTGAACGAAAGTGTCCCGCTCGCCAAGCGCGACGTAACGCGGACTATCGCCGGTAACCCAAAGAAGGCGCTAGCATCAGAAATTCTCGCAGGAACCCATTCGGCACGCGATACATCGCCTTCGTCCGCCCCGACAGGGGCCACAACAAATCAGCCCGGGGCACAGCGCAGCGCCGCCCCGGGTCACGGACCACGATCATAACCAGCCCTGAAAGGGGCGTAACAATCTTGTTGCGCCCTTTGCAGGGCTACGACTTATCGATTGAGCTACCCGGGGCGACGCTTCGCGGCGATCGCCGCTACGCTTTGCCCCGGGCTGATTTGTTTCAGCCCTTCGGGCTATTTTGCGACAGTCAACTCAACAGGCTTCCCGGTCGCCATTCACTGTCTGATCTGACGTGGGCTTTACCTGCAATCCAATGTTGCGCGCAAGGTGCTCGCATTTAACAAACAAAAACATTACTGGCGAAATCGATACCGATACGCGGTCGTGCGATCGGTGTTGGGCAGCAGCGTGAGAACGGGGGGGCTGGCGATTCCCGTCTTTTCCAGCAGCCAGGCGGTGATCATCCCCACGGCAAACCCCCCGATGTGGGCCCACCAGGCAACGCCGGCGCCGCCGCTGCCCGAGGTTGTCCCCTCATAGATTTGCAGCAGGAACCAGAAACCCAGAAACAGCGGCGCGGGGACGACGATCGTTTGAATGAAAACGAAGATCGGTAGAATGGTCACGACTTTGGCACGCGGGTACAGAACCAGGTACGCCCCCATGATGCCGGCAATCGCGCCGCTGGCGCCGATCGTGGGAACGGTCGACTGCGGCGCCGATAGCAAATGTGTCCCGCTCGCCAGGATGCCGCTGGCCAGATAAAACAGGGCGTAGCCGACGTGCCCGAATCGATCTTCGACATTGTCGCCGAAAATGTGCAAAAACCACATGTTCCCCACCGTGAAAAATGATGTTTGTTGAGTATACTGCGTCAGTCCGCCAAACCGAACCGTATGCCGCTCCTTTAACCTTTGGCCTCGTCACCAGAATTCGTGGGTGGTTTTCAGAAGGGAAAGCTGTTTTCGTGCGGCAATTCAGGGTTATTTGTGCTGTTGAATGGCCGTGTGATTTCGACGTGCAAATTGCAGAGGGATTTTGGGGTATGTTTTCGGCGCCGAAA
>SIAF01000315.1 GCA_009691905.1 Planctomycetaceae bacterium | reverse complement strand
ACCCCGAAAGGAATTCCCCAACAGACAGCAGACGACGAACCGAATCATCATCCGGCCATCCCCAAGGTCGTCCGCTCTTCGTCTGCGCCGCGCCCACTCGGCTGCTCGACCACAAAAGCGACACCGGGTACGCTTATTTAAGGCCTAGGGCAAGTCGGTTTCGATACCAGTAAAATGACGTGATGGCGACACTCAAACTTCTAAGCGGCGAAAATGTGGGCGAACTCGTCCGCCTCAACCGCGAGTCGACGACCCTGGGCCGTCATCCGAACTGCGATATCGTGCTGGCCGATGAAACCATCTCGCGCCGCCATGCCCGGATCGTTTCGCGGTCTGACGGGTACTATATGGAAGACCTCGACAGCCGCAACGGCACATTTCTCAATGGCAGGAAGGTGGCGACACCCACGCGGTTGTGCCACATGGATGAAATCCAGCTCTTCCACGCAACATTCGCCTTTCTGGACGATCCGAGCGAGGTTGAAAGCGAACAGTCCCAACGTCGAACCGTTCAGTCCGATCGCTTTGTTCGACCCCCAACCAGGCCCGGAGCGCTGTTCGAGACGCTCATCGAGATCGACGTCGAGGCCTACGGCGCCACGAGCGGTCATCGTGCCAGTGACGCCAAACTGCAGGCCGTGCTCGAAATCACGCGCTCGTTGCGCAGTTCACTCGAACCGGATGAGATTATCGCCCGCATCGTCGATTGCGTGACCCACGTCTTTCCGTATTTCAGCCGATTCTGCCTGCTGAGGCACGACGAGAAGACAGACGAACTGATCACGGTGGCCGACAAGCACGCCTCTGAGGATGTGAACGGCGCAATGACGCTGCTACCGATCTCGCAGACGCTGGCGAGACAGGTTCTGGCGACCGGAAAGGCGGTCCTCAGCATCGGAATCGCGGGCGGCGGTGAAGCGGACGCCGGCGATTCGGTTCTCGAGCCCGCGAATTCCTCTTTGATGTGCGCGCCCTTGATCGGCCCCTCGCACCGGTCCATCGGCATCTTGTATATCGAGACCGTCGATCATGCGCGACGGTATCGGCACGACGATCTCGAAGTTTTTGCGTGCGTTGCCATTCTGGCCGGGCAGGCGATCGAACAGGTCACCTGGTTCGGCGCCAGATATCGCGCCGTCGTCGACACGGCCGTTGATGGAATCATCACTTTCGACGAGAACGGGACCGTCGAATCGGTCAACCCGGCGGTTCTGAATCTGTTTGGTTTTGCGCCGCGAGAGCTGATCGGGGCGAACGTCAATCGCCTGATGACCGAACCCGCTCGTGAGGGCAGCGACGTGTCTTCGCAGCCCGACGGTCGATGCGGGTTGCTGAAGTACGTCGGCATCCGCCGCGAGCTGGTGGCCCACCGCAAGAATGGGTCGACGTTTCCGATCGACCTGTCGATCGGTGAATATGCTTTGGGGGGGCAGCGGCGCTACACCGGAATCGTGCATGACGTCAGTGAACGCCACGAGGCCGAAGCAGCCTTGCGAAAACTCAATGAATTGCTGGAGAATCTGGTTCGCGAACGGACCGAGTACATCAGCCTGTTGCAGGATGTGGCGGTCATCGCCAACGAGGCTGAATCGGTCGAACAGGCGTTCCATGCGGTTGTCCCGCGGATTTTCCGGTTCCGCAACTGGGACGTGGCCCATCTTCTCGTGCGCTCGGCCGCCGACACCCTGGACTTCGTCGATTCGGGAATCTGGACCCTCGCCCCCGGCGGCCGATTCAAAAGCCTGATCGCGGCCACGGCCGGGACCGTCTTTCGCCCCGGGCAGGGTCTGATCGGCCGCGTTGTCGCGACCTCCCGACCGGAATGGATCGCCAACCTGGCGCTGGATGATTCGTACCTTCACGGTCGCGACGCTGCCGAGTGCGGCCTGAATGCGGCCGTCGGCTGCCCGATTTTCAACGGCAACGAAGTCGTTGCGGTAGTTGAGTTCTTTTCGTCCGGCGCGGCGCCGCCGGATGAAAAATTTCTCGATCTGATGCAGCACGTCGGGACGCAACTGGGACGCGTCATCGAACGCGAACGCCTGCAGAAGCAGCTCGTCGACGCCGTTTGGGATCAGCACCGCCGCTTCGGGCAGGAGCTGCACGACACGCTGGGCCAGGCATTGACGGGCATCGGCATGCTGACCGACAGCGTCGCCAGGAAGCTGCGTGCCCCAGGGCACCCCGAAGCGGCAAAGCTCGACGAGGTCGTCTCCATGATCCAGCAGGCCAAATCTGAGGTGCGGCAACTGGCGAAAGGCCTGTACCCGGTCGATGTCGATGCGCAGGGCTTGCTCACGGCACTCGAAGATCTGTGCGTGGCGACCGAGCAACGCTGCGGCATTCGCTGCGTGTTCGAAGGTGATTCTTCCGTTCAAATTCAGGATAACGAAGTCGCCACGCACCTGTTTCGCATCGCGCAGGAAGCGGTGCACAATGCCGTCCGGCACGCAAACCCCAAACGCATTTCGATCACGCTGACGCGGCACCGGGGCCGCGTGACATTGGCGATCCGCGACGACGGGACGGGAATTCTCCCGCAGCCAATCCGGTCGTCGGGCGGACTGGGGTTGCGAATCATGCAGTATCGGGCCAAGGCGATCGGCGCCGATCTGCTCATTGAGGCCTCGCGTCGCGGCGGAACCTGTGTCCGTTGCGCCCTTAAGAAGGAGGCCGATCATGTCGCGACCAACGGCCACTGAGACGCGCGTGCTGGTGGTCGACGATCATCCCTTCATGCGGCGCGGCTTGGCGCAAACCATCAACGATCAGCCGGGGATGCAGGTCTGCGGCGAAGCGGGAAGCGTTGCCGAGGCCCTGCTGTTGATGGAATCGGCCCAGCCCCATCTGGCCGTTGTCGATATTTCGCTGGGGGGCTCGAGCGGCATCGACCTGATCAAAGCCATTCGGGAAAAATGGCCCGACACGAAAGTGCTGGTCTCGTCGATGCACGACGAAACCCTGTTTGCCGAACGGTCGCTGCGCGCCGGGGCCCTGGGCTACGTCGACAAAGGCGCTCCGCCCGACGCCTTCGTCACCGCCCTGAAACGCGTCAATTCGGGTCAGGTGTACCTGAGCGACCGCATGACCGGCCGGATGCTCGATCGCGTGCTGACCGATGGTGCCCACGACCAGCGGTCTGGGATCGACAAACTCTCGAATCGCGAACTGCAGGTCTTCGAAATGATCGGCAAGGGCATGGTCAGCAAGCAGATTGCCGCAAAACTGGGCCTCAGCCCCAAGACCGTTGAGACGCATCGCGAACACATCAAGGGAAAACTCAATCTGAACAACGCCTCAGAATTGACCCGGCACGCCGTCCAATGGGTGCTCGAACAGGGGCGTCGTTAGGATTCAGTCGAGACCCCAGCCCTTGATCTTGCGGTACATCGTTCGTTCGCCGATGCCCAACAGGGCGGCGGCTTCGTCGCGTTTGCCCTCGCAAAACTCGAGCGTCTTTTGAATATAGAACCTCTCGATTTCGACCAGCGACTTGCCGACCAGGGCGTCGTTTCCCATGCCGAGGCGCGCCGCGTCGGCCGCGGCAGCGCTGCCGGCGTGCAGCGGCGGAATGTCATCGGGCAGGTCGTCGATGTCGAGCAGGCCGTCGAGATCGACGACCAGCATCCGCTCGACCGTGTTTCGCAACTGGCGGATGTTTCCGGGCCAGTCGTAGGCCACGAGGGCATTCAAAGCCGCCTTCGAAAACCCCGTCACCTGCTTGCCGTAGCGGGCCGACATTTCCTTGAAGAAATGATCCATCAAGAGCGGGATGTCGATCCGCCGCTCGCGCAACGGCGGCAGCGGAATGTTGACAACGTTCAAGCGGTAATACAGATCTTTGCGAAACGTGCCGCGCGCGACCATCTCTTTCAGATCGGCATTCGTCGCCGCCACGAGTCGGACGTTGACCTTCAGCGGCTCGTTGGCCCCGACCCGCGTGATCTGCCCGTCTTCGAGGACGCGCAGCAGCTTGATCTGGGTGTTCATCGGCATCTCGCCGACTTCATCCAGAAACAGCGTTCCGCCGTTGGCATATTCGAACTGGCCGATCCGCCGGCGCTCGGCACCGGTGAACGAGCCCTTTTCGTGTCCGAATAATTCGCTTTCGAGAATGCTCTCGGACAGGGCCGAGATGTTGAGCGGGACGAACGGTTTGCTTTTGCGGCGACTGTTTTGATGGATGGCCCGCGCTACCAGTTCTTTTCCGGTTCCGTTTTCTCCCTGAATCAGCACCGTACTGTCGGTGGGGGCGATCTGCTGCAACTGGGTGACGATGCGATGCATTTGCGGGCTCGAGCCCAGCACTCCTTCGAACCCGAACTTCTCGTCGAGGCGCCGGTTGAGTTCGGCCTTTTCGCGCAGCAAGCGCAGCTTTTCAGAGGCCTGGTCGACCTTGGCCCGCAGCTCCTGAATGTCGAGTGGCTTGGTCAGATACGTCGAGGCCCCGTGCTGCATGGCCGTCACGGCTGAAGTGATCGAGCCATGTCCCGTCAGCAAGATCACCTCGGCATCGGGCAACTCGTCTTTCGCCTTTCGCAAAATGGCCAGTCCGTCGATGTCGCCCATCCGCAAGTCGGTGATCACGACGTCGAAAATATCGCTTTCGAGCAGTGCCGCGCCGCGCGCACCTGAATTGGCGACGGTGCAGTCGTAACGCCCCAGACGTTCGAGACTGTCGGCAACGGCCTGCGCATGGGCTTCGTCGTCATCGACGACCAGCACGCGCACGAGGGTCGTCGGGGCTTCAGTCGATTTGTCGATCAAGGCGGTCATAGGTCAACAGTCAGCACGGCAAGTGCCAAATCAAAAAACAATCGCGGCGGCCGAATACCAGGCGCAGCCGTGCGTTACAGCGTCAAGGCCCCGATCCGTCGGCGGGCAGCAACGAGATCGTAAAGCGGGTCCCGCGGCCGATGGCGCTCTCGACCGTGATGCGGCCGCCGTGAGCCTCGATGATTCGTCTGACGGTCGGCAATCCCAGCCCGCTGCCGGCCGGCTTGGTCGAAAAGAAACCGTCGAAAATTCGAGCAAGCGTCGACTCGTCCATTCCGCAGCCGTTGTCGATCAGGTCGAGTTCGACCCAGCCGTCCCGCGCACGGGTTTGAAGTTCGAGCAGACCTCCGCCGGGCATCGCCTGCCGGGCGTTCAGCGCCAGATTCAGAAGCGCCTGTCGGAACAACGCCTGATCGAGGCGGACGGGGGGCAGATCGGGGGCAAGATGCGGGCTGATCTCGATCGATGCCGCGGCACATTCGGGCTGGTAAAACTCCATGAAATTGCGAACCGCCTGATTCAAGTCGCACTCGACCGGCTCGATCTCGCCCAGGCGGGCGAACCCGAGAAACGCGTTAAGAATCGACTCGAGTCGCTGGCATTCACGCTGCACGACACGAATTTTCTGCAGCATCCGATGCTCGGACGGAGTTTGACTTCCCTGGACTTCTTCGGCGAGAAGATCGAGATTGAGGCTGATCGACGACAGAGGGTTGCGAACCTCATGTGCCAGTCCACCGGCGAGGGCGGCGATCTCGGCGTTCTGGGCAACCAGCCGCTGCCGTTCGTCCGCCGCCAACAGGGTTTTGACTGCCATCACGCACCGCCCCGTCGCAATCCAAGGAGTCTCGTGTTCGGGTTCACGGGGGCGATCCCCCCACCTGCGGTAAAAAAAACCGGTTTCAGAGGCGAAACCGGGTCTCAATGGAGTACACCAGAGCAGGCGGCCGCCGGTCATGGACTTTCCGGTGGCGCCTCGCCCGATTTGCCTTGTTCGGCCAAAACCGCTTTTCGCGAGAGCTTGACGCGGTTCTGATCATCGACTGCAATCACTTTGACCTGCATGCGATCGCCCTCTTTGCAAACGTCGCCGACCGATTTGACGTAGCCATCGGAAAGTTCACTGATGTGGCACAGGCCGTCTTTGCCGGGCACGATTTCGATGAACGCCCCGAAATCCTTGATGGCGCTGACGACGCCGTTGTAAATCTTGCCGACCTTGATTTCTTCGGTCATGGCTTCGACGCGGCCCAGGGCATCATCGACACCCGTCTGATTGGGCCCCGAGATGGTGACGGTGCCATCGTCGTTGACGTCGAGCGACGTCCCGGTCTCCTCTTGAATCAGGCGAATCGTCTTGCCGCCCGGGCCGATCAGCAGGCCGATCTTCTGCGGATCGATCTTGGTACGCACGAGCCGCGGCGCGTGGGCCGAAATATCTTTTCGCGGGCGACCGATCGCCGTCAGCATCGAACGCAACAGATCGAGCCGCGCAGTTTTGGCCTGAGCCAGCGTTTCGCGGATGATCTTTTCGTCGATCCCGTCGATCTTGAGGTCGAGCTGAATGCCCGTGACCCCTTTACCCGTGCCGGCGATCTTGAAATCCATGTCGCCGAAATGATCTTCGTCGCCGATGATATCGGTCAAGAGGACGTAGCGGTCGGGCTCTTTCACGAGGCCGATCGAAATCCCGGCCACCGGCTGCTTGATCGGGACACCCGCATCCATCAGGCCCAGGGTCGCCGCGCACACGCTGGCCATCGAACTGGATCCGTTCGATTCCATGATATCCGAGATCACGCGAATCGTGTACGGAAACTTGTCGCCCGGCGGCAAAACGCGCTCGACCGATCGCTCGGCGAGAGCCCCGTGGCCGATTTCACGGCGGCCCGGACCGCGGATCGGGCGGCATTCGCCCACCGAGTAGGGCGGGAAGTAGTAGTCGAGCATAAACCGCTTGGTGTACTCTTCGAACAGCCCGTCGACCCGCTGTTCGTCGCGAACCGTTCCCAATACGACCGTCACCAGCGATTGCGTTTCGCCGCGGGTGAAGACGGCCGAGCCATGGACGCGCGGCAGGACTTCAACGGCACAGGACACGGCCCGCAAATCGGTGGCGCTGCGGCCATCGGGGCGCTTGCCTTCGAGTGCCAGGTCGCGAACGATGCGATACTCGAGGTCGTGCCAGGCGGAGCTGAACTGGGGCGGCGTGCAGCCGTCAGCCGAAACGTTGGCCCCATTGGGAAACAGCCGTTCTTTCCAAGCCTTCTTGAGCTGGCCGACTGCCGCAGCTCGCTCATGCTTGCTGCCGGTCGTCTTGGCGTGCCGAAATTCGCTGTAAGCGTCGCGTTTGAGCCGGGCCGTCAGCGGATTGACGGGGGGCGCGGTAAACGACTTGGCCGGCGTACCGACTTTCCGGATCAGTTCGTCCTGCATTTCGCAGATCTGGCGAATGGCGTCATGGCCGAACGCCAGCGCTTCGAGCATTTGCTCTTCTGGCAACTGGTCGCCGAAGCCTTCGATCATCAGAATCGACTGCCGGGTGCCGGCAACCACCAGATCGAGCTCGGTGGTTTCGAGTTCCTTCTGCTTTGGGAACAGAATGAATTTGCCGTCGATCAGGGCCACGCGCACCGCCGAGAGCGGCCCGCGAAAGGGGATTTCGGGAGCCAACGAAAGTGCCGCACTGGCACCGATGATCGACAGCACATCGGGGTCGTTCTCGCCGTCGCAGGCGAGCACATTCGACATCACCTGAACTTCGTCGTGATACCCCTCAGGGAATAGCGGCCGAATCGGCCGATCGGTCAGGCGTGCCGTCAGGATTTCCTTCATCGTCGGGCGGCCTTCTCGCTTGAGAAACCCCCCGGGAAACTTGCCGGCCGCAGCCGTCCGCTCGCGGTAGTCGACCGTCAGCGGGAAAAAGTCGATGCCTTCGCGAGGCGGGCCCGATTGAGCGGCGACGAAAACCGCCGTCTCGCCAAATTGAACGATGACGGCTCCACTCGCCTGTCTGGCCCATTCTCCGGTTGTTAAAGTGAGCTGACGTCCCCCGACTTCACGTTCGACCGTTACTTTCACTATGTTTCCCTGCAATGTTTGGGTTTGTCACGGGCCGGCTGCGCGCTACTTGCGCAGGGACAGCCGCCCGATAATGGCGAGATAGCTGTCTTGATTTTGGCGGCGGAGATAGTCCAGCAGCCGACGACGACGGCTGACCAGCATCAACAGCCCCCTGCGGCTGGCGTGGTCTTTCTGGTGCGTGCTGAGGTGCATCGTCAGTTCGTTGATGCGATGCGTCAACATCGCCACCTGGACCTCAGGTGAACCGGTGTCGGCATCCGTTCGCCGATACTCCTGAATGATTTCCGTCTTGCGCTCTTTCGTAATCGACATACTTCAATCCTGCTGGCAAAGCGTCAGATCGACCCTGCGGCTGACCGCCGAAACGGCCCGAACCGCCGCGACCGACACCACGGGCATTTGCGCACCAACACGATGCACCGGGCTCATGGAACGTTCCAACCGAGCCGCGACATGCGTCCTCAATCAGAACGCAACTGCAATGCGTCAGTTTCGCAATCCCACAACTCTAACAAGGCCGCGGAAATATTCAACGCCAAACCCAACCTCAGCCGACGGTCGGCGGGAATTTTTCCGGCCGCCCTGGCGTCAAACCGATGCAGGGCACGTAAACGCGAAATTCTGGTCGCTCTCGGCCTTGAAATCGGCTAAGATGCACTCAGGATTGCCCTGGCCTGATGAAATGTCTAACTCAAGAGGTAAGAAGTTGTTGCGCATTTTGTTTGGGATTTGAATTCTTGGTAAGTGGCTTTACGCTTGGCGCGCACGGTCAGACCTAGGTTGTCGCGATTCCACTGCCTCATCTCCTTCACCG
>SIAF01000314.1 GCA_009691905.1 Planctomycetaceae bacterium | reverse complement strand
CCCCACAAATCGACCAAGATACTCTCACTGTTGCGCTCCTTCGCTTTGGATTCCCATTCCAAAAACACACACGAAGGTGCGCAACAGGTTTTTAATTTCCTGGCAACCCCAGTTTCCCCCAATCTCCGCAGTTTCGTCCGGCCAGGCAGAGGCTCCCCTTGCCCGCGGCGCCCGGCCAGACGCAATCGACTGTCAGCGCCGACGTGCCGGGGTTGGGGGCCTATCGCGTGGCCAGCCGGCTTGCCTCCGGAAGTTCAGGGGAGTATGTGATTCAGGTGGCCGATTCACTGCAACGCTACCACCATGAGTTGAGCGAATTGCTGACGATCCTGATCGGCGCCGTGCCCATCGTGCTGGGTGTCGCGCTGGGGGGCGGGTATTGGCTGTCGCGACGGGCTTTGGCCCCGGTCGATCAGGTCACGCAGGCCGCACTCGATATTTCAGCCGCCCAACTGGGTCGCCGCGTTGTCGTCGGTCATACCCGCGACGAACTGGGGCGGCTGGCCCAGGCGTTCAACGGCATGATCGAACGACTGGAACTGTCGTTCGACGAGATGCGGCGGTTTACCGCCGACGCGGCCCACGAGCTTCGCACGCCGCTGGCTGTGCTTCGCAGCGAGGCCGAAGTCACCCTTCGCGGCGATCGATCGGCCGATGAATATCGTCAGGCGCTCGAAAACCAACTCGAAGAAATCGCCAGGCTGACGCGGCTCGCCGAAGAACTGTTGTTTCTGTCGCGCGAAGACTCCGGACAGCACGCCGAGGCGTCACAGCCCATTCGCCTCGATCAACTGCTGGAGCAGCTCGTCGGGCAGTTGCAGACCGCCGCCCAGGCGCGCGAAGTGACGCTGGAAGTCACCGGGATTTTTCCCTGCGCGGTCCGCAGCGATGCCGATCGGCTGCGGCGGCTGTTCTTCAATTTGCTGGACAATGCCATGAAGTATACCCCGCCGGGGGGCACTGTCCGGGTTTGCGGCACGCAACGCGGGGACCAGTTTGAGATCGTCGTCAGCGACACGGGCATCGGCATCGGGCCTGAGCATTTGCCGCACGTCTGTGAGCGGTTCTACCGCGTCGATGCCGCGCGCAGCCGCTCGACTGAGGGAACCGGGTTGGGGCTGGCGATTTGTTGCGCGATCGTCGAAGCCGATCACGGCACCCTGCAAATCGACAGCACGCTGGGCGTCGGCACGCGCGTTACGGTTGCCTTCGCGCCGGATACGCAGCCGACAGCGCAGGCCCTCGCGGAAGGCCGGCCCCCGCAAACTGCAGCCGCGGCAGCGAATTCCAAAACAAGCGTCTCCGGAAGCGATCGGGCTCCCGGAGACGGCGTCTGGGTCGAGACGCATGATCGATCGGCCGGGCGAAAGCCCGCCTCGCAATCACTGCCGGCAATCAGTCGTTGATGCTGAACCGCGCCGGGGTTTCGACGAACACCGCTCGCGTCTCAGACGACGAAAACAGATACAGCCGTCCGCGATACCAGGCCGCGTGTTCCAGCGTGCCCTCTGAGGCGTCCTCTCCTCCGGCCAGTTGCACGACGTCGCGGCCGTCGCCGGCCGGCGAATACTTCTGGGGAGATTCATCGAACGCCTGCCTGGCCGCCAGCGACGAAAACAGGTAGATCTTGCCGCGATAAACGGATTCGAATTCGGGACGGGCTTCGATCAGCTTGCGTTCGTCCTTGAGCATCACCGGGCAATAGCCCTTGAAACATTTGTTCGTGGAAGCGGCAGTCCTGGCATTCTTTTTTTCGGATGGCGACGGATTCGAAGTCGTGTCGTCGTCTTGCGGGATCGACAGCGTTTTGCCGCCCCTGGTCGCCCGAGTCGGTGCTTTGGCGTCGTCGTCGAGATCGGACCAATCGTCTTCGTCTTCCTCGTCGTCATCAGCGGCGCCGGCGCCGGTTTGAGGCAGCTCGAATGGCGGTGTCGTATCCGTGGCCGGCGAAGGCTGTGATCGGCCGGCCACTGCGGCCTCGGCCTGTTCGTCCGGTGTCGGGACGGTGTGGTCGTCGTCGTCCCGGGCGATGTCCTGTTCGGTTTCGTTGGGGTTGATCGTCCGCCCGCTGTAGGGCGAGCCGGCGGAACCCTGCGTGGCGGGATTCGACACAACCGATGGCGTCCGCGTGGGGGTCGAAGCGGTTTGATCCCCAGACAGGTCCAGAGATTCGTGATCGTCCCGCATCCCCGATTCGTCCATCAAGGGTTGTGATTCGAGCCGGGGTTGCGCCGTCGGCGAACCTTGTGAGAGCAGGTCGGGAAATGTGGTCGCCGGACCCAGCGGTGCAGGCTCACGCATGACCGCAGCCGATTGCGGGCGCTGGGCCAGACTGCCGGGGCCTGCCGGCAGAGCCGGTGCCGGGCGGAAGGCAGGCAACGACCGTGCGGGATGCAGCGATGTGCCGCCAACCGCGGCATTCGATCGTCCGGGGGTCGTCGAGCTGCCGCTTTGCAAGGGGGGCATGGCGGGCGATGGCTTCGGTTTGGCCCGACCGAAGTGAAACATTCGCTCAAGGAAGTTCGGTTTGGATGATTTCAGCGCGAACCGCGATCCGGTCGCAGGTGTTCCGCCCGCACCGCGCGCCGTTCCGGAAAAAGGGGGCGTCGCTGTTTGTGGCGCCTGGTAGTCGTCCAGTTTGAAATCAGGCATTTCGCGGCCATTCTTGTGGTAGAGTTCGCGAACCTGACGCTGAACTTCACTTTCAGAGCTTGGCGGCTGTGTCACGGCGGGTACCGCCGGTTGCGGTCGCAGTTTAGTGCGGCCCTGCAAAGCGGCGATCTGCTCGATCCCTTCGGGTGGGTCGGCAATCGGCCTTGGTGCCGACGTGATTGTGCCGGCACTCCGAGTGGTGGTTTCGGTGTGTGCCTTGGACTGCTGCGGGACGTTGGCTCGCCTGAGCTTGGGCCGCACTGCGGGTTTTAATCCCCCCGAGATTTTATGATCGGCCGAGAACTGTCGCTCGTTGCGCGATTGGACCGAAAAGCTGCGCCCCAGGCTGGGCGCCGTCGGCGCGTCGGTCTCGAATTCTTCGATGGCATCGGCATGGTGGATGCGGCCGGCTGTTTGAGCCGACACCGTTCCGCCTGGCACCAGGCCCATTCCGGCCACGGTGGAAAACAGACACGCCTTGGCGGCACGCCGCAGTTGTGCGTTCATCACCCGTCGTCCCCCTCCATGCGACTTGATTTGCGCCGTCGGTTCAATCAGGATGATCGCACCCGGACACACGTTATCTATCGGGCGAAGTTGCGGTCGGGTTTTGAGGTCTATTCCGAGTCTGACGCGGAATTATGCGGTGCATCAGCGACGGCCGTCATAACCGGAAGAGTTCTGTCAGAGTCTCTGATTTACCTGGATTGCCAATTTACCTGACGATGTCATCGCAGCTTGGCCTGCTGGAAGTGAGTAAACCATGAATTCCAATCCGATCCCCCCGCCGATGCCGGGCGGTCCGCCGGCTTATTTCCCTTACGGATCACCGCCGCCGCCCCCCCATCCGCCGGCCCCGAAGTCGCGGTTCAAGTCGTGGCTCTGCTACTCGATTCTGATGAGTTCGCTGCTGGCGAACCTGACGATGTATCTCTCGTGGAAGGACTATTTCTCGTCAGCCGAAGGGCCCGGCGAAAAGTTTCACTCGGGCGAACGGACTGCGAAAGACAAACTGGCGGTGATTCGCATCTCGGGCACGATCATGCCCCCTTTCACCAGCCGCATTTTGAAGACGATTCAAGCGGCCCGAGACGACGACAACGTCAAGGGAGTGCTGCTGGCGGTCAACAGCCCCGGCGGCTTTGTGACCGACAGTCACCAGATTTATCACCAGCTCAAAAAGTTGAGCGACAAGAAACCGGTTTATGTTTCGATGGGCAGCATGGCCGCTTCAGGAGGCGTTTATGTTTCGATGGGGGCGGGCGACGGTGCGAAGATCTTCGCTGAGCCGACCACCTGGACCGGGTCGATCGGCGTGATCATTCCGCATTACGAAGTCACCGATCTGGCCGAGAAGGTCGGCTTTCGAGCCGCACCGCTCAAAACGGGTGAATTCAAAGATGCCTTGAGCCCCTTTCGCGAGATGACCGATCGCGAGCGGGCACTGTGGGAAAACATTCTCAATCAGTCGTTCGAGCAATTTCTGCAGGTCATCGACGAGAACCGCGCCAACCTCGACCTCGAACAGGTGCGCGCTCTGGCGACCGGCCAGATTTATACCGCCAAAGATGCCCAGGCCAACGGCCTGATCGACGAGATCGGCTTCGAAGACGAGGCACTCGCCGCGCTGCAACAGAAAACGGGGTTAACCAAGGCGCGTGTCGTGACGTACGAGTACCCGATCACACTGCTGGATGCGCTGCTGGGTTCGGTCAAGGCTCCCGACCCGATGGCGCAGTGGCAGGCACTGTTCGAAGCGAGCGTCCCGCGTGCCATGTACCTGTTTTCAGCCGGTCCGGTGCCGCCGGTGGCAACGCCCTGATTTTCACGCCGACTGCCCAACTGCAGCTATCGGCAACGGCTGGCGCCGGCGATTTGCTCACTGTTTACGTGGTTCTTCCCCGCCGGGGGCATCGCCCCAGATGTACCAGTTGGGGGCCACGTAAACCCAGTACCCCTGCGGCAGGTTGTCGTGCCCCAGGTACGACGTGCCCTCCCAGCGACCGAAGTCGACAAATGCACCATAGTTCGCCGAGTCGCCGTCGGCCGGGATGATCCGCAGCAGGTTCTTGTACTTCTGATTCACCGTGGCACGCTGCTTGCCCTGTTCGGCGGTCAGCGGTGCGACGGGATGCTCACCCGGCGAGCGATCAGCCGCTTCGCGGGCATCCTGTTCGCCCGATGGCATCGCGAGATCAGGGCGAATCAACTTCGTCTGCTGCACGAGTTCGATGAACTCCTGCCGCCGGCCGTTGGCATCTTCACCTTTGGCCCCCTGGGCCAGTTCGACCACAAGGTCAAGCCCCGCCTGGCCGCGAAACTGCGAGTCGCGCAGCACCATCCCGTACGCCGCCACCGCCGCCGCCCATTCGAAGTCGCGCGACGGCCGCGACGGCGCATTGGGTGCGGTCGCCTCCAGCTTTTTCCGGCGATCTTCAGCATCGAAGGCGCTAGGCAGGGGGTCGGCGACCGGCACTTCCAAGAGGGCACTGACGTCGGCTTCGGGTTGTTTGTATCGCAATTTGACGGTCAGCAGTTCTTCACCCAGTTCGCCCGCCTGAGCCAGACCGACTCGCTGGTACCGCAGGCCTTCGCCGGCGGGGGCTTGCGGCAACCGATCGGCAGGCAGAATTTCGTACAGCGCCGTCACCGTATGTCCCGCGCCGATGTCGCCGGCGTCCTTTTTGTCGTTGTTGAAATCCTGCGCCGCCAGAACGCGGTTCTCGTAGCCAATCAGCCGGTAGCCCCCGACACGGGCCGGGTTGAACTCGACTTGCAGTTTCACGTCTTTGGCGATCGTCACCAGATTGGCCGACAGCTCTTCAACGAACACCTTGTGCGCTTCGCGCTGGCCGTCAATGTAGGCGTAGTGGCCGTTTCCCTTGTCGGCGAGCTTTTCGAGTTTGCCATCTTTCAAATTGCCCATCCCGAAGCCGAACACGCTGAAGAAGACTTTCGTGCGTGCCCGATCCTGGATGAGTTGCACCAGCGCGTCGTCGCTGGTGACGCCGACGTTGAAGTCGCCGTCGGTGCAGAGGATGACGCGGTTTGTGCCCCCGTCGATGAAGTGGCCGGCCGCCGTGTCGTAAGCGAGCTGAATGCCGCCGGCCCCGTTGGTCGAGCCGGCCGCCTGCAGGCCGTTGATCGTGTCGAGAATCACCTTCCGCTGGTCGCCATTGGTTGAATCGAGCCGCAGCGTGGCGGTGTCGGAATACGTGACGATTGCCGCGCGGTCTCCCTCGGTCAGTTGTTCAGTGAGCAGCGTCAGTCCCTGCTTGACGAGCGGCAGCTTGTTCTGACTGGCCATCGAGCCGGAGACATCGACGAGGAACACCAGGTTCGACGGCGGCCGCTGGTCGCGAGGAATTTCCCGCCCCTTGAGGCCAATGCGGACGAGCCGATGTTCGGGCCGCCAAGGAGCGCGGCCCACTTCGACGTTGACCGAGAACGGCTGATTCGCCGCCGGCTGCTGGTAGTCGTAACTGAAGTAGTTGACCAATTCTTCGATGCGGACGGCATTCCGCGGCGGGAGCTGATGACCGGTAATAAACCGCCGCACGTTGGCATACGATGCGGTATCGACGTCGACGCTGAACGTCGAGAGGGGCTGCGCTGTGGGAGAGACGAACGGGTTCTCGACGATCGGCTCGTAGACTTCGGTGCCGAGGGCTTCGTGGAGCGACAAGTCAGCCAGACTCTCGGCGGCCCATTTCCTGCGGCGTTCGACAAGTTGTCTCCATTTGGCCGCATCGGGATAACCGATGTCGGCGACAAATTTTGGGTCAGCTTCGTCAACGGAGTTCAGTGCGTTGGAATATTGATCGACGTTGCCGACCTTCGCCGGTTCCTCGCCGGGTTTGCCGGAGAGGCCCGGCTCGGGAGAATTGATCTCTCCGAGCGGCTGATCGAAATCCGAAGGCTGGCCTTCTTTGGCCCTCGACCGGAGGTACGGTGACCGATGCAGACTCGTTTTCTCGCCGGGCTGGCCGGCTTCCTGTCGGGACTCACCCTCACCTTTGTCACTGAAGCGGGCGCCGGCTTGTCGTTGAAGTTGATTCAATTCGATGCCATCGGCCACCGGCTTTGTTTTAAAGGCCGGAACGATCTGCTTGGCCGACTCGGCAATCGCCGGTCTCATCTCCAAATTCTTCAGGGTCGGAACTCGGCCGTCGAATTCGACCGACTGCTGAACCGGCTTACCGGCCACATCGCCACGCCCCTGCCCCTCGTTTTTGCGCTCAGGACCGGATTGTGAATCGGATTTCTGCAAGCCGGATAATTCCGCTTCCAGGGCGTCAACGGTGACAGGCACTGAAAAAGCACGATTTCGTGCCCCCGCGACACCCTTGGCCGGCAGCGCAGCGGATTGGGGCACGGGCTCGTCAGAGACACCGCCGGCGCTCTCTTTGGACATCGGTTGGCTATGTGGAAATGACACGCGATCACGACGATGCCCCAGGCCGCGTGCCCCGCCGAGACTGCCGCCACCGGCACCTCCACTGACACCGGGACCGCCGCCGGGGATCCCCGAACCCGCGCCATTTCCTTCCGTTGCTCCACTGTCTGAATGCGAGATCGGCCCGGCCGCTCCCGAAAAATCGACCGGGGCACTCTCGACGCCGACATAGAGATTTAATCGCGTTGCTTCCTCTGCAATCAGCGAATGTTGCCCCTTGGAAGCAAGCTCAAGATCGCGTTGCAAATCGTCGCGACGGTAATACGGGCCCGGCCGAGTTCGATCACCCAGGTTGTCAACCGGCAGTGAGCGATCGGCAGGGGTGATCAAAAAGGCGATCATGACCATCGCCGTCAACGTGATCAGCGAGGCAAAGCGCATGGCGCGCCGATTGGCCGAAACCAGCGTCGGCTGTGCCGGTATTTTGACTTCAAGCCTCCCATCGCACTCATGCAGGATGGCCACCCGCTGCGCATCGCTGAGCGCTGGGGCCGGCTCCTGCCGCAACTGATCGGTGAGCAGGCCAGCCAGTTCGCGAATCTCATCGACGGCGGCCCCGCTGGCGGGCGACTCGGCAATCAGCCGCTCGATTTCGGCCGCTTCGTCGGGAGCGAGCTCGCCGAGTGCATAGGCCGTCAGTCGCGGATCATCAATCGGCAGCCGGTTTTCAGACATGGTCGCACCTTGGTTGTCTATGTTCACTCGTCGCGCTACTGATCGATAAACCACTATGTTTCCGCACGGCACAACCTCGCACGCAACGTCTTCAGGCCGGTGTGAATCAGCACTCCGACGTGCGAAACGGTCAGGCCGGTGATCTCGCTGATTTCGCGGTAGCTAAGGCCGCTCTGGAATTTCAAACGAATCGTTTCCTGCTGGTTGCCAGGCAATCGATCGAGCAAATCGAAAATCTGCCCTGCCAGATCGTGCCGCTCGGCGGCCAGCGCCGGAGGCAGCTCGGGACTTTCTTTGAGGGCGAAGGCGTCTTCTGTCAACGTCGTCATGCGCTGTTCCTTCCGTCGCACGTCGAGAGCTTTGTTCCGGCACACGGTGTACAACCATTCGACGAGATGGCCGTCGAGTTCATCCCGGTCGGCGTGGCACAGCTTGAGAAACGTCTCTTGGACAACATCTCGCGCACGCTCGTCGTCGCCGACGACTCGCCGCGCGTACCGGGTCAAATCCCCTTCATGTTGCAGAAGGATCCCCCGCACCCAGTCGGCATTACCGGCGTGCCCGTTGTTCATCCCTTACTCAGTCGGTGACTGCCCATGCAGAAGATGAGACGCACGAGGACCCGAGTTATTACCGGGAAATGGGAAAAAATGGCCGGTCGACGCGAATCTGCCCGAATCGCACAGGTTTTTGGCGTTTTACTCCGACTTTGACCGACCTTTTTTGATTGTCTTTTCCAGATTTGCGCACCCCCTTTCTCGCAGCCACGCCGATTCTGGTATAATAACGATCACCTCGTTCCCAAGCTCCGCTCTCATCCTTATACACAAGAAAATTCGCCGGAACGGGAAATTCCGCAACCGACGGCACGGCATTTGCGCCAGCCTCTTGACCCTCAGCGTCTAATCACCGAGGTCTCACGGAGGGGTATCATGCAGGAAT
>SIAF01000313.1 GCA_009691905.1 Planctomycetaceae bacterium | reverse complement strand
CCCCGAAAGGAATTCCCCAACAGACAGCAGACGACGAACCGAATCATCATCCGGCCATCCCCAAGGTCGTCCGCTCTTCGTCTGCGCCGCGCCCACTCGGCTGCTCGACCACAAAAGCGACACCGGGTACGCTTATTTAAGGTCTAGCGACTACATTGAAGATTGCCTAGCGGCACGCGACCGATTGCCCAATCTGCAATTGTTGGACGGGCTTCAGAACGTGTCGAAAAACGACAGCCTTCCGGTGCCTTGGCTCGACAAACACTTCCCCGATCTGAACCTTAGGCAGGCGATGCTGGATAGGCACGACCTTGGTGTGCCGCCAGCAACTGCACTTCAATTCATGGACTTCTATAAGGCTCGGCGAGCAAAACTTTCGCAGCGCCTTTCATCGCTTTTATCGAAGATGAATGAAGGGGCCTAATCACAGGGACGGCATGTGTCAGGCGGAACGACTCGTCATTGAATTGGCACTTCGAGAACCTCAGGGCCAAGGTCGAGGTCGCCGACGTGCTGAACCCGGATGCGATGCTCATCGACGATCCATAAACCGTCATGACATCATGGGCCGATAAAAAGTCGGTGACCGAAGGGGGCAGGTTCTCGTCGGTCTTGAATCGCATCAGCCAACCTCCTGCCCCAGCGGCAGGAAGCGGTCTTCGGCCATGTCGGCGGCAAAGAGAATTGCCGCTTGAATGTCCTCCGCCGTCACGTGGTATGCCGGCCATGATCGACTCGCGCGATCGCCTTCGGCGAGATTGGCGAGAATCACGCTGGCTATCACGCGCGCTCCCGTAGGACCGGCGCATCAATAACTGTTGCATTGTCGCCTTTCGCTCCGCGAAAGGACGCGTTCTTTCGCGGAGCGAAAGACGACACTGATTGATGCGCGATCCTTAATGCAGGCTTTGCCGTGACAGACGTCGGCCTTGATGCTGATTCGATCTTGCCACTGCATGGTTTCGCTCCCGTCTTTGCAAGAAGATAAGGGAGGGCCACCCATGTTTAGCGTGGTTGATGACGTGAACTGCGGGGGCAGGGAAGACTTGAGTCCGGCCCCGTTCGTTGTTGCACTCTCAGGAAGATTTCGCGGAAATTCGAGAGTTTTGGCCCCTTGCTTGTTGCGCTTTCCGAGAAAACCGCAGGTTTTGCGTAATGCCGACTGCACTTCGATTCGTGCGGGCCGATGCCGACTCGGCCTCGCACTTTTCCAGATTTGCGCACCGTTTCCTTCGCAGCCAAACGCCGAACTGGTAAAATGCGCGTAGATCGTCGGCCAGGCATCGCAAGAGGAGGGCGCCGAGTCGTCGGCACGGTTCGCTCGAACAGCCGTTGCCGATTCCAGATAGGAAGGGCGTTCACCGTGTTGACTGAAAAGTAGGTTCTGCCTGCCGGGCAGGACTCGGCGCGTCGCGGCGGCATGGAATCGCAATTGGTCCCCTCCGGCAGCGGCGACCGATTTGCCCGTTCCAAAGCATGTTTTCCAGGGAGACCTGCTGGGGAAATATTATGCCAAATTGAAAAAATCCGACCGGGGGGTGTACCACGGAAATTAGCGCCTTCTGATGCAAACGGGGCTAAATTTAGGCCCAATTCGCTCAGAAGGTGCTAATCCGAATTAGCGCCTTCTGAGGGGGCAAAACAGGTCAGAAGGCGGAAATAGAGGGCAACATCTATCGAGAGGAATCGACTGAAAGCGATGTTCCGAGATGCACGCACGGATGACTTCCTACGGTCGCTGTCCGTGGCACCCTGGGTTGTGACGGCTCGACAAATCAACTTGTGCCCGGCAAACGACTTGCGTCCGCCGCACTTCGCCGTTGAATCATTCGGCCCTTCCGGCCTATAATGTCCACAGGCGACGGGTTGGACCCGCAACGCATGTCGCCGCGGGGTCGTCGCATTGTACGCGCAGGAGGAATCACGACATGGAAGTGCGTGGCCTGAGTTCGAGTGGAACAGCAGCCCCGGTGAATCGGGTCGCTCCTGCACCCGCCGCTGGACAGGCGGCCGCGACCGGCCCGGTCGCTGTGCGTGACGAGGTCGAGATTTCGGCGGTGGGCCGAATTCTCGATGATGCCAGCCGCACGACAGGCGTGCGCGAGCAGCGCCTGGCAGAAATCAAGGCGGCCATTGACGAGGGCAGTTACGAAACGCCCGAGAAGCTGGAAATCGCGCTGGATCGGTTGTTGCAGCATCTTGGCGGCGAAGAGATGGCCGGCAGGTGAGACCGGGGCGACCCCGCATCGTGGGCACACGTTCCCCTGTCGGAAGAGAGTTAGGACCGGCGCAACAATCGCTGTGCATTGTCGCCTTTCGCTCCGCGAAAGGACGCTTTCTTTTGCGGAGCGAAAGGCGACAATGATCGATGCGCCGATCCATTAGGTCTGACGATTCGAGGGGGACACTGTGAGTGACCTTGCGGCTGTGGAAGTGGCCATCAGTCCGGCCGGTAAATTCCGCGAATATCTGGCGCTGAACGGCAAACGCCTGACGCGCGAACGCGAAACGATCGTCGAAGAGGTCTTCTCGACTCACGATCATTTCGACACCGATCAACTCGTCAGTCGCGTCTCGAATCGCACCGATGGCCGCCGCGTGAGCCGGGCCACGGTCTATCGGACCCTCTTGGAAATGATCGGTGCAGGTCTGCTGCGCAAGGTGGCCCGCTCGCAGAACCGCGAGGTGTTTGAGCACGACTACGGCTATCCGCAGCACGATCACCTGATCTGCAGCAAGTGCGGTTCGTTGACCGAGTTCGAGAACGCACCGCTGTCGCGTCTGTTGGAATCGGTCGCTGACGAGCACGCCTTCCGGATGACGGGCCACCGCCTGGAAGTCTACGGCTTGTGTTCTGAATGCAGCCGCCCGCCTCGAATGAGGCATCGCAAACTCGACATGATCTAGAGGAAAAGCACGATGCCGAAAGAATTCTGTCAAGGACGATTTCTGCTTTGCGTTGCGCTGGGGCTGCTGGCGGGCTGCGCCGAGAAGCCGGCGGCTCCGACACCCCCCGTGGCACCCGCAAAGCCGAAGGCACCACCGGCGTACGATGCGACGGTAACGCCGGCGACCGCCGATGCGGCAATCCTGGCGGTGATCGAGGGGGTCAAGCAGAAACACCCCGAGGCTCTCTGGCATTTCCTGCCAGAAAGCTTTCAAACAGACGTCAACGATGTGCTGCACGATTTCGCCAACCGCATGGATCCCGAGATCTGGAGCGGCACTGTCTCTGTCTTGCGAAAACTGGCGCAGGTCGCCCGAGACAAGAAGCAGTTTTTGCGCGGCGCCATGGGGCCTCCCGGAGCAGCAGTCGACGGGCGGAATCCTGCCGACGACATCGAGAACCTGGCGGGTCTCTTGACGACACTGGTCGACAGCGATCTGGGGGATCTCGAAAAACTCAAACAGGCCGATGGCGGAACCCTGCTTGCCAAAACGGGCGGGCCGCTCCTGGAGCAAGTCGAACTGGCCCTCAAACTCGCCCCGGGTGACGCCAGCTTGCAGCGACTGGGGCAGCTCCTGGATTTAAAGGTTCGGCTGTTGTCGTCTGAAGGCGAAACCGCCGTCGTCCTGATCGAGGCACCTGACGCCGAGCCACTGGAAGCCAATTTCTTGCGGGTCGAAGGGAAATGGATTCCCAGCGAGACGGCGCATGACTGGATCGAGACCGTCGGTGAGGTCAAGGCCCGGCTGGTGATGCTGTCACCTGAGAATCTGGCGCGGTCGAAGCCGCGATGGATGACGTTGCTGTCGACCATCGAGGGGGTGCTCGATGATCTGGACGCTGCCCGCGATCAGCAGCAATTCAACAGGTCGCTGCAGAATGCGACGACCGCCCTGGTGCCCCTGATGGGGATGATGCAGGGGCCGGACGACATGCCGGGGCCCGATGTCGACGACGAGGCGTCCCTGACTTCCGCCGATCTGGTGACGGTCGTCGTTCGCGGATCGATTGACCCGGCCGACATCCAGGCCCGGTTGTCGCGGACGCTGCGAACCCAGTTCGGTCTCACGAAGGAACAGGTGTTTGCCGAGTCCACCGGCGACGACGAAATGACGTCGTTCACGATCGGTCCTGTCCCTGACATCGAAGCCTTTGGCAAAGCCCTCGAATTTCTGGAGGTGCATTCCGTCGATCCGAAGCGCCGATCGATCGAAGCGTCGCCGAAGGAATAAGGAACCCGCCGGGAGTGTGTAGTCCGGGTCGCCGACCCGGACCAAAGACCGTGCGGGTCGGCGACCCGCACTACGGAATCGCCGTCAGCGGCCCTTTTCGGGCGCGGGCCGCCCCTTTTCCAGCGCGGGTGGCGGAGCAACGACAAGCGGCATTTCGTAAACGATCCGTTTGTCGGCGATCTCGTCGCGGACTTCGATCTGCACGGTGAATCTGCCCGGTCGGTTGACGGGCAATGACCAGCGAAAGTCGATCTGATCGAGGGCATCGTCGTCGACCACCTGGTCGATCTCGAATTTGATCGGGACCGGGGTCGTCAATTTGCCGGCGGCGTCGGCGATCGTCAAATTGCCGATGGTGTGAATCCGATCTCCTTTGCGCGAGAAGCCGATTTGCCGCCCGACGACGTACACCTCCTGATTGACGGTCAAATTGCCCCCCACCGTACTGCGGCCTTCAGGGTCGCCGGCCAGACGCAGGCGGACAACTCCGAAATCCAGGGGCAACACCTCGAACTGCTGCTCGGCCGTCACGTCGGTCCCGGTCCGAACGTCGGTCAACACGCCTCGAACTTTGTACTTCCCCGGTGGAAAATCAAGCGGCAGTCCGAAGTGCATATGATTTGCTAAAATGTCGCCTCCCAGCGCCAGGTAGATCCGGGTGGAATCGGTCGGCACCTGCGAAATCGATTCTCCGGCTTCGTCGAATAATTCGGCCGATCGGGAGACCTCCGATCGGCCGTCGCTGCCTCGGCTGATTCCCGAGACTACGTAGACGACGTTCAAATCTTCGCCGGGTAAAACCCGCGTGCTCGACCGCGTGGAACCCAGCCGCCCGTAAGTCGCCCGAACTTCAACCAGCTTGAGTTCGGCGGGTTTGGCGTTCGTTCGGGACGCAGCCGGCTTCGTGCCGTTGGACCGTGGTTCGGCCGGGCCGGGCGCCGAGCGGCCCGGCACTGCGGCGCCGATCAGCGCGGCCAGCAGTGCGGCGACCTGGAGGCACTCCGTTCGTCGTTGGGAGCGGCTCATTCTTCGTCGTCCTTGGGCTTGCCGGCGGCGGCGACGATTTTTGCCTGCTCGTTGCCCGGAACGACGTCGTAATGGTTGAATTCCATCACAAACGATCCGCGACCTCCGGTCATGCTCGACAGCGACCGGGCATAGGTCGTGATCTCGGCCAACGGGGCCTTGGCGACGATCGTCTGGTAGCCTCCCGGAGCGGAATCCATCCCTTCGACCCGCCCGCGCCGGCTGTTCAAATCGCTGGTAATGTCGCCGAATTTGTCACCGGGAATCGTGATCTCGATCTTGACGATCGGTTCGAGCAAGGTCGGTTTCGCGAGCGCGAATTCCTGCTTGAAGCACATCGCGCCGGCGGTTCGAAAGGCGTTTTCATTGCTGTCGACGGGGTGATCTTTGCCGAAGAACAACTCGACGCACACGTCCTGCACGGTGAAGCCGGCGATGACCCCTTTTTCGATCCGCTCCAGAATTCCCTTTTCAACTGCGGGAATGTACTGATTGGGAATTGAGCCCCCCGAGACTCGGTCGACGAAAACGTAGTTTTTCTCGGGGTGATAGTGGTACCTCCGCATGCTGAGAAACCGCTCTTTGACGCAGTATTCTTCCATGTTCAGTCCCTGCGGCAAATGCGAGACGCGCATGTGCACCTCGGCGAATTGCCCCGCGCCTCCCGTTTGCTTCTTGTGCCGGTAGAAACCCTCGTGCGATCCGTTGACCGTCTCGCGGTACGGAATTTTGGGGGGGTGCGTGAGGATGTCAACCTTGTCGCGGCGGTGCAGGCGCTCTTCGATGATTTTGAGGTGCAGGTCACTCATGCCGTGCATCACCATTTCGTGAGTCTGCGCCTCGCGCGACGTGTGAAACGTCTGGTCTTCTTCTTCGATCTTGTGCAGCGAGCCTGAGATTTTCTGCTGGTCGTTGCGGCTCTTGGGTTCGACGGCGAGGCCGATCATCGGCGTCGGAAATTTGAGCGGCGGCAATTGGATCACCCCGGCCTTGCCGTCGGTCACGGTGTCTCCGACCTGCAGGTCGTCCATCTTGATCAACACCACGATGTCGCCGGCCGAGGCGGCGTCGATCGGTTCCTGCTGTGCTCCCTGGATACGCAACAGATTGGCGGCCTTGAGGGATTTTCCCGACCGGGCATTCTGCAGAGAACCCTCTTTGGCGAGCTTTCCCGAAAAGATCCGGAGGTAGCTCATCCGCGATACGAACGGGTCGATGCGTGTCTTGAACACCTGGGCAATGAACGGCGCGTCTTCCCTGGCTTCCAGCTTGATTACATCGCCGGTGGCTGTCCGGGCGCTGTGCGCAATGTCGGCCGCCGTCAGGCCGTCTTCGGCGATCGCCTCCATGAACTCTTTGACCCCGACCCCTGTTTTGGCGCTCAGGCAGAAGATGGGTATCAGCGTTCCGGCGGCGATGGCATGCTCGATGGCGTGGGCAATTTCGTCGTCGCTGAACGTTCCGCCGTCGAGATACTTGACGGTCATGGCTTCGTCCGATTCGACGATCGAATCCATCAGCGACAAGGTGATGGCGGCCGGCTGGATGGGCATCCCGGCCGGTGGCTGTTCGGGAACCTTCAGCGTGCTGATGACTTCGGTGAAGTGTGCCCCGAGGCCGTTCGGCACATTCATCAGCACGCAGCGCTTCCCGAACGTCTCCTGAATCGAATCGACCAGCTCGCGGAACCGGACGTTGTCGTGATCGAGCTTGTTGAGAACAATCACGCGCCCCAGCCCCTCGTCTCCGGCCAAGGTGAACACTTTACGGGTGTTGACTTCAATTCCCGCCGAGACATTGATCACGATCACCGCCGTCTCGACCGCCCGCAGGGCGCCGATCGCCTGCCCGATAAAATCGGGATAGCCCGGCGTATCGAGCACGGTGAAGGCTTTACCGCCGAAATTGAAATGGACGAGACTCGACGAGATCGAATACTTGTGCTGTTTCTCTTCGTCGTCGAAGTCGAGCGTGCTGCTGCCGTCGTCGACCGAGCCGGCGCGCGTGCCGACCCCGGCTCGAAACAGCATCAGGTCAGCGAGGGTCGTCTTCCCGCCGGCCCCGTGTCCCACCAGCGCCACGTTGCGAACGTCTTCCACGTGAGTCTTGGCCATCGCGCTACACCATCTCCCTGCCAAAGGCATTTTGCAAAATAGTAATCAGGAGCCCGAGACGATCGAGATGAACGCACATGGTACGCCCTCGATCGCGTTTTCGCCATCACACCGGCTATCATATTGGGGTCGATCGGCCGCGGAAGAAACACCCCGAGACCGAGCCAGGGCCATCGCATCAATCCTGCGGGGCGGCCGATTCAGGGATTCAAAGGCTTGTCGGGCGGTCACCCGACCCGATCGGCTCGCAATCCTGATAGTCAATTCGCCCGGCGCCGACTACGATGGCGGGTATGACATTCGCGATTCGCTGCACGAATCTCGTCAAGACCTACGACGGGAAGCCCCCGGTGGAAGCGGTCCGCGGACTCGATCTGGCCGTCGAATCGGGCGAATGCTTCGGGTTGCTGGGACCCAACGGCGCGGGAAAGACGACAACCATTGAAATCCTGGAAGGGTTGCTGCCGGCCACCTCGGGAGACGTCGAAGTTCTGGGATGTCGCTGGGGTCGCGACGACGATGCCATCCGCCAGCGAATCGGGATTTCGCTCCAGGAGACCAAGCTCTCAGACAAGCTCTCGGTTCGCGAGACGCTGACCCTCTTTCGCAGTTTCTATTCACGGGGAATCGAGCCTGATGTCGCCCTGAGCGATGTGGCGCTGAACGACAAAGCCGATACCTGGGTCAGCCGGCTGTCGGGAGGCCAGCGGCAGCGCCTGGCCGTCGCCTGCGCTCTGGTCGGCAGCCCCGACCTGTTGTTTCTGGATGAGCCGACCACCGGTCTCGACCCGCAATCGCGACGTCAATTATGGGACATCATCCGCAGCTTCAAGCAACGCGGTCAAACGGTGCTGTTGACCACGCATTACATGGACGAAGCCGAGCGGCTCTGCGATCGGGTGGCGATCGTCGATCGGGGACGAGTCATCGCGCTGGGAACTCCCTCGGAGTTGATTTCAGGACTGGGAGGTGAACACGTTTTGCGTTTTCGCATCGCGACTAATTCGTCGGCTCAGCTCAGGGACGCCGACTGGCAACAATTGCCTTCGGTCCGTAGTGCCCGGCGCGACGGAGATGACTTCGATCTCGCAGTCGGTGAGCCGCATGTCGCCCTGCCGGCGCTGCTGGAGTTTCTGCGAAAACAAGAAATCGAGTTGACCGATCTGTCAACCCGCCATGCCAGCCTCGAAGACGTCTTCGTCGCCCTCACGGGCCGTCACCTCGAAAACGGTGCGAACGATGTGTCGGCGTAGGGCCAGCCGCACCGCTCGCGTTGCCTCGTTCCCAAGCTCCTGCTCTCATCCTTATACACAAGAAAATTCGCCGGAACGGGAAATTCCGCAACCGACGGCACGGCATTTGCGCCAGCCTCTTGACCCTCAGCGTCTAATCACCGAGGTCTCACGGAGGGGTGTCATGCAGGAATGGCTCACGGCGGAGCTG
>SIAF01000312.1 GCA_009691905.1 Planctomycetaceae bacterium | reverse complement strand
CCGCAAGGATCTCCACGACGCAATGGCCTCGGCGGCTTGTGGTCGACCGCCAGGGCGGATTGAATCGATTCGTACCACGCCGAAGCAATCTGGCGAGGTTTTTGTTTGCGCCTGTGGTGAGACGGGTACAATCGGGGGATGGACAAACGCAAGAAGCGCATCTGGTTGCGAGTAGGCCTTGGTGTGATGCTGGCACCGGGGCTGTACGTGCTGTCCTTTGGTCCGGCCTGCTGGCTTTGCAGCGCAGGTAAGCTTCCACTCACCCCTGTGGGCTACCTCTACTGGCCACTCGTGGATCGAGCATGGAACTACGGATTCGGAACTCAGGTATTGAGTGACTACGCGGAATTCTGGAATCCGAGAGGAAGCGTTATCGGTGACCTGCTGGAGGCTGTCGCCAGATCGTAGCTGAGTGCATTCCGCCTCATTCCGACTTACGTCGATTCCGTGCCTCACCCCGAAAGCGCGATCCGCACGCAAAATGTACCACTACCCGGCGACGCTGCGATTTGCATTGCACCGTTAGATTCCGTAAAGTGACGAACTGCAGCACCCGTCGTCGTTTGTCCACTCTCTTACGCTCTCTGACGAGATTCGATCTGCCATGCCCGGGAAAATGGTTCTGATTGTCGGCGGCATCCTGCTGCTGGGCTTTCTGTTGCTGGTCTCGATCATCGTTTTCGTCAAGTACTTCAATCTCTGGTTGCAAGCCTACGTCACGCGGTCGCGCGTCAGCATTCTTTCGCTGATTGCCATGTCGTTTCGCAAAGTCAATGCGCGCACGATCATCGAATCGAAGATCATGGGCGTGCAGGCCGGGCTGCCGGCCATCGCGACCCCGTCACTCGAAGCGCACTATCTGGCGGGGGGCAATGTGCGGAAGGTGATTCAGGCGCTGATCGTGGCGCATCGTGCCAAAATCGATCTCGACTGGGAAACGGCCGCTGCCATCGACCTGGCCGGGCGCAACGTGCTCGAAGCGGTTCAAACCAGCGTCGACCCCAAAGTGATCGACTGCCCCGATCCCAAGCGCTCGGGCGCGCGACTGACGCTCGACGGTGTGGCTAAAAACGGCATTCAACTGCGGGCCAAGGCCCGTGTCACGGTTCGCACCAACCTGGCGCAGTTGATCGGCGGCGCCACCGAAGAGACCATCATCGCCCGCGTCGGCGAGGGAATCGTCTCGGCGATCGGTTCGTGCGAAAGCCACAAAGAGGTACTGTCCAACCCGATGCTGATTGCCAAGGCGGTGCTCGACAAAAGCCTCGATTCGCAAACCGCATTCGAAATTGTCTCGATCGACATTGCCGACATCGATGTGGGCGACAACGTCGGCGCCCGGCTGCAGGCCGACCAGGCCGAAGCCGATGTTCGTGTCGCGCGGGCCAGGGCTGAAGAACGCCGTGCCCGCGCTGTCGCTCAGGAACAGGAAATGAAGGCGCTGACGGCCGAAAATCGGGCGCAGGTCGTGTTGGCCGAGGCCGAAGTGCCGCTGGCTCTGGCTGAAGCCTACAAAATGGGCCACCTGCGTGCTCAATCGGGCAGTTAACGAGGGATCAAGACGCCCGAGTCGGGCGGATTGCGATGCGGGTGATTTCTAAAGCGACTTTGACGAATCTGCGGAGCTTGGGCGTCAACCAAAGTTCGGATCATACCGGGATCGACGGCTTCGCAATGGTTCGAGGCCGCCAGAGGGAGGTTGAGAAGTCGACTGCGAAAGCTTAGGATAAATGGAGTTTCGATTCGCAATGCGAGCGAATTGTTCCACAGGGATTGTTCGACAAATCTCACAGCCTGTTTCTGCCATGAGCGAAATTGTAACCTTGGAACTGACGCCGCAGCAAAGAGAGATTGTTCTCGAAGGCTTGCGATGTGTTCGCAACTCGCGGCGGTTTGAATTCCGCGAACCGTCCGACCCTGCCAATGAGCGACGTGAGACCGATTTGCGCGTCGTGGGTGAATTGCTGGGCCAGTTGGGCCCGACCGTCGCGGCCACTGTCCCGGCCAGGGCGTAAACACAATCGGTTCGACGGTGACCTGAGCATTGAGTGCTGGGCATTCAGCAACCGGGGCGCCACTCGGCTGCCGTGGCAACCGGGCAACCGGGGCGCCACTCGACAACCGTGGCGGCGGGCGAGCATGCGGGGCGGTATGCGTTATCAGCATGTTTGCGTCGAGGCCTTCGGCTACAGCCTTCCGCCTCACGTCGTCACATCGGCCCAGATCGAGTCGCGCCTGGCCCCCGTGTACGAGCGGTTCCACCTGCCGGCCGGCCGGCTGGAACTGATGACGGGAATCCGCGAGCGGCGCTTCTGGGATCGCGGGATTTTGCCCGGCACGATCAGCGCGGAATCGGCCGAGGGGGCGCTGGCCGCTTCGGGCCTCGATCGGCGACACATCGGTTGCCTGATTCACGGTTCGGTTTGCCGCGATCAGTTGGAACCCGCGACCGCCAGCGGCGTGCATCACGCCCTCAAACTGCCGAACGCGGCTTTGGTGTTCGACCTCAGCAATGCCTGCCTGGGGCTGTTGGACGGAATGGTGCTTTTGGCCAACATGATCGAGCTGGGGCAGGTTCGCGCCGGACTGGTCGTCGGGACCGAAATGGGTCGCGATCTGGTGGAAGGGACGATCGATACGCTGCTGGCCGCCCCCGACCTCACGAAGCAGGATGTCAAACTGGCGTTTGCCTCTCTGACAATCGGCTCGGGATCGGCAGCGGTCGTTTTGTGTGACCGCAAACTAAGCCGTACCGGTCGCCGGCTCCTCGGAGGCGCCTGGCAAGCCGACACATCGAGTCACCAATTGTGCGCCGGCGGGGTCACCGGCCAAAACGACAGCGACGATCGGCCCCGCATGCAAACCGATTCCGAAGCACTGCTTCACGCCGGTGTGGCCCTGGCCGAATCCACCTGGACCCAAACCAAACAGGCCCTGCACTGGGATAACGCAAGCGTCTCGCGATCGTTCACACACCAGGTGGGCCGGGCCCATCGCAAACTGCTGTACGACCGAATCGGGCTCGATCCGGCGATCGACTTTTCGACCGTCGAGTTTCTGGGAAATACCGGCGCTGCCGCACTCCCCTTGACGGTCGCCCTGGGGATCGAACGCGGTTTCGTCAAACCGGGCGACCGGGTGGCGCTGTTGGGTATCGGCAGCGGATTGAACGCGCTCATGCTGGGACTGGACTGGGCGACGTAAAGGTTCGCCGAAACGCGGGTCTTGCGCTGCGAGCCGATTAAGGTACTTGCGGTTTTCCCGAAAGTGTGTTTGACTGAAACAGGAAAATCCTCGTCTGATTGAGGTGCCTCATGCATCATGGTCTGTCGCGCCGACGTTTTCTGGCCCGGTCTGCCGCCGCCACCGCCGGATGGGCGCTGCCCGCTGCGTTCGGGACTTTCGGGAATCGCTGCTTCGCCTCGTCCGAACCACTGGACCTGTTGATCTCCGGCGGAACGATCATCGATGGCACGGGCGCTAAACGCTTCCACGGCGACGTGGCCGTACGCGGCGGACGGATTGAGAGGGTCGGCGAACTGGACGATCTGCCGGCGAAGCGCCGAATCGACGCCGACGGCCAGATCGTTTGCCCTGGATTTATCGACATCCACACCCACAGCGACCGCACGCTGCTGAGCGATGGACTTGCTCAGAGTGCCGTTCGCCAGGGAGCGACGACGCATGTCATCGGTAACTGCGGCAGTTCGCCCGCGCCGCTGAACCAGGCGACAACGGCCAGCGGACGCACGTTTCGCACCTACAGCGAATACCTGCAAACCCTGATCGAGTCGGGTATCTCGGTCAACGTCGGCGGGCTGGTCGGCCACAATACGATTCGCGAAGCAGTGATGGGGCTGCAGAATCGCCCCCCTACCGCAGTCGAAATGCGCAAGATGAAAGAGTGGGTCGAAGAAGCCATGCGCGGCGGCGCGGTCGGACTGTCGACTGGTCTGGTTTCGCCGCCGGGGGCCTGGTCGACTACAGAAGAACTGATCGAGCTGGCGCGCGTTGCCGGAAAACTCGGCGGGATTTACGCCAGCCACATGCGGGGCGAAGCCGGCACCGTGATCGACAGTGTCCGCGAGGCAATTCGCATCGGCCGAGAGGGAAAACTGCCCGTTGAGATTTCGCACCACAAGGCCGCGGGCAAAGAGAACTGGGGTAAAACGCGCGAGACTCTGCCCTTAATCGAGCAGGCCAATCGCGAGGGAATCGCCGTGCGGCTCGACGTGTACCCGTACCGGGCGGGCAGCGCGGGGCTATCGCAACTTGTGCCGCCGTGGGCCCACGAAGGGGGAAACGGCGAAATGCTCTCGCGCCTCGAAGATTCTGACACCCGCCGACGAATCGCCCGCGAAATGCAAGAGGGAGCGCAGGATTGGCCCAACTTCTTTCGCATTGACTGGGACGATATCCAGATCACTTCAGCCGCCACGAAAGACAATCAGCCCTGGGTGGGAAAGAAAGTCGGCGACGTGGCCCGGGCACGCGGCTGCTCGGGCGTCGACGCCTGCATTGATCTGCTGATTGAAGAGCGCGGCTCGATCGGCATGATCAACTTTATCATGGACGAGGACGACGTGCGGCGCGTGCTGGCACATCCCCTGTCGATGATCGGCTCAGATGGTTTCGCTCTGGCCGCCCCCGATCGCAAGGGCCAGCCGCACCCCCGCTGCTACGGCTGCTTTCCCCGCGTGCTGGGACGCTATTGCCGCGAGTTGGAGCTGTTCAGTCTCGAAACCGCGATTCATAAGATGACCGGCATGCCCGCCGCTCAATTGGGTTGGCCCGACCGCGGCACGATCAAGGTCGGCGCCGCCGCCGACCTCGTGCTGTTCGATGCCGAAAAAATCATCGACAAAGCCACGTTCGACGAGCCGCACGCGTACCCGGAAGGGATCGACAAGGTGATCGTCAACGGGCAGGTGGTGCTTAACAATGGTCAGCACACCGGCGCCAAGCCGGGCGAGATCCTGCGACCACAACGTGGGTGAGACGAGCCCGGCGAATTACTTCACAGGCACGTCAGCCGTTGGCCCTATCGGCATATACGGTCGCGGTGGAAAGGAGATGAAGCGTCGACCGCTGGCCCGCTGTTGTTCCTTAAGATCACGGAATATCGCATGTAAATCGAAATTGAATTTCTGCATATGCGCATCTCGCACTCGGCGGATCTCGGCAACAATCGGATCATCAATCATCGAAGTGGTCCTCCGAAAGCTCTTCCGGTGTACAAATGATTGGCGGTTGATACCCTGCCGCGCGACATACCGCTTCAATTGTTCGCCTCGTCGTGGCATTTGCAAGGTGGCGACAATTCCAAGTGACGAGGTAGTCGACACCGTTCGTCGCTGCGATCGCCAGATGTACTGCGTCATCGACGGCCTTTTGCGGAATCGCTGCGGCATCGATTAACTGTTGTGCCAATTCCAGAGCTTCGTTTGACTCGCCCAGCAATGGGATTTGATCGAGAATTGCCACGCGATCGCGCGCGGCCGCTTCGTCGCCGGCGCTGGCTTCCTGTAGCACCAAAATTGAGGCAACAACCTCAAATCGGTCGGAACACGACTTCCACCATTCCTTGGCGATTTGCTGATGCGCTGCTATCACGATGTCACGACTGGGCCAAGCCGTCAGATAGCTCACAACGGTCGTTTCGAGGTACAGCTTCGGCTTCATTCAACTGAGTCTAGCATGTCGATTTGGCGAAGCCAATTCGACGCCGATGCGGTTCCGGCAGCTAATGAAACGTTCGGTCGTTCGAACTCCGTTCCGCGGTCGCCAGACGAACGACGATCGTCGAGCCGGTTCACCGCTTCCGCACCAACCCTGCCGCAACGTCCAGGTCGAGACCGGCCGTTTGTCCGCGATGGAGCAACTCCCAGGCGACCGCCGACATGGCGGCGTTATCGGTACACAGCGAGAGCGGGGGAATGAAAACTTCAATTCCGTCTTCGGCGGCCAGTGTCGCCAGGCGTTCGCGAAAGCGGGTATTGGCAACCACCCCGCCGCCGACGCACAGCGCCTTGCGCCCGCGTGCCGCCAGTGCCTGCCGGCACTTGGCGATAAGCACGTCGACCACCGCTTCCTGAAAACTGGCTGCCAGATCGGCGACATACTGCGGTGCCAATGCCTTGCGGTCGTACTCGGCCGGCGGCGTCCCGGCGACCTCGTAGAGCACCGCCGTTTTAAGACCGCTGAAGCTGAACTCCAGCCGCTGCGCCTCCCGCAGGAACGAACGGGGAAACCGGAACGCTTTGGGATTCCCCGCAGCGGCAGCCCTTTGGATCGCCGGACCGCCTGGGTAATCCAACCCCAGGATCGCTGCGACTTTATCAAACGCCTCACCTGCGGCGTCGTCGATCGTCGAGCCGAGCAGTTCGAACCCGATCGGTTCGGGACAGTCGTAAAGATTGGTGTGGCCGCCACTGACGACCAGCCCGATGGCGGGAAAAACGTCTCGCGCGGCTTGCATCCGGCAAGCATAGATGTGGGCCTCGATGTGATTGACCGGCACCAGGGGGATGCCCAGCAGCATCGCCAGCGACTTGGCTGCCGTCAGCCCGACCAGCAGCGACCCGACCAGCCCCGGATGCGTGACCACCGAAATCGCCGCCAGGTCTTCCAGCCGGGTTGCCGCCAGTCGAAGGGCCTCGTCGATCACCGGCAGGATCTGCTGCACATGCGCCCGCGAGGCGACTTCGGGCACGACGCCGCCGAATCGCCGATGCAGTTTGGTCTGCGAGGCCACGACGCTGGAGAGGACTTGCAACTGTTCGTCGATCACGGCCGCGGCGGTTTCGTCGCAGGACGATTCAATTGCCAGGAGTTTGCGGTTTGTGGAAAGAGTCGTCGACAAGTCGGCCGATCGTCATGGTTTCGTGGCGTCCGCTTTCGCGGTCGGCTCGGGCTTCTTCTCGCCCGAAAGCTGGCCGTTGATGTATTCCACGGCTTTGGCCAGTTGTTTGTCGGTGAATTCAGACTTCGGCGGACCCTCTTTCGAGAGCACATCCCGCTGCTGACGATATTCGAAATACTTGCGCAGGTCGTCGTCGCTGAACTGCACGAGGTAGCCATCGTCAGGCAAAACGCCCCATTCATCGCTCTCTTTCGCGCCGGGAAAGCGGTGGATGTTTTTGCCACTGGGTCGGTGATAGCTTTGCGTCGTCAGCTTGAGCGCGCTCTTACCGTTCTCGAGTTCAATCACATTCTGAACGCTGCCTTTGCCCCAGGTTCGTTCGCCGATGACGACGGCCCGCTTATGGTCTTGCAACGCCGCGCTCACGACCTCGCTGGCGGAAGCACTGTAGCGATTGACGAGAATCGCCATGGGGAAGCCCGAAAATGTTCCGGATTTCACGGCGAACACCGGACGCTCGTCGGTGTTGCGTCCTTTGGTCGTGACGATTTTTCCCTCTTCGAGAAACAGGTCTGCCACCTTTGTTGCAATGTTCAACAATCCCCCGGGATTGAACCGCAAATCGAGGATCAGTCCCTTCATTCCCTTGCCGGTCAGGTCGGTCAGGGCGTCATTGAGTTCGTGGGCCGTGTTGCGGCCGAATCCGGAAGTCATGCGGACGTACCCGATTTTCTTCTCGGGATCGAGCATGAAGTTCCAGGTGTCGTCGGCCTTGTAGGTGTCTCCCTGGACCGACGGCATGTGGATGATCGCTCGATTCATCTTCAATTGTTCGACGTTCGCTGATCCGCGATGCAGGACGCCGATGGTCACCTCATCGCCGATTTTTCCCTTGAGAACTTTGACGGCGTCGTCGATCGTCATTTTCTCGGTTGATTTGCCGTTAATCTCCATGATCGTGTCGCCGGCACGGACGCCGGCCTTATAGGCCGGCGTCCCGGCCAGGGGAGATGTGACCGTGAGGCGTCTCGTCTGGGGATCGAGTGCGACCTGAACCCCGATGCCCCCGAATTCGCCTTCGATTTGCGTATTGAATTTCTGCAGATCGTCGGGTCCGATGTAATTCGAGTACGGATCCAACTCGTCCAGCATTCCGCGGATCGCCGCCTCGACCAGCTTGCGGCGATCGACCTCTTTGACGTAATTCCGTTCGACCTGCTCGAACGTGTCGGCAAAAATCCGCATGATCTCGAAGTACTGTTCTTCCTTCGACGTATCATTGACGGCGGCAGCGGGGGGCGCTGGCGAGTCGTCGTCGGCAGGGTCGTCCACTTCATCGTCGGCGCGAACCAGCCCGAACGCAATCACCACGCAGAAGACCAGCGACCACAAAACCGTTCGACGCCACGGCATTTCCGATCCCTCCCCGATTATCAGGACTGGGTTATTTCTCGATGCTTCCTGCATTACTTGAGAATTCTAGGCCAACGCTGGTTCTGGAACAAGCCGGGGTCGGCGGGGATTGCACGCAAATCGGTACGCGGCAGTCCCCGGCGGAAGTTACGATTTCACGGCCCGAAGTATTCTGCCCTTCCGAAGGTTGACATCTCGCACGAAATCGGTATGATTCGGCTTCGCTACGGCGGCCCGGTCGGTCACGCGATCCCGCCCCTCTCGATGTTCCAACTGCGTTAGCGGTGTCTCTGCGTTGATGGCGTCAAAACCGTCAGGCCGAGAAGGCATTCGGGATGCGGGAAATCACTGGCAGGTTTGGCGCGTCGTTTGTTCTTTGGCAATTTGGTTGGAGAGCCCTGAGTAGTCGGCGGCACGAGATGTGACGCTGACTCAAACGCAATTTCTGTTTTTTTCAGATCTTGCCCAAGATCAGCGGTCAGCTCTTCTTGTTTGAAAGCC
>SIAF01000311.1 GCA_009691905.1 Planctomycetaceae bacterium | reverse complement strand
TGCCCCTGTTCAGAGATCTTTATCTGGGAAAGACAGATCCCCGCAACCCGCTGGCCTCACCCGTGTTTGGCGACTACCGCGGCATTCCGCCGCTGCTGATTCAGGTCGGCGAGCACGAGATGCTCCGCGACGACAGCATCCGGGTGGCGAGCAAGGCTCGATCGGACGGGATCCAGGTGAAGCTCGAAGTCTGGCCGGGCATGTTCCACGTGTTCCAGTCCCACGAGCCGCTGCTGCCTGAAGCTCAGGAGTCGATCGAGCATATGGCCGACTTCATGCGCTCGGCGCTGCCCAAACGATAACCTGGGGTCTTGAAATGTTCTGCTCTACCAGGTCGCTGCTGGCTGTCGGGCTCGCCCTGCCGTTGTGGTTGCCTGCTGCGCTGCGGGCCGACGATTGGGCGCAGTGGCGCGGGCCCAACCGCGATGGCGTGTGCAACGAAACCGGCCTGCTGCAGTCGTTCCCGGCCGAAGGATTGAAGGTCCGCTGGCGTGTCCCGGTCGGCTGGGGGTTTTCCAGTCCGGTGGTGGCCCAGGGGCGGGTCTACCTGGTCGATTCCGAGTTGATGAAGCCCAACGCCAGGGAACGCCTGCACTGCCTGGACGAAACGACCGGCAAGCCGCTCTGGACTCACTCGTATGACGTCGCCTACGAAGACTGGGCTTTCGACCCAACGCAGGAGATCGGTCCGGTTGCAACACCGATCGTCCAGAACGGCAAGGTTTTTATTCTGGGAAGGCTCAACGACCTCTTTTGCCTGGATGCTCGCAGCGGCGAAGTGCTCTGGAAGAAGAACCTGGAGTTGGATTACCAGGTTGCATTTTCCCCAGGCATGCCCTCCCCGTTGATCGAAGGAGACCTGCTGATCCTTTTCATCGGCGGAAAACCAGGCGCCTGCGTCGTCGCTCTCAACAAGGACACCGGCAAGGAAGTTTGGAAGGAGTTAGATGAATCGCTGACATTCAGCTCGCCGATTGTCATTTCCTCGGGCGGGAAAAAACAACTGATTGTCTGGACGCAGGAATCGGTGACTTCCCTGGACCCGGCGGCGGGGACGACTTACTGGCGCCAGCGGCTGTTCACCAGCAGCGATTATGCGGTTTCCACCCCGGTCTTTCACAAAGACCAGTTGCTGATCGGCGGCATGATGTTCCAACTGGACTCCGACAAACCCGCCGCCACAGTCCTCTGGCCCGCCTCGAAAGCTCCTGCCCGCAGAATTTTCAGCCATACTTCGACCGCGCTGTTCCGAGGCGATCATCTGTTCTCCGCCAAATCGTCGGGCGAATTGGTCTGCATCGAAGCGAGCACCGGCCAGCAGGTTTGGGAGACCGACAAAGTGACCGACCTGAAAAATGGGGCGAGCATTCACCTGACTCCGAACGGCGATTCCGTGTTGCTCTACACGGACAAAGGGGAGCTGATTCGTGCCCAGCTCACGTCCCAGGGTTACCATGAGATCAGCCGCGTCGCCGTGCTGGAACCCACCATGCCGTTCGGGGGGCGAAATGTTGCCTGGTCTCCTCCGGCCTATGCCAACCGCCACATCTTCGCCCGCAATGGCAAAGAACTGATCTGCGCCTCCCTGGCGGCGGAGCCCTGACGGGCAGGCAATCAAGGCAAGCATCGATTCTGTGAATCGCTGCGTCTTAGGCCAGCAACTCATCCGCGACGCGCGCCCTGCTGACGGCCGGGTCGGTGAGGGTTTCTTCGCGGCCGTTGTGGAAGTATTTGAGTTGTTCGTGATCGAGTCCCAACTGATTGAGCAGCGTGGCCTGGAAATCGGGGCAGCCGACGCGCCCCTCGACGGCGCGGTAGCCGAATTCGTCGGTGGCGCCGTGGATGTAACCCTTTTTGAACCCTCCGCCGGCGACGAACAGGCCAAAGGCGTTGCGGTTGTGGTCGCGGCCGTTGCCGTTCTGCGAGACGGGCAGGCGGCCGAATTCGCCGGTCCACACGACGATGGTGCTCTCCAGCAGGCCGCGCTGTTTCAGGTCGCTGATGAGGGCCGCGGCCGGCTGATCGACCTTCAGGGCGATCTCTTCAATCCCCTGCTTGAGGTTGCTGTGGCTGTCCCAGGGGGTGCGGACCGGGGCTTCGATGTGGACGAAACGCACTCCCGACTCGACCAGTCGGCGGGCCATCAGGCAGCGCTTGCCGTAGTCGGCCGTTGGCGGCTTGTCCATTCCATACAACGTCTGCGTCGCCTCGGTCTCGGAGGCGAGATCGAGCGCGCGTTCGGCCGAAAGCTGCATCCGCGCGGCCAGCTCGTAGTGACGGATGCGGGCTTCGAGGTCTCCTTCGTTTGGAAACCGCCGATGGTGTTTTTCGTTGAAGCGTGCCAGGAGGTCGAGATCGGCCTGCTGCGCCCCCGCGGGTAGCTCGACCGCCGAGTGCAGGTTGAGGACGGGCGAGCCCTGCGACTGGAACTCGGTGCCGCGGTACACCGCCGGCAGCCAGCCGCTGTCCCAGTTGAGGCTGCTGCCGCTGTTGTACCCTTTGGGGTCGCGCAGCGCGACAAAGGCCGGCAGGTTCTGGTTCTCGGTCCCTAGGGCGTAACTCACCCAGGCCCCCAGCGTCGGCCGGCCGGGAAAGGTTTTCCCCGTCAGAAAGTGCCGCAGCGCCTGCGGGTGGTTGTTGTTCTCGGTGTACATCGAGCGGACCAGGCACAACTCGTCGGCGATCGAGCCCAGGTGCGGCAACCGATCAGAAAGCTCCATCCCGCATTGACCATGCTTTTTGAACGGAAAGGGGCTGGCCATCAACTGGTCGCTGTTGCCCGGCTGCAACACCTCGACCTTTTCGGCATACACCTGGCCGTTGCGGCTCGTCAGTTCGGGCTTGGGATCGAACAGGTCCATCTGGCTGGGCCCGCCGTTTTGAAACAGCAGAATGACGGACTGGGCCTGGGGGGTAAAATGCCCGGGCCGCGGACGCAGGTCGAGCCTGGTTTTCGACCCGGCGGCGGGATCGGCCGAGAGCATTCCCTCGCCCGCCAACAGATGCGCGAGCGCCACGGCACCGATTCCCATTGCCGACTCTCGCAAAAACGCCCGCCGTGACGTGGCGCCACATTGAGCGCGCGGGTGATCGATCGTAGAAAATCGGCGCATGGCGTTCTCACGGCGTGTACAGGAATTCGCTGGTATTCATGAGCGTATGGCACAGGTGCACGAGCGCCTTGTGATCCGCGGCTTGAGCGTCGAGCCCCTGGCTGCGGTACAATCCGGCCTGATGCTCGACGAATTGGGCGCTCTCGCGGATTTCGTCGGCCGAGGGGCGCCGGACCAGTGCTCGTTCGAAGGCGAGGGCGATCCGGTCATCGACCGAAAAGGCGCTGGTCTCTTCAATCCGGGCAGCGAGCTTGTCGGCCTGTTCCCACACCAGGGCGCCGTTGAGCAGGGCCAGCGACTGCAATGGCACGGCCGAGCGGGCACGCTCCGGACAATTCGTGGCGACGACCGGCTGGTCGAAGACGGCCAACTCTGAAAGTTGAAAGGCGCGGCGGGCCAGGAGATAAACGCTCCGCCGCCATTTTGCCGTCGGGGTCGGAAGCTTGCTCTCCGCGACGACGATCAGGCCGTCGGGTTTCCCTTCGAGCAAAATCGGGGGTCCCCCCATCGTCGGGTCGATCGTTCCGCAGGCGGCCAGGACGCAATCGCGAATCGCTTCGGAGTCGAGGCGCTTCAGTCGCATGTGCCACAGAAGCCGGTTGCCGGGATCGATCTGGGCCGGATCGCGGGACGAAGCTCGGGCGCTATGTGCAACCTGAAGGGGATCGGCGGATTGCCGGTAAACGCTCGAACAGACAATCAACCGGATCAGAGGCTTGATCGTCCAGCCCGACTCGACGAACTGGGCCGCCAGCCATTCGAGAAGCTGCGGATGAGTGGGAGCGGCACCCCCCATGCCAAAGTTCTCGGGTGTCGGGACGATGCCCGTCTGGAACAGATGTTGCCAGAGGCGGTTGACCATGACCCGCGCCAGCAGCCCCGCCGAGCGCGAATCGCGGGCCGTGAACCGGCGGGCCAGCGCCAGGCGCCGGCCGCTGGTGCCGGGGGGCGGCCCGACGTCGAACAGCGCCTGGATCTTGTTGAACGTCTGCTTCCTGCCTGCCAGGTCGGTCGTCTGTCCGGCAATCTCGGCAGCGGCCCCCTTGTCGGTCTCGCCCAGTGCCGCGGCGATTTCTTCAGCGGAAACTTTCAATTGCCCCTCGAATTTCCCGGCGAGATACTTCTGCACTTCGTTGCGTTTGTCGGCGGGAAGGGCGATGGCGGCCTGTGTGTCGGCGCGAATCGGTTCCGGGATCGCCGCCAGCTTTTGTTCGAGCAGCTTTTCGCGATAGGGCCGCCGCAATTCGTCGAGCTTTTTCGAGAGCTCGGCAATTTGTTGCTCGATCACGGCGTTGTGGCGCTCGATTTCGGTCCGGTCGGCGAGTGAGACGTCGGCCAGCGTCCGGTCGGGGAGACTTTGTTTGTCGTAGGGGATGACGATTTTCCATTCGCCGGGATTGTAGGCCGGCGTAAAGGCCGCCATCAGCCGGTAATAGTCTTCCTGCGGAACGGGGTCGAACTTATGGTTATGGCAGCGGGCGCAGTTGAGGGTCAGCCCCAGCAGGCTGCTCCCCACGATTTCGAGCGTATCGTGCAGAATTCCGAAATGATTCTGCGGGATGTTCCCCACATCTTCGTGGGTCAGGTCCTGGGCGTTCCGCAGAAAGCCGGTGGCAACCAGCAGTTCGCGAATCTCAGGAGTAAATTTCGACGCGCCGCGCCAATCAACCAGTTCGTCACCCGCCAGTTGCTCGTGCAGAAAGCGGTCGTAGGGTTTGTCGTCATTGAAAGCGCGAATGACGTAATCGCGGTACAGCCATTTTCGCTCGCTGGTAATGATCAGGTCGACGTCAACGTCGAAGCCGACGGTGTCGACGTAGCCGGCCACGTCGAGCCAGTGGCGGCCCCAGCGCTCGCCGAATTGCGGCGATGCCAGCAGCCGGTCGACGAGCCGCTCGTAGGCGTCAGGCGATTGATCGGCAAGAAACTCAGCCGCGGCCTCGGGCGTCGGAGGCATGCCGACCAGATCGAGGCAGACGCGGCGCAAAAGCGTCGGCCGATCGGCGTCGGGCGAAAGGGACAGCGCCTGAGCTTCGAGCTGCGACACAATGAACGCATCAACGGGAGTCCGAACGCGCGACGCGGCTGCCGCGAGCGGGACCCCCGGCCGGGCGATTTTCTGAAACGACCAGAATTGCCGATCGTTCTCGCTGACGTGATCGCTCGGCGGTTTTGAGGAGGCCTCATCCCCCTGAGCCGCGCGGCTCGCCGGTTCAACGGCGAACAGCACAACGACGAAAAGTCCCGCCAGCGCGACGAAAAGGAGCAACACCCGGTCCCCTTGAGAACGAGTTCCGCGGGAGCGAGAGCCGGCGGAATCGTTCATGCGTTCCCTCTTCGATCGGGTCGGCGAGAATTGAGAGTTGCTGCGGTGGCAATCGGTGGGATGCCGTCAACCCATCAACGCTACCGGATGCGTTGATGGGTGTCAACAAAAATTGAAGATGAGCGGGAGCCGGTTTCAAGGTCCGATCGCGCGAAATGCAGACCGGGCGCAAGTTCCAGTTGCAGACGATGGACAACTCGCTTCTGGAGCTGTATCAGCGGGGCGAAATCAGCTACGATGTGGCCTTGACGAACGCCCGTGAGCCGGCCCACATCCGGCAAGGAACCGGCAACGATTCGGAGTGAAGCCTGTCGGCTTCACGGTCATGCATGAATCGCACGGGCGATCTCCGCCTCAGTCGATTAAGCGCCTCTGCTTGATTGTCGCCCGGAGACGTCTCAATCCCAATGCCACACCGGGCACGATTTTAGACAATTTGGCGATTAACGAAGATCACAATTCGGTTGAGATCTGTGCCGTTCGATCGTTGATAACCGATCCATCGCCCAGTACCCGCCGCTGCACACGATGAACGATTCGCATCCGAACGGTTTCGAGAGGCCTCCTGTGCGAATCGAGCGTGAACCGATGCGCCCGGCAGGATCTGTAACCGCATCGCTTCCGGTTGAGGTTTGGGCCGCACTGGGTTATCTGGTCTGTCGCACGTCGGGAAAGAAATGCCGGGCCGAGCTTTTGGCGAAGCTGCAACGACACTGCGTCGATCAGATTGCGGCCGGTGTTGCGCCAGGCGAGTTGGCAGCCCGATTCGGCGATCCGGCGGCGGTAAGGCTGTTCGGCCGGCGGAGTGTCTGCCCCGTGGCGCTGGAATCGAACCTGCCGGCCCCGTTGCTGCGCGTTGTGGCCGAGGTAGTGCAGCGGACAAAGCTCTGGCCGCGCGAGCGGGATAACGTGGCCCGCGAACTATGCACGCAGTTTGCCGACGGCGTCAAGGCGGGGTGCCCGACGGACGAGCTGATCCGCGCGTTTGGGCCGATTCGACCGGCGGCGCGGCTCATTCGCCGCGGACGGATTCCCAATCGCCCTGTCCTCTGGCACCTTTGGCGCCGCGCCTGGCAGGGGGCGGTCGGCATCTCGCTCGCGGCGATCGTTTACTTCGGCACGCTGATCGGCTGGCTGCATCTGGCAGGTGCCCCAACGCACATTGATGCCGTCGGGCGGTTCGACGCCGAGCAAGAGAAAGTGCCCATCGAAGATCGCGCCTGGCCGTACTATCGCAACGCGATTGTACAGTTTGTGGATTTGAAGGACCCCACGATTGCCAATAGCGTGGCCGAAAGTCTGGTTGAAGGGCCAAACGGAGCCCACTGGGCCGCGGCCCGTGAGCACCTGAAAAATAATCAGCCGTCCCTTGATCTGCTCGTTCAGGGGAGCGCGTGCCGTGAATTCGGCTTGGTCTACCGCGATCGGGAGAACAACGGATGGCTCAAGCAGCGGAACGCCGGTGACGTCGATCACACCTGGCCGCAAAACCGAGCTTATAGCGAGGTCCGGCTGCCGCAGATTCAAGAGCTGCAACAGCTCTCCAGATTGTTGCAGGGCGCCGAGCACCGCGCCATCGAAGACGGCGACGGCAAGGCCGCGACACGGTACCTCGTCGCGCGGCTGCGGCTGGCGCAGCAGATATGGAACTCTGCCGAATTCCCCATCATCGAAAACATGGCAGCCTTTCAACTCTTGCAAGCGCATGAAGCCGTGACCCGATTGGCGGCCTTATGGCCGGAGCTGCTCAGTGACGCCGACCTGGTTGCCTTAAGCGCGGTCCTCGTCGAATCTGGCGAACGAGGGTTTCGTCCGAAAACCCAAATTCTTCGCGATCAGATCCTGGGCACAATTGCGGGATTCTTTTCGAATGACGGTTCGGGCGACGGGCACCTGTCGGCGGAGGGAGTGCCGGAGCTGCAAGACTGGATCAGCATGGCGCCGACGGCCATGCCCGAGCTTGCCGGCTGGCAGTCGTGGCTGAGGGGCTTCCCAGAGGGGCCCTGGCGGGAACGACTCAGCCTCGAACTGTCGGGCGCGATTCTGGCGACCATGGTCGGCGACCGGCGTGAGACACTGGGCGAAGCTCAGAGACTGCTCGATCTTTACGAGGCAGACATCGAGCGCGACTATTGGGACCTGGCCGAATCTGGAGTCGATGACGAACTGACTTTAATCAAGGACGATCCCGAACTGCGGCACCGTTACCTCCCCGTGCTGATGACGTTTCACGTCATGGGATTTTCTGTCAGCCGCTCACGCGCCGCGCAGATGCAGACAACCAGCGACACGGCCCTTCTGGCCGTGACGCTGGAGCAGTATCGCCGCAGGCACGGCACGTGGCCGGCGCGGCTCGACGAACTTGTTACGGAATTCATAGACGTTGTGCCGCGCGATCAGCACGACGGTAAGCCGCTGAGATATATTCTCACCGGCAGCGGCCCGCTGGTCTACTCCGTCAGCGCCGACCGAACCGACGATACCGGTGCGGCCCCATGGAACGAGGCTTCGAAGCCAACCGCCGCGACCGGCAATTGCTGCCGCCGGAACGATTCGAATCAGGAGGGGACAAGCCGATCAGTCCGTAAGGCGAGTCGCCGACTCGCTCAAAGAAGGTCCCGCTAGCCGAGCGGAACCAATACGGCACATGACTCATTGACGACGTCGCCGGGCAGCGCAAGACGTTCACGGGTGTCGCACGAGAAGGATTCATTCCGGCAGAATCGACCGACTGCCGAAGCAGGGCTTCGAACGAGGGGACCACGACCTACGGTTCAACCTCCAACCCCAGCCTTGAGATCTCGCAATCGTCAAATTGTTGCGGGTCGTTGCGATCCGGGCGTTGTCGCAGTTCGAGCGTGTTGTCGCCCGCTTTGAGAAACGCGTTCGGGACGGCGATTCGCAGTCGTTGCGGATTGTCGGGATGTGCGCGCAGGGCCACGTGCCGGTTGAGGTCGTCCAGGCGGCGGCCGTTGATCCACAATTCGGTGCGGAGGTGTCCGGCAGCCAGGTCTTTTCGATACCGGCCGTCTTGCACAGCGGTGGGTGCTCTCGGTTCGACATCGGCGGCCAGCAGGCTGACCCAGGCTGGCCTGATGAAATGTCTAACTCAAGAGGTAAGAAGTTGTTGCGCATTTTGTTTGGGATTTGAATTCTTGGTAAGTGGCTTTACGCTTGGCGCGCACGGTCAGACCTAGTCTTCAACCAAGCACACCCGATTTCGTCATTTCCGGCGTAGCAACAAAAAACTCGGAATCCCTGGGCGTTCTGTGGTGTTTCATGTGTGCGTAAACAATGAAGCACCTCGAACACAAAGGAATTTCGAGTGAAACGGATTATG
>SIAF01000310.1 GCA_009691905.1 Planctomycetaceae bacterium | reverse complement strand
CGTGCCTGCCTCTCATCCTGCGTGGAACGGTCGCGCGCCATGCTGCCGGCGTCGATCCGTCGTTATATCTTTGAATGAATCAGTTTGACCAGGGCCCCAACGGCGAATTCGTAGGGAAGTCGACTAAATCAACAGGCCCCGAGGGGGGGAGGGAGAGGCATAGCGAGGGGGGGAGGGAGAAATTTCCGGCGCGGCGGGCTTCGCTCGCCGGCGTGTCATTTCGTGCCCGCGTGTCAACGCGCTTGAGAACAGCCACAGCGCGGGCCATAGGCCGAAGAGGATGATCCAGGTTGATTTGGTCAGTTCGGCCAGGCCGAGAGCGAAGCCGGCGATGAGGGCGGGTTTCCAGCCGGGGTGCCGCAGCCAGCGCCAGAATGTGTAACCAGATAGCACTCCAAAGGACGCGGCGGCGACGTCGGGGGTGATGAGGGCGCCGTTGCCGAGGATGTTTGGGCAGAAGCACCACAGAATGAGCGCAACGATTCCCGCGCCTGGGCCGTAGAGATCGCGCCCCCAGCGATAGCAGACCCAACCGCCGAGTAGACTGAATGGAATGCAGAACCAGCGGGCCAGCGTAAAGTGCCAGAACGTCTCGGCGCCGTTGGCGGCGGCAAAGACGCTGCCGATGGCAAAGTCGGGACGTGCGTAAGGCGCCTCGCTGAAGGCACTCCAGTCAGTCTTCGGATCGACGAGCAGCATCGGCAGTGCGGCGACAAGCCGCACGAGCGGCGGATTGACCCGGTACAAGTCAAAGCGGCCGAACTTCCAGTGACTCAAGCCTGCCGCCAGGTGCGCGGGTTCGTCGATCGTCGGACTCTTCCGCCATGCGATCCACGCGAGCATGCCGGCATGCACCGCCAGCAGGAGCACGACGCAAACTCGAAGACGCCACGCATCCGCCGGTCGTGTCTCGAGGTCGATTGCTGAACCTGCGCTGGCCATGCGGCAATTGATCCTTTGTGAACGTCACGATTATCTACGTCGGATCGACCGCAGGGCAAGCTGAAAACCCCGGTTGCGGATGAAACGGCCTTGAAACCGTCGCGGCGGTGGAACAGGGAAGCGACGCCCATGGATTGGCTATTCCCCTCAAAAGGCCTGGACTGCTGCGAATGTCTTGAATTCAGCGACCGACACCGCGAAGATTCGGTTTCGAATCGTACGGTGTCAGGGTGACCGGAGAGAGTCATGGATCTTTCGAATTACGAGTACACGCATTGGGTTCTGGCGGGCATTCTGGTGTTCTTCGCGGTCCGCATGGCCATCGGCTATTGGGCGTCGCGGCACGTCAACAATGCGTCCGATTACATTGTCGCCGGCCGCGGAATGCCGATCTACATGACGTCGGCCTCGATCATGGCGACCTGGTTCGCAGCCGAAACGTTGATGGGGGCCAGCTCCCACGCGTACACGCACGGCTTTCAGGGGGTGATCTTCGATCCATTCGGGGCCGTCCTGTGTCTGTTGGTCTCGGGGCTGTTTTTTATCCGGCTGATGCGCCGGGCCCGCTATCTGACGGTCGTCGACTTTTTCGAGAAGCGCTTCGGAAAGGAAGTCTGCCTGATTGCCTCGATCGTTCAGATCCTGGCGTATCTGGTGTGGACGGCGGCACAGTTTGTCGCCGGCAGCGTCGTCGTGCATTCGCTGCTGGGCTGGCCACCCTGGGTGGGGGTCGTGCTGGTCGGCATGATCGTGACGGGCTATACGACGATGGGCGGGATGCTTGCCGACACGCTGCTCGATTTCATTCAAATGTTTTTTACCGCAGGGGGAATTACAGCCGTCTTTTTGTACATACTGAGCGCCGTGGGGGGGATCGAAGGGATGCTCGAGCACGGCGGCTCAAGGCACGTCCCTGACCCCTTCGCGCTGGGTCCCCTTGAGCACCCCCATGGTTTTCTGGGGTACAGCGGACTGATGGGCATCACGTACTGGATCTCACAGTGGCTCACGATCGGCCTGGGAAGCGTCGCCACCCAGGATCTGATGCAGCGCTCGATGTCGGCCCGCAACGAAGCGACTTCGGTGTGGGGAAGTTACGTCGCCGCAATCCTCTACTTCGTGTTCGGTGTCATGTCCCCCCTGATCGGGATCATGATGCATAAGTTGAATCCCAACATTCCTGACGAGCAGGTCGAGCAATTGCTGCTGATCGTCTCGCAACAGTACCTGCCGGTGTGGCTCAACGTGCTGTTCATCGCCGCCCTGACGTCGGCGATGATGAGCACTTCCGACAGTGCCATCCTGGCGGGCGCTTCGGTGTTTACCGAGAACATTCTGCCGATTCTCGGCAAACGTTCGGACGAGGTTCAGAAATTATGGTGGACGCGGCTGATGGTCGTCATCATCGGCACGGCGTGCGTCGGGATCGCGCTGGTCATCGGCGAGACGTACCGCCTGGCGATGATCGCCTGGTCGGTGCTGCTGGTCGGGATGTTCGTGCCGTTCGCATTTGGAATGTACTGGCTGGGCGCCAACCGCAGCGGCGCCCTGGCGTCGATCGGCGGCGGCATCGGCACCTGGATCGTCGCCGTGTTCTGTTGTTATCCGTTCACTGCGCTGGCGAGTACCGTGAACGACACGCTCGACTTCGAGAAAGCGGCCTGGGACGCGGTTTTCATCGGGTCGCCGCCGGCTCTGGTCGTCGCCGTGGTCCTGATGATCGTCGTTTCGCGGCTGACGAAATCGCTCGATCCGCCGATGCCGCTGACTGATGTCGATGGCAACCTGCTCCCCATGCAAAATCGGATGGGGTTGATTTCCGCCCGGCTGATCTTTCGCGACGAGCCGCCGCCCCCGGCCGAACAAAACGCGGCAGCCGGTTCGATCCCTAAATCCCCGTTGTAAACCGGTTGGCGCATGACCTGCGCCCGATCTACCCTCGTGCGGCGATGGTACCGACTCGTCGTGTGGACATTAGCCCCACGAAAAAGCGAAAGGCATCGCCGATATCTAACTGGGCAAATCCCTTCGTGTGGGTTTAAAGTCCGCACTATTCGAACGTGATGCTCAGCCAGCCGTCGAGGGCCTTGATGCGCGTCACAGCCACAACCGCTTTCTTGCCCTGGCGTTCGACGGTCGACACGCGATCGATCTCGCGACGGGGAAAGGCGGCTTCGATCTTTTTCTTGATCACACCGGCACGAACCCCCTGGGTGGCGGCGTTCGCGCTTTTGTCAACCGCCTCGATCGACACGGCACCCGGCTCGATCACGACGTTGCTCGAGTTGACCACAAACTGCAAAGGGAGCGTGATGATCTGGGTCGGAATTTCTTCCTTCCCTTCCTGCTTGAGTCCCGCACGCAGGGTCACGACGACGGTTCCGTCGGTCACCTGAAAGCGAATCGGGTCAGAGGTGTCGAAGGCCAGGCTCTTGTCCGATTCCTCGGCAGCCTGCGGTTTGTCGTTCTTGAACTTGACGTCGCGTCCCATGAGCTGGGTCAGGTTCTGTTCGATACGCGCCTGCAACTGGTCGTCGGTCAGGGTCTGGCCTTTGATGTCCAGCCGATCGGTGGCGTTGTTCATCAGGCTTTCGTGAATGAGAATCGTCACGCCGCGTCCCAGCACGAGAGCCGGGTTCGGGTCGCTGCCCCCCAACTCACTGCCGCTCATCAGGCGGGTTGAAACGCGCAGTTCGCTGTCGGTGGTGCTGAACGACTTGGCATCGGGATAGAGTTGCAACGACTTCATGGCCTCGAGGCGTTCCGCGAATTCGTTATTCGAGGTTCCACCCGGACTGAACTGCTTGTCGACTTCGGAGTTGAAGCGGGGCAGCACGTTGTCGCGAACGCGGCTGCGGGCAATCGCTTCCGACTCGCCGCGCATGTCTTCGGCCCGGCTCACGGCGAAGTTGTCGGCGACGCGGCCCAGGAGGGGCACCCAACTGAAGTTGGTCGACGCACCGACGGTCATGTTATGAGCGTTGACGCTGATCCGGGCGGGTTCGGTCCAGAAGGCATCTCCGTTGAACAACACGCGTTTTGAGGCCGTGAAACTGTGATTGCCCTGAGTATAGATGTCGGCTTGATCGGTCGATCCGACAGTGTTGGAAGTGATCGAGCCATTGGCGACCAGGTCGAACATCGCCACGCCGGCGCTGGGGATCAGGTTGACGTTGACGCTGGTCAGCGTCGTCTGGCACCCCGAGACGTCGGCGCCCAGAATGCAATCGCGGACTCCGCCGGTTTCCAACCGTGTTTCGGCAATCAATCGGTTCAAAAACGCTTCCGACGCGACCACACGCATGTTGTAGTTCAGGTAATTGGTTTGCAGCGCCTTTGAGATGCGGTCGCCACCGTCGGCGGCGAGACGGCGGACCGTGTCAAAGGCCTTGCGAACACCGGCGGCAGCGGCAGACGTCCGACCCGTCTCGTAGACTTCCACTCCCGACACGAGCTCGGCGAGAGCTTTGCGAAGTTCGGGATTGGCAGGATCGGCGACCGGAGTCGCCGCAACCGACAGATACTCGTCGACGGCCGTCTCATAGGCGGCAAACTGCGGGCGGGCCATAAAGTCGCGAGCGCTGGCATCTTCGAGTGCGTCTTTACCCTTCAATCGCGTCTGCACCGCCGCGAGCGTTGCGACCGATTGCCCCTCGTCGCCGAGCTGGCCGCGAACGTCGCCCACTTGTAAATACCGGGCCCAGCCGTCGCCTCCTTTGACCGAGCCGAGATAACGATCGAGGGCCGAGGCGGCGCCCGAGACTTGCTGCCGCGCCGAATCGACCTGGGCCGCCTTCACCTGCGGTCCCAGTTCGAGCGTGTCGAGAATGGCTTTACCCAGGTCGAGGCGTCGCTTGAGGCCCCCTTGCAGGGCGACAAGTTGATTGGTGATTGCCTTGTAGCGTGAGTCAGCCAGCGAGGTGCGAACGGTCTTGAGCCGTGCCTCGAGGGCGGCGATGGCCTGGCGCTGCCCCGAAACATCCAGCCCCGGCTGTTCGTACAGCGTCGTGAGATCGGCCGTCAGGCCGGCACCCCATTCCTGCCAGGTGTCGGGCAACGACGCAATCGTCGCCGTCAGGTCCAAGGGGACGTCTCCGGGAAAAATGCCACGCAGGCCAACTGCCGGCGCGTCATCGGCGGCGTTCGTCGCCCAGGCGCCGCACAGCACGGCACCAACCAGAACGAGACCCCAAATGCTCTGCGAGGGGCGATAGGCTTTCAAACTGTAATTCGTGCGACCGGCACTCATCGTCGATGCTCCGTTGATGGAAAATCCCTTGTGGGTGCGAAGATGTCGGCAAACCCGGAATGCGTCTCTTCCGACCGACCATCCCTGATCGTCAGGGTATATCGGCGAGAGAGAACCAGAGGCTTCCCCCAATCAGCGGGGGAAAAATTAAGACTGCGGGCGACGACAATCAACAAGCGGATTGCGTGAACAGTAGGGGATTCGCATTCCGCACGCGGAACCCAGGCAATCGTCGACTGCCTGATCCGCAAAGTACGCCGAGCCTAGCGATTTACCCCAGAATCTGCAACCAACTCAAAGGCTGCAACCGTACAAGTCATGGATCAGGATCCGATCGACAAGCGCCTGAGACGCACGAGATTGTCTTCCTGCTGTGAACGGAAGCCATTGCTGTTTAATGACTTTACGGTGTTCTCGCCGGAAACGACCGAAGCGGGCCTTGCACGCCGAATTCGCATCCACAGGCCACCGCTCACAACCAAACCACCAAGGGCTGCCCAAAGATACGGCCCCAGCATCGGTCGGGACATCGGTTCGGGCAGGAGGTTGGGGGTTCCGGCGAGGCTTGGGCGGCGGCGGTCGGCTTCGCGCAAGCAACTTGCAATTTCCTGCCGCACTCGTTCGTATTCCGTTTCCAGAAACGCCAGTTCCTGCCGGATGTCGGCCAATTGGGCGGCCACGTCCTTACAATCGGCCAATTTCTCGGTCGCGACGGCGAGCTTTTGTTCACACTCTTCATCGGCGGTCACCGTTTGCTGCCAGCGCGCTTCGAGTAATTCGACGAGTTGATCAACAAGCGTTCCCGGTGAGTTCTCGATTGGATTCGAGCGAGATTGGCGATCTGGCGGCGTCTGTCGAGGGCGGACGGCCCCCTCTTCCAAACGGCGGCGTTGTCGCTCGACTTCGCTCTGCAACTGCACGAGACGCGGATGGTTGCGTCCAAGAATAGCTGCCGCCGACTTCAGGTTTGCTTCCTGAGCCGCCAGTTCGTCCTGCCAGCGAACCCGATTGAGCAGTTCTCGGGTGGAATTCCAGATCGGGCTGTCCGGCAGGCCCGCGATGATCTCTTCCGCGGTGTTCCCCAGGCGAACCTGCTGCCTGGCGCGGGTCAGCCAGTCGGCCGCATCCAACCGGTCCCGACGGGCTTCGTTCAGAGCCGCTGTCAGCGATTCGATCGCTTCCCCGTTCGTCGCGTTCTCGACCTCGTCGCCCCCCAGATCGGACATTCGATCGATCAGCCGGAATTCAGCCGCCTGCTGCCGTTCGATCGCCTGGGCAAGCTGCGACTGCTCGGTCTCACGTTCGGACATTGTCGGGTCGGCCGGGTCAGGCAGCGAACGTCGTAGCCAATCGACCTCGACATCGGCGACGGCGGTCAAGACAGCGATCGCCTGCTCGGCATCGGCGGCATGGTAGCCGAGTACAATTTCGTCTTGCAGGCCCTGTTGTTCGCAGCGTGCGTCAAGCCGATTCAGAAGGTCGTTGAGCTCAGTTTCACCCGAAGCCTCGACTGAGGGAAAAATGCCGCGCCGGTGCAGCAAAGCGGCTGCCGCTGCGATGACTTCACGTGACAGCACGGCATCTTTCGGAGCGCGAAGCGAAACACCGTCAGTTCCCGCCGGCTGCAATCCAGACAGAGCGCCTGCCGGCAGGGCAATTCGCACCTGGGCGGCGTAATCGGGCTCTTGCATGACGTGCCAGACCCAAGTGGCAAAGACACAAAGCGGCATCGCCAGCCAGACTCCCAACGCCGCGAACAACCGACGATGCTTCATGGCTTGTTCCACAGATCTCCGACGGCCCGTTTGATCTTGCTGCCGGTGGTCGGCTCGACGTGCAACACGTCGCCCGGTTCAACCGATGGCGATTCTTGAGGGTGCCGCGAGTAATCGGCGACGCTCAGAGACTTTCGCTGCGCCGGGCGGCCTTCAGCAGCCGGACGAACGAGCGTGATATTGAGCGGGACATCGCGCGCCCGAAGTCCCCCCGCCATATCGATCGCCTGCCAGACGTTCAGGCTGCGTCCCGCCGGAAGCGGATAGGCCCCAGGGTGGAGGACGATCCCGCCGATTCGAACCGGCGGTGCGACCGCCTTGACGATCACTTCGTCCCCTTCGGCAAGGCGCACCGATCGCAGCGCGTCGCGATGATCGGCGCGATCGAGGTCGAACCAGGTCATGAACTCTCCCGATCCAGGCCCACGGTAAAGCAGATCGCGTTGCTGAATCTCAAATGGCGTGAGTCGGCCCGCTGTTGCTGGTTTGGTCGAGGCGTGATTCGTGGCGGTGGTCTCCAACGAGGGTCTCGATTCGGCATCGGGCTGATCGCCGGAATGAACGGCTTTCTCGGGCGAGAGGTGTCCAGGATCGACGCTCAGCTCCTCAATACTGTTCGCGTGTTGCTCGGGATGGACCGACTTCAAAGCGGCCGTTTGCGAGATGGCGCCCACCGGGTCTTCGCGTTCGCGCGTCGGTTCGACCGATGGCGGGCTGCTCTGGTACGAGTGTCGCACGACGGCGATTTGAGACGCCGCGGTTCGTTTCAGACCGCCGGCCGAAACCAGCGCGGCGTAAACGCTGGCATCGTTTCGCGGCAACTCCATGAAACCGGTCCGCGCGACGGCGCCGCTGACTTGAACTTTGACCGTCGGGGGGTCGAGGCTGCGGACGAGAACTTTGGGGTGCAACAGAAACTCACCCGACTGCAAGCTCTCGACCAGGCCGACTTCGACTTGCGACAGCGTGCGATCGGCAACCGGGATTTCATTGATCAGCGGCACTTCGACCGTCTGCCGTTCCGACACACGGACCGGAAATGTGTACGGTTTTCCCGGCTCGTATAAATCCCAGACGGTGACTTCCAGCAAATCATCGGGGGCGACCACAGCCGGGCGCGGCTCGGGCCGCAAGGTCTCGAGATCAAAGTCGGCCGCCGCATCGATCGGCTGATTCACCCAATTCGTCAGCCAGGCAAACGCGCCATTGGTCGAGTTTGCCGCCGGAGCGGGATTGAACAGGGCACAGCCCGACAACGGCAGCACCAGACAGCCGGCCAGAAGGCCGGCAATGAACGGCAAAGGGTGACGGACAAAGGGCATGTCGCGACCCGGCGGTGCACCGACGAGTCGCCATGAAGCGCCCGCGCACCGTGACGATCGGGGCATCAACCCCGAACAGGAAAATCTGGAAGCAGGGAGAGGTTTGGAGAGGTGGCGTCGCCCGCCGGATGCGAGACAGCGACCTATTCAACGAATAGAGCGGCCCTCGGCTGATCCTGCGAGCGGGGCGTGTGTTACCCAAAACCGAACGATCGGTCAAGATCGGCCAATCGGCGCAAAAACGCACAACGACCCGCTTGGAGGCTAAAATGGGTGCCACGGACAGCGACCAACGAGAGTCGTCCGTGCGAGCTGGGACCAACATGATATCGCAGAAAACGCTCTCCTTAGCCCGCGAGCGGGTCGTTGCAAATTGAGGGAGTACCAGGGGACGCAGCTCTTTATGGTTGACCAAAACGATCGCACAAGTTGACGGAGGAAACCTCATTGGCACCCTCAGCGGGGGCAAAATTCTCTGGTCCGACGGCACGAT
>SIAF01000309.1 GCA_009691905.1 Planctomycetaceae bacterium | reverse complement strand
GCTCCACGAGACCTGTTTGGTCTCCCACCTCGCAATCCGCATTCAATTCCAGCACCGCATCATCCATGATGACGCGGCTTGTACTTCACCCCGGTGTCACTCGCCAAGATCAAAATCCAGCACACAACGGGTTGGACGAATGTTTACCTCGTTCGGATCGTAAGTCCTTTCCCGTGCGGTCTCTGCGAAGATCTACGTGCCATTCGTCACATCGACCGATGCGGTCGCACGAAATCGAAAATCGGTGGCTTCATTGACCGCCGATCAATTGCTGCGTTTGATCCGCGGACTTTGTCACCGGCGCGAGCCTGACGATTGACGGGGGATTCACGACGTAATTCAACACGGCCGTTTTGCCGGTTTCCCCTTGGCTTCCTGATCCCGCCAAAGCGTTGCATACTTTTTCCGGTACTTGAGGTCCTCTTCCGAATCGATGAGCCGACGTGCGAGTCGCCCGATTTGGTCGTCGTTGACCGCGTCGAATAAATCCCGAAGGCACTTGATGATGTCGTAGCGGATCAAAGTCCAGTTCTTATGCGTGACGCAGTCGTTGAATCGATTCTCGAGGGCGGTCACAAGGAGCTTTTGCTGTTCCTTTCCAGCGACACCGACCTTCCACAGGGACTGCAGGCAGTGCCTGGCCGTCACGAAACGCTCGTCGCCGGTGACCGCGAACAGTGCAGCAAAGTCACGGAGCATTCGTTTCGATCCGTCACTCTTGGCGAGATTGCACAAGACCTGGGCGGCAATCGCCCGGTTGTGATTGTCTTTGTGTATCAGGTTAGCCAGCGCGTCATCCCAAACTTCATAGGCCCAGTCCACCGGCTGTGAGGTGACTGTGATGACCTGGTGAAAGGCTTTGTTTTGTTTGGCTCGGTCCGCCGACCACAGGTCGGCGAAGGTGACTGGGATCCAAGTCGCGGGGGTCACTTTGAGCTTTGCGGGAGTTCGAGCGGTTGCTTCGTGTGGCGCTTTGCGCTGCGAACGATCGTTGCGTTTTTCGATCTTCACTGGTTGTTTCCCCAGGGTGCCGAAATGCTCAATGGCCGATGACGCGAAGCTGAATGTGCAAATCAAACAATGCGACGTCGCTTGTAAAGTGACTCTTCAGGGGGATTACACCCCCCGCTCGCCGGATTGCGTCAATTCATTTGCGCAATCTGAATCAAGTGGCCGCAGGTGTCGTCCAGGACGGCGGTAGCACGCAAGCGCGAGACACGCTGGCCGCCGCGTCGGCGGTCACTGATTGACCCCTCGATATTCTCCCCAGTCGACTTCCGCCAGGCGGCGCATGAAATGGCCAAGCCTGGGATTCGACGGGTCGTCGGTGCCGATTCCGATCGTATGCACTGAAACGCGCCGCACATGATTCATTCGCGAAATTGCAGCGATGATCTCGTCGGGCACAACGATTTTTCCCGTTCGCGGCTCGCCGTCGGAAACAAAATAGATCGCCTCAGGATCCAGTTCGAACGCCGTCTCAAGCGCGTCATACGAAGAGGTGCCTCCGCCGGTGAGTTGGGACTGAACCGAATTGATGGCCTGATTGCGGATGCGCTCCGAAGCCGGCTGCAGTTCGCGGCTCCAGACGTGCACGGCCCGATCGAAAGTGATGATTCCGAAAAAGACGTCGGGGGTCAGTGAGCCGATCGCCTCGACCAACTCGCGCTTCGCGGCAACGATCCGCCCCCCTTCCTCCATGCTGCGGGAAATGTCCAGCACAAAGACGACCCGCTTGGCGCCGATCGGAATGCCATAGAACCCGCGACGCACGCCGAAACCGCCGGGCGCGGCCGGTTCGACCTTTTCGGGCAGCTTCTGCTGCTGCTTGAGCCACCACGCCTTCCACGCCGCGACATCATCGCGGAAATTCTGCCCCGTGACACGAACCAGGTACGTGATCACGTCGTATTGCACCAGTCCCTTGAGTTCGGGCAGCGTGTCGATCAGGAACGTGACTGTGTCGTTTCCCTTGACCTGTGCGACTGCCTGCAACATGCAGCGGCGGTATCCGAAGTTCTTCTCGAAAAACTTCGCCCGCGAAAACAACTTCATCGTTCGAAGCCCATCGACAGAGGGCTTCAGACCCAGGTCGTCGGCCAGCGTATGAATCATCCACTGATTCGCCTTCGGCGTCCCCAGAAACTCATCCAGATAGGCGAGAATCGTCCCCTGCAGGTCTTCGTCCTCACTTCCCCCCAACGCCCGCAGCACGCAGTACGCTTTCTGATCCATCCCCGATTTGCGGGTGGTGCGAGACAGCGTCTCCAGGAGCGCGGTCGTGGCGGCGGGCTCGTCGCGCCAGCCGGTGAACAGTTCGACGACCGCGTCGCGGACTTCGGGCGTCTCGTCTTTGAGCACGACTTGCCAGACGAGATCGACCGCCTCGCGGCCGGGGGCATTCGCCAACCGGGCGACCGCCAGCGCCCGTTCGGCAGGCTGCTTGCTTTTGAATTTCTGTTGAAACTCACGCTTGGCCGTCTTGAACTCGACCGATGCCGATTTGTTTCCCGCGGGTTTGTCGGCCGCCGACAACTCGGCGGCGACTCGGCCGAATCCTGGAATCGCCGTGCCCGGATACGGCAGGAGCATGCCAGCCGCGCCCGCGACAACCATCATCCATCGCGTATTACGTCGGACTCGCGGCATGGCATCTCTCCCGGTGACCCGATCATCTTACCTTGGGCACAGCTTCGATAGCGAACGGCGCGGTTACATTTGTGAAAGCCGAGCGCGCGGCGACCGTGTCTGCCTCCGGATCGACGTGAGATGGCACATCATATCGATGACGCCTTGTAAGTAGGTCAGGCTTTCCAGCCTGACGCGGATGGTTCGATACTCCTGAAATCACCGCGATTCCGTCAGCCTGAAAAGGCTGACCTACGTTTGGGGGAGTGACCGATTGTCAAATCTGTCACGCCGCCATCGCATAACGACCTGTTGATCTTCATGATTCAACGGTGTCCTGGACGAATTCCGCGACGCCAGAATTGGCGTGCCAGAACGAGGCGGTGCTGCGATTTGACGCAATGACTGCGCGCGTTGGTGCAGCACCGGCTGCCCCGTTTTGACAGTGCGGGTGGCGCAGGCATCCGCCGACACCCATCAATTCGCATTGAGCCGGGGTATCTGGCGGGGAATCGTGCGATTTTGTCCGTTCTCAGGAATCTCTAGTACAGACCCATGAGAAAAATTGACGAGAATCCTGAAAACGGCTAATATCCGCGTCCCGCAAGGACGAACGTCGGCGAACGGCTTCCGCAAACCAGAGAAGGTCTTGTTTTCGACCCGCAGGAGCCGTACAGTAATTGAGGGCGTCCGAAATCCTGAACATGGTGCAGTTGGCACGGTTTTCGCACTTCCCTCGGAACGGAATCCACAAGTAATCAACTCAAGTAATCAAGGGGTTCGGGTGGACGCAGGCGGTCGATGGCCTGCACACCCCGACTCTGTCACTGACTGCTGCGAAAACGCTGTCAAAGGACTGACAACGGTATGAGCATTTCTTCTCTCTCCATGTCGCGCATCCCGTACATTCTGGTGGCTGCAATCGCCGCGTTGTTGTTCGTCCCTCACGGAATCGACGACGATGACGACACTCCCGGTGTGCGCTTCCTGCAGATGTCGCGCGGTACTCTGGTCATCTGCGGCGGGGGTGAAATTTCCGACGAAGTCATGCTGCAATTCGTTGAGGCAGCCGGCGGAGAGAATGCCCGAATCGTGGTCGTGACCACCGCCAGCGACACGGCCGATACCGACGAAATCGAAGATGACGTCGAGTTTTTCGGCAGCCTGAACATCGAGCAGTTGACGGTTGTACACACTCGATCCCGCGAGATGGCCAACGATCCCGAGTTCGTCCAGCCGCTGATCGAAGCCACCGGCATCTGGTTCATCGGCGGCAAACAGGAGTCGCTGACCGACACCTACCTGGGCACGATCGCCGAGCGTAAAATTCACGACGTGCTGCATCGCGGTGGCGCCATCGGCGGCATTTCGGCCGGCGCAGCCGTCATGTCGTCGGTCATGATTCGCAATGGCGAAACCGAGCCGGAAATGAGTCGCGGCTTCGGTTTTCTGCCGGGGACGATCGTCGATCAGCACTTTCTGGCACGGAATCGGCAGGAACGCCTGATGGGGGCGCTCGCGGCGAATCCCGGAATGGTCGGGCTGGGGATCGACGAAGGCGCGGCCGTCGTGGTCCACGGGCGGCGGCTGAAAGTCGTCGGCGATTCAGAAGTCGTGGCCTGTATTTCCGCCTCTTCGGGACGGGCTTCGCGCGTCGAAACGATGAAACCGGGTGCCCAGGCCGATCTCGTGGCGCTCAGCCAGGCGGCTGCCAAGCCCCGTCGCAGCCCCCTGTCGCTGCGGCACGCCATTATCGAAGCGTCGGCCGACTGATCGGCGATATTGCGCAATCCGGCCTCATTCGCCGCCCGATTGCCACTCTTCGATCATCTGGAGCAGGCGTTCTTTCTCGTCGAACTGCCCCCACACCGATTCGCCCCCTTCCAGGGCGATTTCGTGGAGCCCTTCGCACTGGCATTCGGCTTCCCCGCAGAAATGCGGCGTCGCCGAAACCCACAACACGCGATAAAGCGGGACGTGCTTGTCGTCGATGCGGCAGAAGATGCTCATCGCGCCTCTCCTGGCGTTGCCGACGAACCGCTGCTCGTCTCGCGAGTCCCGGCGAAACCGGCAGCAAACACGACACTCGCCGCCACCTGTTCCACGGGGAGTGGTTGATTCGATTCCGCGGTGACGATCGGCGCTTGTGCCGACGAGTGCGGCGGCGAGGCCCCGCCGGCCGGCAGCCGGGCCAGTCGCGTCAGTAGCTCGTCAACCGGCAGGCGGAACGATTTTCCGGCGAAACCGGGCCAGACATCGCGGAACTCGGTACGCGCCCGATCGGCTTCGTCTTCGTAGGCGCGGCGGACCGCCGCCTGACCGGCCAACAGCCGACGCAGGCCGAATCGCGAAAACCCGCACTCCTTCCAACGTCGCGATTTGTGAAGGTCGCGCCACAGACGACGCTCGCGTTTCATCGCTTTCAGCGCCTGCGACGCGTCATGGATTTCGCCCAGCAGATCCTGCAAATGCACCAACTGCGGATAGTAGTTGGACAGCGCCACTTTAGAAGATAGGAAAGATCAGTTACCGTAAGTCGTTATTCCTTGGCGTCCACACTTTACCCAATGTGACAAGTGGCGCTGTCCAAGTAGTCTTCCGCGAACGATCGCGGCAGGCAGGACATGCAGTTTTCAAGGCTATAGCGCAGGCGCTTGCAGGCGATCCGCAGCGAATGCCAGGCCGTCGGCGATTCGAGGTCGGATTCGGCCGTTTCCCAGACCTCTGACAGGCGCACTTCCAGGCAGCGAATGCCGATCCCTCGGAATGGGGCCTGACCAATGCCCTCATCTTGACCGGCTGCACTCTCATTTTGGCCGGCTGCATTGGGGTCGGCGGCTCGGTCGCGTGATTCACCCAGTCGTCGCAGCAGCTTGCTCCCCGCCCGGGACAGCTCATGTTCGAATTGTGCCAGCCGCGCGCGAAGCCGTTTTCGCGACCGGGCGCCGCGTTCGGAAACCCCCTCGCAGAGAGATTCGATCACCTCGGCCTCGTCGACCGAAACGCGGGGCAACAGGTCTTCCAGAAACTTCTGCCGCATGTCGGAGTCGCGCGTCTTACCCCCCGCACGACGAATCTGCCTGACCAGCGCCGCGAGTCGCGGTCGCACCGTTTCAGGCAACGCAGCCTCGACGAGATTCAACGCGGCCGAGAGCCGCCGGGTCGCCACCCGCAACTTATGCACCGGTTCGGCCGATTCGTCGCCATCCAGCGCGGCAAGGAACAGGTAATACAAAACACCGGCACATCGCTGACGAACGATTTTCCGGGCGGCATCCTGCAGCGGCATGTCGGCGGACAGGTTTTCGACCCAGCGACCGACGAGCGCCGCCGGCGGAATGAATTCCTCTGACGCGACCGGTGGCAACGGACAATCGGAATTCTTAGGCACAGGCACCGGGTTCCAGAGCAGTGTGAGCGGCCATCAAACGACGCCCGCGGAAAGCCATGGGGACGTCACCGCTTCAGCATACCCGAAAGACGGGCAGATTTTCCAATGAAGCCCGTGAGCGGGTAGTGAGCGGCGGGTCAAACCCGGCGGCACCAGCCGTCGGGTGAGCCGCGCTTCAAGGATCCTCGTTCCCGCGCTTTGCGTGGGGACGCGCTGACCGACGCTTCGCGTCGTGTTCACGAGCCCTGACAACGGGGCGCGGCTGTGAGTAAGTTGTGGCTACGAACGTGGTCACTGGAGCCCCGGCATGAGCAATGAAATCAGTATTTCCGACGCCGAATGGGTCGTGATGGATGTCGTGTGGACGCGCTCGACCGCGAGGGCGGCCGACGTCGTCGACGATCTGGCCCAGTCGCAAAGTTGGAATCATCGCACCATTCGCACACTGCTGGCCCGGTTGGTTGAAAAGGGGGCTCTCCACGCCATCGCCGAGGGTCATCGGTATGTCTACTCGCCGGCGGTGACTCGACAGCGATGCGTGCGAGTGGAGAGTCGGTCCTTTCTTGAAAAAGTCTTTGCCGGAGATGTCGGCACATTGATGTTGCACTTTGCCAGGGAGTCGCGCATGTCGGCAGTCGACATTCAGCGACTGAAGCAAATGCTCGAAGAGTGAGCCTCGCCGATAGCCCGGGTTATTCACACGGACGTAGGGTGGGACGGCCCACCCTACATCGGCGTGAAACATCCGGGTTAAACGGCAAGGCCTCGTTCCAGCCGAATCCGTCGCACCTCAGCCAACACGTCATTGATGACTGCGGCGTTCTTCCGCAGCGCCTGAAACTCCAGCACGTTGACGGCGGCATTCAACAACATTGTCAGCACGGCAACGCTCTGATGCACCTGGGCGGCCGTCAAAGGGCCGATGCCCTTGAATCCCAGGGCTGACGCCGGGTCGGCCGCCCCGCCAAAGGCGCCGGTGGCGATCAACAGCACGAGGCTCAGGATCATGACCGGATACATTCGCCATTTCAGGTTGCGGCTGCGCGCCTGCCAGCCGTTTCCAAGGCTGTAGGCGGCACACGTTTCTTCCAGCCAGCGGCCCGTTCCCATGAAATACGTCAGAACGATCGCATGCACAAAAACCGCGAAGAGCAACGCCGCGACGGCAGTTAGCAGGTGCATCGTGACGCGTCCCAACGCGACACGATCGCCCGACGAGGCATCGTCGATCTGCCAGCCCAGCCAGAAGGTGGCCAGAAGTGCAAACGTACTGACGATCGCCAGGGTCGAAAAAAATCGGGTCATGAACGCGCTGGCGGAATGGAATCGGGAGTGTAAATCGCTTGTGTAACAGCCCTTGGACGCGAGAACACCAATGACGGCGTTGGAGGCCCCTCGGGATTTGGAGTATAAACAAGCCGCGACGGCCTTCCCAGACCACACCCCCCTGCCCCACCCTCACCTGGACCTCACTGGATTCCATGCGCATCACCCATCTCGAAACCTACGCCGTTCGCATTCCGTTGAAAGCCGAACGCCGAATGATCTCGGCCCTCGGACAGCATATCGTTTCTGAATACGTGCTGGTCCGCATCACCACCGACACCGGTCTCGAGGGGGTCGGCGAGGCGACGGTGATGCCGCGCTGGAGCGGTGAAACGGTGTGGGGGGCCAGGTCCCTCATCGATCGCGTCTTCGCGCCGCTGCTCGTCGGCCGCGACCCGCAGGCCGTCGCCGAGATCGACGACGCAATGGATCGCGCCTGCGCCCACAACTGGTTCGCCAAATCGGCGATCGAGATGGCCTGCTGGGACATTCAGGGCAAGGCTGCGGGTGAACCCGTCTATAAATTGCTCGGCGGGCCGCACCGGCCACTGGCGATCACCTGTCGGTTTTCGATGGGCGCCTATGAACCCGAGCGCGCACGTCGCCGCGCCCGCGAACTCGTCGCCGAGGGATTCGAAACGATCAAGGTCAAGGTCGGCGGCGAGCCGGCGCACGACATCGAAAGAGTTCGCATCGTGCGGGAAGAAATCGGCCCCGACCGGCAGATCGTGATCGACGCCAACTGCGGTTGGGACGCCGACACGGCCATTCGCTGCGTCAACGCCCTGGCCGATTGTCGCATTTCCCTGGTCGAGCAGCCCACCCCTGACGGAGACTACGCGGCGATCGCCCGAGTTCGCCGCGAGATCGAGCCGCCGGTGATGGCCGACGACATGTGCTTCAACCTGATTCATGCCCGCGAACTGATCCGCAACGCAGGCTGTGACGTGATCAGCTTGTATCCCGGGAAGAACGGCGGCATTCGCAAATCAAAGGAGATTGCCGATTATGCGGCGAAGCACGGGGTGGCGTGCAGCATCGGTTCGAATCTCGAATGGGACATCGCGACGGCTGCCATGGGACATCTGGTGGTGGGCTGCGCCAATATGCAGGTCGAAAAGTACCCTGGCGACATGCTCGGCCCCGAATATCACGAAGTTCGAATTGCCCGCAACCCGCTGGAGATTCGAGGTCCTGTCGTGACGATCACCGATCGGCCAGGGTTGGGAATCGACGTCGATTGGGATGTGGTTAGGAAGATGGGAAGATGGGAATAGGGGACTAGGGCGCTAGGGCACTAGTGCCACATCTCTCAAACAGAGGTGCATGAGGTGACGGGTTCTGCCAGCCTCTGGTTTTTGCTCAGCTTAACGCGCCGATGCGGCGAGACGAATTTGGGTCGGCGTTCCTTTTGCATCGGTTTTCCGGTGTAGGTCCATTCGAA
>SIAF01000308.1 GCA_009691905.1 Planctomycetaceae bacterium | reverse complement strand
TAGCTTTTGGCATCGGTGGCGGTGGCGCGAATGCAGGCGCTGGTGCTGCAGCCGGTGATCAATAGCGTGTCGCAGCGTTCTTCGATCAGGTAGCCGGCCAGGTGCGTCCCGAAAAAGGCACTGGCGTTCTCTTTAAGGATCACCAGATCGCGGGCACTGGGGGCGACGCGCTCGTCGATCACGCAGGCGCGGGCATCCCACGGCAGAAACCGATTGCCCCTGGACTTGTCGGCCGCCGACTTGAAGGGCTGATCGCCCGTCTCGGGCCGGTAGGGACAGGTCGTATAAATGATGGGAACGCTCAGGCGTCGGCTGCGGACAAAATCGAGCAATTCGCGGGTTTTCGCGATCGGTTCGTCGAGGCGGCGACTGCCCCCGGCGTAGGCATCGTCGGTCCAACCATAGGCAAAATCGACGACCACAATTGCCGGCTTCTGTCCGAAGCCGAATCGGTCCTGAAAAATCCCACGGTCTTTGTAGTAGCTGTCGGCCGACCGCATGGCCGCGTCGAGTTCGGGAAATTCGGGCATGGCTGATCGCTTCTGTTATGGTACAAAACGTGCTGACAGTTCGACTTGAATAGATTATGCTGGGAACGGGGAGCCGTCGTCAATCGGCCGATCACGCGTCGCGATTCGGCCGGGCGTCTGGCTCTTGGGTTTCCTTTGAGGCGAGGCCGCAGTTATGCGCCGATTCGCACTCGTTGTAACCATCTGCCTCGCGCTGTCAGCGGCCGGCCGATTGCCGGATACCGCCCTGGCACAGCGTCCAGCGCCGGGACCGCAGCGGCAGGATCCGGCGGCCCTTGAGCCCGAAAGCTCCGCCGCGCGGGCCAGCGCGCGGCAAATGCAGAAGCGCTTCAAACGCGGCCGCGAGCTGGTGCTCGATGACAACTACACCGAAGGCGCGCAACTGCTGCAGTCGATTCTCGACAGCGACGAAGACGATTTCATTCCTTCCGATCCCCAAGTCCAGTCCCCCCAAGCCCAGTCCCCCGAGCGAAGTCTGAAGTTCGAGGCTCAGGCACTGTTGGGGGGCTTGCCCCCGGCGGGCCGCGAAGCGTACGAGAAACAGTTCGGGCCGATCGCGCGGCGGTTGCTGGCGGCGGCGGTTTCGTCGGGCGACGCCGATGCGCTGGGGCTGGTCACGCGACGGTTTTTTCACACGCAGGCGGGATACGAAGCGGCTTACCGCCTGGCGACCGACCACCTCGATCACGGCCGATCGCTCACGGCCGCGCTGGGGTTCGAGCGCTTGCGGCAGACGCCGCAGGCCGACGATCAATTCGAACCAATGCTGTCGATCAAGACCGCGCTGGGCTGGCAACGTGCCGGCCGCGACGACAAAGCCATGGACGTGCTGACGGCGTTTCGCCACAAATCGCGGCAGACGTTCATTTCGCTGGGGGGCCGCGAAGTGGCCCTGTTTGACGATCCCGACAAAGCGCTGGGCTGGCTGGGGCTGGTGTTTGGCCCGCGCGGCGAACGGGGGGCGGCCGCCGATCAATGGACGATGTTTCGAGGAGACGTGCGGCGGAATGCCGAAGGCTCTGGGGGCAGCCCCTATCTCAATCGCAGTTGGCGGGCTTCGACGGTCGAGGGGAGCACTTCGTCGACCGAAAAGGACACGGTGGTGACTCAGGCGATTCGCGATCGGCAGCAGGTCGGCGTCGGCGACGACGAAGCGACGGTCCCGGCGATTCCCTATCTGCAGCCGCTAATCGTCGACGAGCTGGTGGTCGTCCGGGGGATCGGCGATTTGCGGGCCTACGATTTGACGAGCGGCCGGCTGGTCTGGGCCACCGGCGAAAAAGACCAGTTGCTGGCCGACATTTTGCGGGGAGGCGGCGGACCGCAGGCACAAACGCCCGGCGCCTCGCCCCTGGCGCTGCTCGTCGGGCAGCGCATCTGGTCGGATGCCACGTTCGGAACGATCAGCACCGACGGCGACCTGGTGTTCGCCGTCGAGGACCTCGGTTTGGGTGTCGGGCGGATCCAGGTCGTGCCGTCCCGCGTGCCGATGTCCCGCGATTACAACCGGCTGGCGGCATACGACGTCCACACCGGGAAGGCGGTGTGGGAAGTCGGGGGGCCGCGCGGCGACGGCGTCGACGATCTGGCGGGCAGCTTCTTTCTGGGCGCCCCGCTGGTTCTCGATCGCCGCTTGTATTGCCTTGCCGAATCGGGAAGCGAGGTGCGGCTGCTGGTGCTCGAACCGGGCAACGGCCGGCTGGTCTGGTCGCAAACCCTGAGTGACGATCCCGATGTGGGCCGCGAATTTTACCGTCGCCGCAGCGGACTGAGCCCTTCGTACGACGGGGGTATTCTCGTCTGCACGGCCGGCTCTGATCAAGTGACGGCGGTCGACCTGACCGGCCGGTCGCTGCTGTGGCGTTATCGCAGCCGCAATCCGGCCGAGGCGTACGACCCTCGTCCGCCGCAGTTTATCATGCAGCAGGAAAATCAGCTCCTCAACCAGCAGATGCGGGGGGGCTTCGATCAGAATCGCTGGCTCGATTCGGCGGCAATCGTCGCTGACGGCCGCGTCCTGTTGTCGCCGCGCGATGCCGGCGATTTGCACTGCGTCAACCTGCTCGACGGTTCGCTGGTGTGGAAGAAGCCTCGGGGCGAGGCGCTGTTTGTGGCGGGCGTTCACGACGGCAAAGTGCTGGTGGTCGGCAAGAGCCTCGTGCAGGCCCTGCGGCTGACGGACGGCGCACCGGCCTGGCCCGAGCCGGCGACGATTTCGCTGCCCAGCGGTCGCGGCTTCATCTCGGGCGATGCGTACCATCTGCCGCTTTCGTCGGCCGAAGTCGCGACGATCGAACTGGGCGGTGGGCGTATCGTCTCGCGCTCGCGGTCGCGGCGCGTCCCCGGCAATCTGATCGGATTGCGCGGCCACGTGGTCTCGCAGGGCTCTGATTTTGTCGAAGTCTTCAAGCAATTGCAGTCGCTCGAAGCCGAGGTCGCCCAGACGCTCGAAGACAACCCCTCTGATGCGCCGGCCCTGGCGGTGCGTGGCGAGATGCACCTGCAGCACGGCCGCATTCGCGAGGCGTACGCCGATTTGCAGCGGGCCCTCGAACTGAAATCCGACGACGAAGCGGTTCGCGAACTTCTGGTGGGCAGCCTGCTCGAAGGGCTGCGCGTCGATTTTGCCCGGTACCGCGGCCTGCCGGTTGATTTCGAAAAGCTGTTGACGACTCCCGAACAGCGATCGGCCTATTTGTGGATGCAGGCCACCGGGCTGCAACGCTCGGGCGAAACCCAGGCGGCGTTCGAGGCCCTGCTGCGGTTTGCCGACCCTTCGGTCTCAGACCGCGAGCAAGAGCGGGTCGATGCCACGCTGACCGTCCGCCGCGACCGACTGGTGCGGTCCCGCGCCGACCAGTTGTACGCTGCGGCAACGCCCGCCGTTCGAGAGCGGCTCGATGCCGCCTGGCGCGAACAGTCGGCACGACTGCGTGCCGCCCACGATCCGGCTGCGGCGCGGCGGTTGACCGAGTACTTCGGTCGCACGTTCGACTCGCACGAGTTCGAGCGCGAGGTGATCGACACCCCCACCAGCGGCAACTGGCTCGAAGAAGAATTTCGGTTGCGACGATTCGACCGGTCGAGCGTTCCCGGCCTGGCGGCTGCGGCGACGGCGCGACTGGTCGCGCTCTTGCTGGAGGCCGACCGCCCGCGCGACGCGGCCCCGCTCGTGGCGCGCATCGAGCGCGAATGGCCCGACGTCGCGACAATCGACGGCAAAACCGGTCGGGCCCTCGTCGCCGGGTGGCGGCAATTGCCCGAACTGCAGCGCGAGCTGACGCCCCCCCCGGAGTGGCCGAAGGGCCAGGTCGTCAGCGAGCGCGAGGTCAACGTCGGGAACCAGACCGGCAATCGGTCGTATACGCTGCCGATGGAAGGCGACCGGCAGCCGTTTTTTGCCCAGACGAATGTCGAAGTCAGCGGACGCTGGCAGGATTTCATCGCCCGCGACGCACTGGGGCGCCAGATTTGGAAACTGACCCTCGAAGGCCAGATGCAACCGAGCAATTTCGCACTCAACCGGGCCTACCCCTGCGATCACCTGCTGCTGGTCTCGGTGGGACCGCAGGTCATGGCGATCGACACGCTCGGGACCGCCGATCGACCGGGGGCGCGCGTCCTGTGGCGCATGAATTTGACCGACAACCCCAACCAGGGGGCGATCCTCCCGCGCGGGCTGGGCAACATCCGTCGACGAATGCCGATCAGTCAGTTCGGCGATCAGATGGGCGCCGTCGGCCCGGTGACCCGCGAATCGGTCGCCGTGCTTCGCGGTCGCAAACTGCTGATGCTCGAACCGCTGACCGGCAAACCGCTGTGGGTCCGCGATGGGTTGACTCCCGGCAGCGAACTGTTCGGCGATGAAGAATTCGCCTTCGTCGTGCCCCCCGAGGCGACTGACGCCGCCATGTACCGGGTGCTCGATGGCGAGCTGCAGGGCACGCGCCCGCTGCCGCCGCTCGCCGATCGGCTCGACCTCGTGGGCCGCAACGCAATTGCCTGGCAGACGAGCGACGGCAAGCGCCTGCTCTGGGTCAGGGATGTGCCGACCGAACGGGTTGTCTGGAAGCACGAATTTGCCGACGCCGCCCTTGTCGCGCTGATCGAAGGCCGCGAGGCGGCGGTGCTCGAACCCAACGGACGCTTTCGAGTGCTGTCGCTGGCCGACGGCAAGACGCTGCTCGACTCGGCGGTCGAACCCTCTGCCACCGTGCAGCAGATCATCGTCCTGAAATCGCCTGAACACTACGTGCTGATCGGCCACGAACCATTCGCCAACGGCAATTTTCAGTGGACGCAACTGCCCCCGCAAAGTGTGCACGTCAACGGCAACGTACATGGGTTCGACCGCGCTACCGGCAAAAAGCTATGGACAACTTCGATCGAGCGCCAGGGACTCGACCTCAGCCAGCCGGCGAACCTGCCGATTCTCACCTTTCTCAGCGTGTCGCTCGAACGCCGCAAAAACGCCGCGGGGGTCGACAGCCAATTCAGCCTGCTGTGCCTCGATAAGCGCACCGGCCGCATCGTCTACAGCGACAAGCAGGCCAACGAGCCCTTGTATTACGTCGACTTCGCGGTCGACATCGACGCCGCGCAAATCGAACTGCGACTGTTCCGCTCGACGGTGCGGCTGACATTCACCGGGAAGCCGTGGCCCGACGAGTCGCCGTGAGGTATTGTCGGCTTTCGCTCCGCGAAAGGAAGAACTTTCGCGGAGCGAAAGCCGACAATGGTCAAGCAGGCAAAACTGGTACATCCTGATTCCAACACCATGAATGTTCCCCGACTGTTTGCCGCGCCGCCTGCATCGTATTCGTCGCGGCGTGAATTTCTACAGCGCGCCGGCGGCGGGTTCGGGATGGTGGCGCTGGCGGGGTTGCTGCAGCAGCAGGGGTTGCTCGGCGCGCCGGCCGCGTCGTCGGCGGTGAATCCACTCGCCCCCCGGGAAGGGCACTTTGAGTCCAAAGGCAAAGCGGTGATCTGGCTGTTCATGAACGGCGGCCCCAGCCACGTCGATACGTGGGATTACAAGCCCGCCCTCGAACAGCGCGACGGCAAAGAGCTCGAAGGCTTCGACAAAAACACCGGCTTCTTCACCGACCAGGTCGGGCCGGTGATGAAGTCGCCCTTTCAATTCGCGCAGCACGGTCAATCGGGCGCCTGGGTGTCAGAAATCTTTCCGCACATGGCGCAGCACGTCGACAAAATGGCCTTTCTGCATTCGTGCTTCACCGACTCGAACAATCATTCGCCGGCACTGTTCAAAATCAATACCGGATCGACCCGCATGGGCTATCCCTGCGTCGGGTCGTGGGTCACCTACGGCCTGGGGACCGAAACGCAAAATTTGCCGGCGTTTGTCGTGATGTACGACACACTGGGGCGCGGGATCCCCAAGGGGCACGCCCAGAACTGGGGGGCGGGCTTTCTACCCGGCATCTACCAGGGAACCGCTTTGAAACCACAGGGGGCGCCGCTCGACGATCTGCTCCGTCCCGCCGAGCAAAGCGACAACCAGCAACGGGCGCAGCTCGATCTGTTGGCCCGACTCAACCGCCGGCAGTTGGAACATGCCCCCGGCACCCCCGATCTGGCGGCGCGCATCGAATCGTTCGAGCTGGCCTACCGCATGCAAATGGCCGCGCCAGAAGCAATCGATCTCGCCCAGGAAACCCAGGCCACGCAAACGCTGTACGGTCTCGACAACCAGAAGTGTACGCACTTTGCCAAGCAGTGTCTGATCGCGCGGCGGCTGGTCGAACGGGGCGTCCGTTTCGTACAGATTTACTCCGGCGGCATGGACAACGAACTGAGTTGGGACGGTCACTCTGATATCAAAAAGAACCATAGCGGTTTCGCTGCCGAAACCGATCAGCCGATCGCCGCGTTGCTCGCCGATCTCGAAGCCCGCGGCCTGTTGGATTCGACGCTGGTCGTCTGGGGCGGCGAGTTCGGTCGCCTGCCGATCGTGCAAAAGGGGGGGACGGGCCGCGATCACAACCCACACGCCTTCACGTACTGGCTCGCGGGCGGCGGAGTGCAAGGGGGGACGCATTACGGCAAGACTGACGAGATCGGCCACAAGGCGGTCGAAAATCGCGTCAGCGTTCACGACCTGCACGCCACGCTATTGCACCTGATGGGGCTCGACCACACCCGGCTCACCTACCGCTACAGCGGCCGCGACTTCCGGTTGACTGACGTCGAAGGCAATGTCGTCGATGACATCATCGCCTGACATGAATGACGAATGTCGAAAACCGAATGTCTAATCAAGCCCGAATGACGAATGACCAAAAAGCGCCAACAAGGCGAACCGGTGGGTTTATCCAACCGGGGTTGGCATACCGGTGGGATAAACCCACCGGCTCGCCCTTGCACTTAGTCATTCGGACTTCGTCATTGTTTCGTCATTCTGATTTCGACATTCGTCATTCCCGCGCGGTCGAAGTCAACGGGAAGGGAAGTCCTCCCGGTCCGGTGCTCAAGGCCATGCGGGCCGCGTCCCGCCGGGCCTGCTGTCGGGGCGAGGCACGCTGCGGGGCGTCGGCTGTGTTGCGATCGGGGCGGAACGGCCAGTCGGGCAGAGATCCGGTATCACCCGCGTGCGCTGTGGTGCCGGCGACCGGCCCTTTGGTGGACGGCGCAGAATGCGTCTCGCCAGGCTTCTGCGCGACATCGTAAACCGCTTGCTGAATCGCGGTTGACTTCCCGTCCGAGGCATTCCCGGTTGCCGGCGGCAGTTGCCATTCGCCGGTTGATTTCGGTCCTGCGGGCAGGGGTCGTGAGCGGGGCGCCGCCTGAGCATCCAGGGCGGCAAAAACCTGATCGAGCGGCTCGGAATCGTGCGCACGGCTGGCCGCCGACTGGCCGGAATTTTTCGACCCCGATCGAGCCGAATCGGCCCAGGCCATCGACGAATCGCCCGGTCCCTGCCAGGGGGTCGGCGCCGAGACGGGTTCTTCGGTGCGGCGATTGGGCGATAGCGATCGACTGCGGTCGAGGTTGGCGATCGTGTCGTCGCCGACGGCATTGAACGGGTTGCGAAGGGCACCGGCGGCCAGATGATGCGCACCGGCCGGCCTGCCGCGAGGAAAGAGCTCGGCAATGGCCCGCTGTGCATCCTGTTCGCTGCCCGCCTTTCGAATGATTTCCAGCGCCTGGTCGTAGTCTCCCAGCGTTCCGTAGAGCCATCCCAGATTGTACAGGGCGGTGCGGTGTTGCGGGTCGGTCGTCAATGCGCCCCGCAGCGCCCGCTCGCTTTCGTCGTAGCGGCGTTGCAGCAGGTACGACCAGCCCAGGCTGGCGAGCAGATCGGCTTTGCGCGGCGTCTGCTTCAGCAGAATTCGATAATGTCGCTCGGCCTCGTCGAAGCGGCCTTCGTCGTCGGCAAGCACCGCGAGCTGATAGTTGGCCAGCCAGTGCTCGGGATCGAGTTTCAGCACACGCTCATACGCGGTTCGGGCCGCCGTCGGGTTTTGCGCCTGTTCGTGACTTGCGGCCGCCGCTAGCAGTTGTTTGATCTGATTCTGGCGTGCGGTCGGTTCGAGGGGGGCGGCACCCCCCGCGCGAGCCGACCGGCCGGCCGCGACATTCTTCGGGCGAACGCCTGCCGATTCATCCGTCGCGCGCTGCTGGGCGAAAGTTTCGGCGGCTCCCGAACCACCTTTGGACGATTTTCCCCACGGCAGCCCCGACGACGAACAGCCTGCAACCAGTACGATCGCGGCAGCGAACCACACGGGCGTTTTCAAAGTCATGATTCACACCGTCCCTGATCGCAACCGGCGGTTTTCGATTTTGAAGTTGCGCATTTTTTTTCTGCTGTTCGACGAGTTTTTGCAGAATCTCAGAATGCCCGGAGGTCGGCACGTAGTAGCCAGTGGCGTCAGCCCCTGGGAAACGTCCGCATTTGTTCCCAGCCCCGTTAGGCAACGCCGTGAAGGATTTCTGGCCGTAATTTGCGCGGTTTGGATAGTTTTGCGACCGTCGAAATTTCGGCGCTGACGACTCGTATCTCGCAAATTACGTATTTTATTGCCCACAGAATCCTTCACGGCGTTGCCCGTTAGGGGCGACATGAATCGTCCTGTGCCGCCCCTGCCGGGGCTGAAATGTTTCCGCCGCCGGGATTCCGGGGGTTGACACCCTCGTTGTTACACACATCTTTGAGTTATCCATCATCGCCGGGGCCAAAGGTCTCCCAGCAGAGGGCCATGTCGTGCATTCGTTGCAGTCCCTTCCAGATCGTTTCGGCTCCGGGTTCGTCCGAACGGGGG
>SIAF01000307.1 GCA_009691905.1 Planctomycetaceae bacterium | reverse complement strand
CCCAGCTCCGGTTTCGTCCAATGCACGCCGTCCGAGCTTTCGGCATAACAATAGACGTCGCGCGTGTTTGGGCGATCCTTGCCGCCGAGATAGGAAAAGTGGCTGCCGCGGTAGTACATGCGGTACTTGTCGCCGTCCTGAAACACGGTCACGTAGTTGGTCGAGTTCCCTTCCCACGCCTCGTTGGTCTCCAGCGCGACCTCGCGCGGCGTCGGTGGATGCAGCCGCAACTCGGCCCGGCCTGCCAGTCGTTCGACGAGCGTGTCGTCCACGAACAACTCGCGCCGCGAGCCGATCGTCACCGGCTCCTCGGCCACGGAAGTCGCGTTCACGAACAACAGCGGGACAAAGAGCAAGACGCGATTCATTAGAAATCTCCGATGGCCTGTCACCACCGTATCCATCAACGGACCTTCCACGCCAGTTTGACAACCCAAATGCTGTTCATGTCCTGGGAATCCTGGGGAATGGCTTTCCAGCCGTGGGGAATCCTGTCGTAGATCACGATCACCGACTGTTCATCCAGTGCCGCGACTTCGGAATACGAGGTCGTTTGGTCGGCGCGCGTGATGGCGTCTTGCGGATGACTCTCGTTGTGATGGCTTTGCAGGTCGATCTGCAACCAATCCTTGCCGTCGCCGGCGCGGTTGATCCAGGCGAAGATTCCAGGTCGGCCGCCGGTCAGCACGATCGAGCCGTCTTTCACCAGCGCAAGACTCGGCTGCACGGAATGCGCGTCCTTCATGGCCACCGGTTCGGACCAACTTCTTCCATCGTCATCGCTGAAAGTCTGGCCGTAGTGAACGTTGGAGGCCAGCCGAAAAATGTTCATCAAATGCCCTTCCTTGAGGCGGATCGTTTGCGATTCGCACGGCCCTTCGCCGCCGGAGAGCGGGCAATCAAAACCTGCGATCAGCGACCGGAACTTCCAGGCGAGGCCATCGGTGGATTCCACCATCACAAGGCTGTAACGACGCTCGTCTTTGAAAAAGCCGTACATCGTGGCCAGATACTCGCCCGACTTGCCCGTGAGGCCGTGGCCGTTGAAACCGAACCCCGACAGGCCCAGTTTCTCATCGAAACTTCGATCAGGCCGGGGCCATCCGGAGACGGTGAGGCTCTTATCAGTAAAGGTCACTTTGCGATCCCCCTTTCTTCCAGAGACGATCTGATGCCAGCCGCGCATCGCGTTGCCGTCAGGATAGAGATTAAACGGGAGCAGCAGTTCGTCGCCATTCTTCAACCGCAACATCGTTTCCGCATAAAGATCACCCTTCGGCATGATTGAGGAGGGCGCGCTCCAGGTGAGGCCGTCATCTGCGGACCAACTGACGGAAGACGTCCGATCGGCGACGATGGCGTCGAGATTCGTTGAGAAGTTGGCGCACAACTCGCCGCCCGAGAGCCGCGTCATCGTCGGAAACCACAAATATCCGTGGCTGCGGGCCACCAGCCGTGGTTTCGAGAGGGAGATTTCCAGTCCGCCGAGCGATACGGTTTTCGTCATCTCCCAGGCGGGCTTTGGCTGATCCTCGGCGAACAGTGGAACACCGCCGAGCGACATGGCCGCCGCGAGGATCGCGGATGCCTGCGACGCCTGCTGCAGAAACCGGCGGCGACTGACAGACCGCGGAAAAGTCGAATGGTATTTTGTATCGGCTGCCACGGGTAACTCCTGAAGATCTGCAGATTGTAGCCAATGCTCACCGTGCCGAGCCCGGCGGCATACCAGTCCGCGGATCGAGCCAGTTGCGGAGATCGGAATCGGAGGCCGCATCACGGATCGAACTTTCGTTGCCAGCAGGCTCCTGGCTCACCTGCCATTGAACGAGGCCTGCATCCCTCGGGGACGACATCCCCTGTGCGTTTGGCTGCGAGCGATATCCCGTACCGAAGGCCGTTAGCAGATGTCCGTCCGGCAGCAGGAGGGTCGAAGTCGCCTGGCTGCTGGCCCACCAGGCCTGCGGGCCCGGCGCACTCTGATTGGAACCTTTGCGATTGCCGACCCAGGTATGCAAGAGGTAGCGGTGATCGAGATCCCAAGACTGTCCGTGATCGCGACTGACGACGGCCTCGATCCCAAACTGAGGGAATCCATTCTGGGTGTCGATATAACCCTTGCGGACCACGTAGGTCATGACGATGTCGCCGCGGGGTAGCAGCACGAGCGACGGATGGTGCCGACCCCAATCGAAGAGCTTATTGACCGCTGACCAGGTGCGGCCGTCGTCGGAAGAGATCGAGATGCCGAGACCTTCAAAATGATCGAGCGTCTCGCCCTGCCTGCTCTTGGGTATATCGGTTCGACCGGCGGCCACGATGTGGCCGTTGGCCGCACGCGCCAGCGCCACCTCGCTGACATGCGCCCACTGCGGCACCTGCGTGGCATCGCCCCACGTCTTCCCGAGATCCCGGCTGCTACGCAGGAAGGCTTCCTGACCGCCGTCCGTGGAACCCCGGTTGCCCGTCTCCATGATTTTGAGGACTTTTCCGGTTGCGGCATCACGATCCACGAGGTATGGGTCCCATTGATTCCACCCGCCGCCATAGGGATTCGGGGGAATCGGCTCGGAACTCCATGTCTGACCATAGTCCTGACTGCGACACCGCAATTTACCTTCGACGCCACACAGGACCTGGCCTTCTCCCAGGTAGGTCAGCGACACTCCCAGCAGATGTCGGGCATGGGCCGGCTCGTCGGGCAGGACTGGCTGGGGTTCGCTCCAACTCGCTCCCCGATCATCGCTCGTCAGCACCATCGGGCGATGGGGATAATCACAGCTTACCAGCATCAGCAGCCGATCCTTCTCTGGCATGTGGGCGATGTACGGCACGGCGACGACGCGATTCCAACTCTCGGTGACGATCTGCAGTTTCGCAGGCATTCGCACCTCGCCAGCACGTTCCCCCAGTCGTCGGACCTCGTGAGCCTTCCACTCCTCTGCGCGGCCTGACGACGCGTTTGACATGAGTATGAATAGCAAGCCTGCCGTGAGGCCGCGCATCCTGTTTCCGAAATGACGGTTCATATCGCCTGTCCTTTCTTCTCGATGATCAAGGTCCTCAGTTTCCGACGTACGGCACTAGTGCGTACCTTCGGGAGCCGCCATTGTAATCCGCCGAGCTCTGGCCGACGATGCGGGAAGAAAGTCGACCGTTTGACCCTTACCGAATTTGAACAACAAGAGTGCTCAGCCGATGGCCGTAACACATCGTTGGCGGAAAGAGCTTGCCCCACGTTTGCAAGGTTCACGAGCGCTGGATAGCGCCAAACTGCAGGCGCCTTGCATCGTTCGGGCTCCGGGCGGCGGTTTTCGATTGTTCTACACGGCCGTTGGGCCGGCGAAGCCGTATTCTGCGTGTCAGGGGTACATTCTCAGCGCGGTCTCCGATGACGGTCTTGTGTTTCGAACGGAACCAGGAATTCGCATGGCGCCACAGCCGGAAGTGCCGTATCGGTCGCTGCGCGTGATCGCGCCAACAGTCGCAGCTTGTGCTGGCAACCGCTGGCGAATGTATTTCGAGTCGCGCGGACCCGCCGATCGACCGACCGTGATCTGCAGCGCCGTTTCTTCCGACATGTTGTCCTGGGAACTCGAAGAGGGCATTCGGCTACAGAGCCTCGGTGGCGTCGGCGGGCCCCGATACTTGCAATTGCCGGACGGTCGTGGCCGGCTGTATTGCTTCCGTTCGGAGTTCGGTCCCGGAGGGATCGCGAGCGGCCAGCGAATCTCGACGAGCGTCGTCAGCGCGGTCACGTCTGACGGCCTGAACTTCGAGTTTGAGCCGGGCCATCGAATGCGGGACAAGCAGGCGGACTACGACACGGCCGGCATTTCGGCTGCGGAAGTCATCCCGCCGTCGGGCGCCGGCGACCGTTGGACCATGTTTTACTCGGCATGGCAGGATGTGCCGCCTGGAATCAGGGTGCCGCTGCATCCGAGCCAGGATGTGAACGCCGTCGCGAGTGGAAAGAGCGACGACTTCGCCGCAGCGTCGATCGCTTCGGATATGTCGGGATACAGGTCACGAATCTACGTGGCGTACTCGACCGACGGCTTGGCTTGGGAGCGAGCCGCATGCGCGATCGATGGCCTCGGATACGGTGGAGACGGGCTGGACGCTGTTCACGCGGAGGACATGTCGCTGGTCCAGCTCGGCCCAGGCGAATATCGGATGTACTATGCCGCCTGCGACAAGGACGGGAACTGGAACATCGCCAGCGCGGTCACGGAAGGCGGTACGTGAATCGCAACGCTGCCTTCGGCTGGGCGTTAAACGAATCCGCAAACGACGCCGTCAATTGGCGGCCACGCCTAACTTCGCCCCGAATAGCTTGGTGGCGTTGTCCCGAAGAATCTGCCGCTTGACGTCGTCGGGCAAGTCCGCCTGATCGATGCGGGTGCGCTGCATGGCGGCGTGGTACAGCGGCGTGTCGGTGCCGAACAGCACGCGATCGACGCCGACTTCACGCACCGCCCATTCGATCAGGCCCGGCGTGATCGATCGGGCACTCGACGTGTCGGCAAAAACGTTGCCGTGCCGAGTCTGCTGAATTGCTCGTACCTGATGCGTCAGGTCGCCGTCCCAGCCGCAGCCGATGTGAGCGAGGATCAAACGCACTTCAGGGAACTCATTCGCCCACGGTACGAAATCGGCAGCCAAGCTGTTCTTCTCGCTGCTGTGCGTGAGCACGATGGCGCGGTGTCGCGCAGCGAACTCGAAGATCGGTCGCGCGTGGTCACCAATCCGGTAGCCGTGCTCTTCGGGATGCAACTTGATGCCCACGCATTGTGGTTGGCCGAGCATCTCCTCGGCTTGTCCATACGTCAGCGGACGCAGCGGATCGATCACGACGTATTGCTTGAGCCCCGGAGTCTGAGCGACCACATGCGCCGCCTCGATGTTGCCGGCCACCGAGTCCGCCTGGAATCGCGGCTTCAAGGCGGTCAGCGGCGACACGATCGTCAGGACAATGTTGACCGCGCTCGCGCGACGCACCACTTCGGCCGCATCGCCGGAATAAAAGCCATCCACGAGGCGATCCCCCGACTCGCCGATGTAGGTGCCGTAGTGGCCGTGAACGTCGATGGCGGGGATCGCATTAGGCAGGTTCATGGTGATTCTCCGGGAGTGGTCCAAGCCGCGGAGCGTGTCGATCGCGGGGTGGGCACCCATTCGGGAAGTCGTGTGCGGAGCAGCCTGACGAAGGCCTGATACTCCTCGTCGCTCGATCCGATGTACGGCGGCAGTAGCCGCAGTGGCATATCGGGGTCATACATCTTCTCGAACAGCTTGTCGTACGAGCCGTCGATGCGGTTGTCCGGAATGGTCTCGACCAATGTTTGAATGACCATGTCGACCTCGCGCTGAATTGACACCATGGTGTCGACATCGCGACGACGACCGGCTTCCCACAGAGCCTTCAGCTTTGGCCAGTTCATGATGAATGACGCGAGAATCCCGCATTCGCCGAACAGCGCGCCGTAGACGTACCCGGCTTCCGACAAGAAGTGCTGTAACTGCGGCGAATCTTCGATGAGACTGCGCAGGTGCGACTGCGAATCGCCGCAGTTCTTGGTCGCGACCAGGTTCGGATGCGCCTCGGCGAGCCGCCCGTATTCCTTCCCCGTCACCATCCGCTTGGTTCGGGGCAGGTTGTAGTGAATGAATTGGCAATCGGGGAAACGGCCGCAGACGCCGTCGAAAAAGCCGAACAGTTCGCGTTCGGCCAACGCGGCCCAACTCGGCAACGAAATCTGGAAATGCTTCACCCCTTTGTCGCGGCAGCGTTCGATCCGTTCGCAAATCGTCCCCAGCGACAGGTTGATCACTCCCACCATCGGCTCGGCGTTCCCCTGTCGCATCTCGTCGGCGAAGGCGGTTACGATCTGGTCGAATTGCCGTTCGGTGACGGCATAGCCTTCCCCTGCGGTGCCAAAAACGTACAAGTGATTCGTCCCGTACGTCAACGCCGTGCGCACTCCGCGCCGAAAGATTGATTCCGCGAATTGACCGTTCGCATCCCACGGGATGCAGCAAGTCGCCATGATGCCACTGGGATATCGTTTCATAAGCAGGTTCTCACTGTGTTGGATTCGGTTACGGAGTCAACGATTCTACAGCGATGTTGCTCGGTACAGGCCGCCGCGGGAGCAGCGTCGCCACGATCACTGTCGCCACAACCAGGATACCCAACGCCACAACAAAACTGGCTCGCAGGCCGTAGCTGTCTGAAATCCCGCCGTAGATCAGCGGCATGAAACTGACCGCGATCATGATGACGTTCGTGTAGGCGGTGTTCTCGCGGATGCGCGCGGGGTGCGAGCAGCCGACGATGTAATTCAAATAATAGACGTAGAACAACTCGCCGGCGCCCAGCAGGCCGAAGCTGAACAGATACAACTTGCCGGGCACGACCAGCGCCCAGCCGACTCCCGCCAGGCAGATCAGCGTCGTGGCCAAGGCAGGCGTCTTGGCGTTGAATCTGGCCAGCATCCAACCCAGCGCGAAGCCGAACAGGCTCTTACAGCCGAAACGTAGCGCGAGTTGCACGCCAGTGTAAGTCTCTGGAAGCTCCCCGGTGGCGTCACGGACGAACAGGGCCAGATTGTTCAGGATCATGTTGCCGCCGGCACTGGTCAACAGGAAGCCGCAAATGGCGATCAGGATCAAACGGTATGCGAAGAACTGCCGCAATCCCTGCATGACTCCGACGAGACTCACGCCGGGTTCGGCAGAACTTTCCCGCGGCAGATGCGCCAGAAACACGCAGGCCGCCGATATGGCCATCGCCGGGCCGGTCGCGCCGAAGACCACCACGTAGCACCACGGTTTCGAAATCGGAGTCAACTGAATCAGGTCCAGGAAATTGCCGCTCAAGACCAGTTGCGACGCGCACGATCCCAGTACGGCGAACAGCGGCCCCACGCCAAAGGTGATTCCGAGCGTCCAGCCGCGCCGCGCCGGAGTCATGCCGCGCCCGATTAGCTCCCACAAGCACATCGTGGCGACGCCGTTGGTGACACCGATCACTGCCGCATGCACGACGATACCGACCGCCAGCCATTGCGGTGCGATGAGAAACAACGCCGCCGCCACAAGGCCAGCGGAGCCTTTGAACGCATAGGTGATGACGAGCATCCTTCGCAGGTAGGAGGTTGACGGCCAGAACCAGGCGATCAAAACTGGCAGCGGCGTCAGCCACATGTACACCGATTCAGGCAGGTTGGCGATCGTGTCGCTAAAGCCCAGCGACGACAGAATCGCCGCATGCAGCACACCGACATAAAAGACCGGCGCGACGAAGTAGCCGATCGAATTATTCAGAATGAACACCAGACTGTTCCGTCGCTGTGCGTGCTCGGGAAGTTGGTGAAACGCATCAACGGCAGTGCCAGTGCCAGCCTGTTTCGGCGATTTGTCGGTGCCATTATCCAAGACGCGGCTCCCTGCTTCAGTCGGCGACACGAGTCGCGGCCACATGGAGGTCGGATCGGAATTCAAGTCTGGCTAAAGCGCATGCGAATAATCGACCGGCTTGTATCGAACCGCCAGTTCGGGAGTCATCAGCTTGACCTGTTGCCGAGCACGTGATGTCAGTAGTCTTGTTCATGAACGTCTTCTCTTTCGGTTGATCTGGACGACATGTTCTACGTCAGTCCTAGTGAGCCTTTCGAGTTGCTATTCATCGGCGAACTGGAACGAAAACAGGTCGGCATCACGCAGGACGAACCGAACTCGCACGGTCTGGCCAACGATCGATGAAAGATCGGGTTTCGTATTCCAGATGACGCCGCGGTCGATCGTGTCGCCGAACAGCTCTTCGCAATCTTCGAGCGCGTATCCGGGCAAGGGCTTTCGGTGCTCGTCCTGCAATTCCACCTGCAGGCTGCCGGCCGCCGAGGTGGCGAAGTTGAGCGAGAGAGTTTTTCCGCTGAACCTGATCGGCTTGGTGATCAGCTCGCCACCGCTCATGGGCGCCTGCACGGAGACGAACCCGTCAAGTCGCAGCGTGTGACGACGCAGGGAAGTGCCGTTCGACGTCGAGTAGGCCTCGGTGGCGTAGAACGAGAGTTCGTTCGGCGCTCCGTCGAGCTCGGACTTGGTTTCCACCATGTGCCAGCCGATCAGATTGTGCCCGTAATTCCAGGTCCCGGTCCGCTCGATACCCGGCCGGAGAAACGCTTCGTTCCAACGTTTGAAGTTCACGCCGTCGCGGCTTGCCATCATCAGCCCTTCGGTCAAGGCGCTGCCGTAACGCTCGCTCAGTTTGGCGCGCGTCGCTCGATGTTCGAATCCCGGCAAGGCCCGCAGCGACGCCGACCAACGCTGAATATCCTCCGGTCCCAGCTTGTCGCTGCCATCGTCGGCCGACACGGTTTTCCGTCGCAGGCCGCGATCGACGTAGCGCACGGGAAAGCCAATCAACAGGTGTGGCGCGCGGTGGTACGGAGCGACGCCGTTCTCGTAGAGCTGTTCCTCGGGCGAATCGACGTAGGTCAAGTCCGCCTGGTTCTCCCACCGCAACAGGTCCTTCGAGGTCGCCGTGCGGATCGCACGGACTCCCTCCGGCTTCCAGGTCTTCTCGTTCGTCGTCCCCTTCGTAAAGATCCGCCAGTACGCTCGATATTCGCCTCGCACGGAATCCCAGAACACCAGGTTTTGCGAGTCGAACGCGCCCTCGGTGATCGTCGGCCCGTCGCTCATCGGCGACCAGCGGACGCCGTCCGGTGACTTGAACGGCCGCATCCCCAGGGGACTGCGCGACGTGATGAATGTCTTGTAGCGGGCGTCCGGCGCGGCGGCGGGATTCTCGTCGCGAAAGATGGC
>SIAF01000306.1 GCA_009691905.1 Planctomycetaceae bacterium | reverse complement strand
TGAGTAGTCGCCGGCAAACGACTTCTTGGGCAGCACATTCCATCCGGCAAACAAGCCCAACGCCTCTTCAAAGTTGAAGTCATCAATGTGGCTGTGGCGCTCCTTATCCAGCAGCTTCAATGTCAGCAGGCTCAGCAGCGCGGCGTCGGCTGGCACTTTCTTCGTTCCCGGATAACCGGCACGATCGACCAGCTTGGAGAAGTTCAGCCGGGCCAGCAACGGCAAGAACAGAAACAGCCCGGCGAAGCGAGTTCGCCATCGAACGGGCTCGCCGGTCGATAACATCAACTCCCGGCGATCCGCAACGGCGGGAATTTCGTGTCCGGACGTCTCCGCGCACGGGGACGGTGCCGCCGCGACTGCTGGTCGACCGACTTTCAGTTCGCGAAAAAGGGGGAGGCATCGCCGGAATGACAGCCGTGTTCCCGGAACTCATACACGAGTTGGCGCATGGTGCTATGCTCGAATCCGAATTGCTCGGCCACCTCTTTCTGGGAGCGGCCCTCGCTGAAAACGGCTCGCAGCGCTTCGTACCGGCGGTGATAGGGTTGAGTCGGCAGGGAGAAAAACTCGCGGCAACGGGCGTCGTCCATGACCGGTGCTCCTTGGAAATGTCAGTCGGTTTTACGGGACAAACCAAGGTAAATCGTAAAGCCAAAACACCACCCCGTCGATGCAATTCATCCGAAAACCGGCCGAAAATGCGAAATCCGGCTTTTGACGCCAAAGATCTGACCGGAGGCTTTGGGCACTGCCGGCCCCCGAAACCGACTGACACTTGTCGCGAAAAACGTCGGGAAAACCGGCACCGCCGGTATCAAAGTGTCAGTCGATTTCCGCGTTGCGGAAATCGGCGTTTAACCGCGTTGCGGTAAAGATTCGACTGGCGGCCTATGCCAACTTGTGTAGATACCAATGCTTCGTAAGGGGGGGAGAAAGTCGCTGACGCTTCGAGTTCTCATCCGGTCCGCGCCTCTGTGGCCGGACCCCATCGCCATGCTTTGTCCCAGGCGGCCTGTACGATTCGGCGTCTTGGCCTGGGTTCGGCAGTGTCTCTTCATGCGGCGCGTGCAGCGTGGGCCGAAAGTGTCGCTCGAAATCGAATCTCGACGCAAATTGACGCGGTCAAAATGCCGCTGCGCTTCAGTTCCAGCCTTGCACCGTATGGGTAAACAGTCACGGCCTTGATTCTGGTTGCCGAACGATTGGCCACCTCACAAGAAACCTCGGGGGCACGGGCAAACGGGGGATGGAACGCCACATGCACTGTCGACAGGCTTTGGCCCGAGACGAACTCGGCCACAACAGTCCCTTGCAATCGCTCGCCTGCGGCGGGATCGCACAGCCGCTCTAACCTTAAATTCATGCTGGCAACCTCGTGTCGACGCGCTTCATTTCGCTGAGCCGCGATCGGAACCGAAGAAGGCGCCGATTGGCAAAGAGTCGCGCGCGACTGCTGGATTGCCGGTTCTCGTGTCGATGACCTTGCCTTCAGAGGCACGCTTTCAGGGGCGACCAGGGAAGCCATCAAACGCTCGAACAACGCTCGGCTCGCCACCCAGGCTACGCCGGCCGAAAATGCCGCGATACCCCAGACATAGCCGATCGTCGCCGCCGGCACCGCCCGCGAAGTGCCCAGGAGTAACGTCAGAATCGGGCAAGCAGCCGAAATCGTCGCCGCGGCCCGTAACCATCCGGCCGGTAAGCGACGTTCAACCCGTGCCAGCAGGGCGCGGGCGACGATTGCCAGAATTCCTGCGACGGTCGCGGTGATCTCCAACTGTGTTGCCGACAATTTGAGCGACGCCGGAGCAACGACGTGCCGCACCAGCAGCATCAACGCCACGCAATTGACTCCGGCCCAGATGGCCAGCGGTGGAACGGCGCGAATGTCATGCCAGACCGACAACTCACTGCAGCGCGCCGCCAGCCAATTCCAAGTCGCGCCGCGCGAGAGCCGTACGCTTCGCTTTGTGTCTGGTGCCATTCGGCGAGCCTCGTTCGACATCGCCGACGCTCCTTCCCTGGAGATCGTTGCACGTTGCACTCAAAATCAGGTCACGACAAATTGCGGCTGGTAGGCGCTGCTTCCCAGGCCGGCTGCTTTTCGCAGGTCGGCGGCCCGTGCCGTCGACTCCCACGTGAAGTCAGGGTCATTGCGGCCGAAGTGACCACCGGCCGCCGTCTTCCGAAAGATCGGTCGCCGCAGTTGCAGATCGTTAATAATGCCGCGCGGAGTCAGCGGAAACAGCTCGCGAACCAAGCTCGCCGTCCGATAGTCGGGGATTCGCCCCGTACCGAACGAATCGACGCGGACACTGACGGGGTCGGCCACCCCAATGGCATACGCCAGTTGCACTTCGCACTCATCGGCGATCCCCGCGGCAACGACACTTTTGGCAATCAGCCGCGCCATATACGCCGCCGAACGATCGACTTTGGTGGGATCTTTCCCGGAAAACGCCCCACCCCCGTGACGCCCCCAGCCACCGTAGCTGTCGACGATGATTTTGCGACCCGTCAGCCCGGTGTCGCCGTGTGGTCCTCCGATCACAAACCGCCCGGTGGGATTGACGTGGTACTTGGTATGCGCCGTCAAAAGGTTTTTGGGAATCGTCTTGTCGATCACTTCGCGAATCACGTAATCGGCGATCTGCTTCTGATCGACGCTCTCGTCGTGCTGAGTCGAAACGACAACCGCCGAGAGCCCGACGGGACGCCCGCCTTCGTATTCGACGGTCACCTGGCTCTTGCTGTCGGGACGCAGCCACTTGACGTCGCCCTTCCTGCGGCAGTCGGTGAGCCGATTGATGATGCGGTGGGCAAAGGCAATCGGCACCGGCATGTACTCGAGGGTCTGATTGCAGGCGAAGCCGAACATCAATCCCTGATCGCCGGCCCCATCGCGGTCGACCCCCATGGCGATGTCGCCCGACTGGCTGTGCAGCGCCAGAAAAACGCGCAGCGAATCGGCGCTGAAACCCATTTCGTCGCCAACGTAGCCGATGTCTCGAACAATGTTTCGTACCAGCTTGACGTGATCGACCTCGGCGCGCGTCGTAATTTCGCCTGCCAGGACAACCAGGTCGGTCGTACACAAGGTCTCACAGGCGACCCGAGACTGCGGATCCTGCTCGAGCAGCGCATCGAGAACACCGTCTGAAATCTGATCGGCAACCTTGTCGGGATGCCCCATGCTGACTGATTCACTGGTAAACAAACCACTGGCCATGAAAAACTCCGCCGACGATTTCGGCTACGAGGAATTGAACTTGCAGAATCTCGCCGGACTCAGGCGATTCGCATCACGGGATTTTAGGAAACGACTGTTCGATCAACAATACTCGTACATTAGATTACGGGGTCGGATGCGCCAGCGGACTGCCACGACGAACCCTGCGAGAAATTCCGGCGATTGGGACGCTTGCGGCCTGGCGCTGCTCGTTCTGGCTTTTCCAGGCTTCGGTCAGGCGGCAAGGCCCCCCCCTTCATCGCGTCGGTGAAAGCGCTGCTCGTTCTGGCTCTTCCAGGCTTCGGTCAGCGTGGCGCCGAGAAGATCGAGTGTGCGAGCCGTGGCGCCGCGCTGCTTTGCGACCAGCGCCGCGGCACGCCGGCCGACCTCTTGTGCCTCGGTCGGATCGGACAAAACCCGGTCCAGCCGCTGCGTCAATTCGGACGGATCGCGGACGACGAAGGCTGCTTCCTGACCGAGCAATAATTCGACGACATCTTTGAAATTCCACGTATTGGGGCCCAGCAGCACAACGGCCCCGTAACCGGCCGGCTCGATCATGTTCTGACCGCCCCGCTGGGTGAAGCTGCCGCCGACAAACGCTACGTCGGCCAGGCCCCAGCAGGCCGATAATTCTCCGAGCGTGTCGAGCAGCAGCACCGGACGGCCGGCGTTATCAAGGGGTCTGCCAGCCAAAGGCTCCGACCGGTCGAACCCCGCCAATGCGGCTTTGGAGCTGTCAGGGAGGCTCATTCGGCTGCGGCGCGCCAGCGGCAGACGAAACCGCTCTTCAACCAGTCGCGCCACCTCGTCGAAGCGCTCCTGGTGCCGGGGCACCAGAATCAGTCGCAAATCGGGATGCCGCTGTCGCACCGCCAGCCAGGCGTTGATGGCGGCGTCCTCCTCCGGGGCTTGCGTGCTGCCGGCGATGAAGACCCGCTCGCCCGGCGTCAGGCCGAACAAGCGCCGCAGTTTGCTCGTGCGCGCGTTGTCCCGATCGGTTTCGGCCCCGTCGAATTTGATCGAGCCGGTCACCGTCATCCGCCCCCGATCGGCACCCAGTTCGACCAGTCGGGCGGCATAGGTTTCGTTCTGGACCAGAAACCGCCTGACACTCCCGAGCATTTCCCTGACCAGGGGTTGAATCCGCATGTATCCCCTGAAGCTGCGTTCGCTCATGCGACCATTGACCAGCAGGACCGGGATCCGCCGCTCTGAAGCAGCCAGCAAAAAATTCGGCCACAGTTCGAGTTCGACCAGGGCGATCATCGTCGGCCGGATGCGGTCCAGTGCCCGCCCGACCGCCCAACTGAAATCAAGCGGGTAATAGACGATTCGGCACGCGGGGTACTTCTGCCGCGCGACGTCGTAGCCGGTTGACGTCGTGACCGAAATCACAAACTCGAGATCGGGCTGTTGCCGGGTCAGGCCCTCGACGATCGGCCCCAGTTGCAACACCTCCCCGACGCTGACGGCGTGCAACCACAGCCTCGGACGTTGACTCACGCACCGAGGAACGGTCCCCCACAGCTTCTGGCCCCACCCCTGGCGGTACTTTCCCTGGGTGATTGACCGAAACACCAGCCAGGGACTGACAACCGCCAGCAGCGCCAGGTAGACCAGGTTGAGGCACCACGAAAACACGGGAGTCCTTTCCCACGGACGGTCAACGCGAAGGAATATCAGCGCTTTCCGTGACAGTTCTTGAACTTCTTACCGCTACCGCAGGGGCAGGTTTCGTTGCGGCCGACTCGCTCGCCGCGATTACGAATCGGCTCGATCGGCTTTTCGGCGGCAGCCGAGTTGGGCGCGTTGCCCTTCGGGCGGTCCGAGCCGCTGTCGACACCCACGCTGCCTTCTTCAAAATCGGGTCCCAGCTCTTCGTGCGTCGTGCTGGTAATCTGCCACAGCGAACCGACAAAGCCCGGGCTTTCCTGTTCCATGCGGAAGATCGAACCCGTGACCTGTTGGGCGATTCCCTTCCACATCCCTTCGAAGGCTTTCATCCCCTCGCGCTTGTACTCGACCTTGGGATCCTTCTGCGCGTAGCCGACCAGCCCGATTCCCTGCCGCAGGTGGTCCATGAAATACAGGTGATCTTTCCAGGCCGTGTCGAGGACTTCCAAAAGCAGCGATCGCTCGGCCTGACGCAGCTCGGGGCGATAGCGGGCCTCGTATTCGCTCACCAGCTTCTGCCGCGTCTGGTCGCGGGGCAAGGGCAGCAGTTCGTCGACTTCGAGGCTTGATTTGAATTCCTGCTGTGCCCAGGCGACAAGTTCTTTGAGCGGTTCGCTCTGGCGGACGGGCGCCAGACGCGTCTCTTCGCCATTGCGCAGGCCATACGCCTGATCGAGATAGCTTTCGACCTTTTCGAGTACCTGCCCGTTCGAGCCGCTGGAGTAAAACTGCTGGCTGCACTGCGTGATCAGTCCCTGAATGTCGGCACGAGACTTGCCGCGCAAAGCTTCAGGGTCCAGTTGAGTCTGGAAGCGACTGTTGACCCAGCGGGCCAGCCCGTCACGATCGTAGCGGTCGCCGCCCCCTCCCGACTCGGCCATGAATCGCGACATGCCGACCGCGACGGGAAAGTGAATTTCTTTTTCTTTGTAGAGCCGATCGACTTCGCCGAAAATCAGCGCCACCGCTTCGTCTTTCGACAGCCCTTCGAATTGTTCGGGCTTGAGCGTCGTCAGCGTGTATTGGTGGGCCAGGCCGCTGACCAGCGAACGGCGACCGTAATCTTCAGCCAGAAAGTCGTTGACCGGCGTAAACTCGGCGCGTTCGATGGCCTCTTTGGCACGCTCGAACAGCGACTCGAACATTCCATCGCGGCCGATCTTTTTCAGTTCACGGTCGTTGGTGTTGAGCCCCCACCGCGCGTTGGCCCATTTCGAGAGCCCCAGCCAGTTCCATTCGGACTGGTCTTCGATGTCGCTGGGCAGATCTTCGTCGATCTTGTCGCGAATCAGATCTTCCGCCTGGCTGACCGCTTCGTCCTTCAGGAATCCAATCACCAGTTCCGGTTCGTTTTCGCGCAGGTCAGCGGGTTCAATCTCGATCCCGGCCTGCTGGGCCGCCCATTGGGCGCAGGTGGCGCGGCCGTAGTCGGGAGCCAATACCTCGGCGACCCTCTGCTCGATCTGCTGCTTGAGCATTTCGAAAATAATCGTCCGGCAGTCGCCCCCTTCCAGAATGTTCTGGCGGAACGAATAGACCCGCTTGCGCTGCTGGTCCATGACCTCGTCGTATTCGAGGAGATTCTTCCGCTGCTCGAAGTGGTGTTCTTCGACCCGCTTCTGGGCGCGTTCGATCTGGCGGCTGACGAGTCCGCTTTCGATCGCTTCGCCTTCCTGCATCCCCAGCCGGGTCAGGACGTTTTTGACCCAGTCGCCGGCGAATTTGCGCATCAATTCGTCTTCGAGCGACAGAAAGAAGCGACTCGAACCGGGGTCTCCCTGTCGGCCGGAGCGGCCGCGAAGCTGCAAGTCGATGCGCCGCGCTTCGTGCCGCTCGGTGCCGACGACGTGCAAGCCTCCCAGTTCGGCGACGTTGCGACCCTCTTCAACCATGCCTTCGTCGGTGGCGATTTTCCTGGTGAGCGCATCCCACTCGGCCTTGGGAATTTCCAGCCGCGACGTGTAGGTATGCTTGAGTTGCTCCCACGCCGCCTGATCGGGGTTCCCCCCGAGAATGATGTCGGTCCCGCGGCCGGCCATGTTGGTGGCGATTGTCACGGCCGATTTTCGGCCGGCTTGGGCAATGATGTCGGCCTCGCGCTCGTGGTGCTTGGCGTTCAAAACTTCGTGCTTGATGCCGAATTTCTCGAGCATCCCGCTGACCCGTTCAGATGTCTCGATCGAGACCGTACCAACCAGAATCGGACGGCCCGACTCGTGGAACTGCCGGATCTCTTCGACCACTGCCTTGAACTTTTCGCCTTCACTACGATAGATCACGTCGGCGTAGTTGAAGCGGCTTAAGGGCTGGTTGGTGGGACAGGCCACCACGTCGAGCTTGTAGATTTTCCAGAATTCGTTGGCCTCGGTCATGGCCGTCCCGGTCATGCCCGCCAGCTTCTTGTACAACTTGAAAAAGTTTTGCAACGTGATTGTGGCCAGGGTCTGGTTCTCGGCCTTGACCGTGACCCCTTCCTTGGCTTCGACCGCCTGGTGCAGCCCGTCGCTCCATTGCCGCCCCTTCATCAGGCGACCCGTGAACTCGTCGACGATGATAATCTCGCCTTCCATCGACACGTAATTCACGTCGCGCTTGTAGAGATGATGCGCCTTGAGCGCATTGTCGATCAGATGCGGCCACTCCATGTTGCCGGCGGTATAGAAGCTGCCTTCGACGTAGTTCTGCTGGTTGGCGATTTCTTCGGCGGCACGCACGCCGTCGTCGGTCAGATGGCAGGTGTGCTCTTTCTCTTTGACCTCGAAATGCACGTCTTTCTTGAGCTGTTTCGCAACCCGGTCGGCTTTGCGGTATTTGTCGACGTCGTCGTGGGCGGGACCGGAAATGATCAGCGGCGTTCGCGCCTCGTCGATCAAAATGTTGTCGATCTCGTCGATGATGGCGTACGTCAGCGGCCCTTGAACCTGCAACTCTTTCGCCGGCTTCATGTGGTCGCGCAAATAGTCGAAGCCGAACTCGTTGTTTGTGCCGTAGGTGATGTCGCACTGGTAGGCCTGGGCCTTTTCTTCCCCTTCCTGATGGGACTGAATACAGCCCACCGTCAGTCCCAGCCCCATGTACAGCGGGCCCATCCATTCCATGTCGCGGCGGGCCAGATAGTCGTTGACCGTGATTACGTGGACATGGCCCGACAGTGCGTTCAACGTGGCGGCCAGCGTGGCAACCAGCGTTTTGCCTTCGCCGGTCACCATTTCGGCGATCATCCCCTTGTGCAGAACGTAGCCACCGATCATCTGCACGTCATAGTGCGACATTCTCAGATGCCGTCGGCCCGACTCACGGGCTGCGGCGAACACGTCGGGAAGCAGGTCGTCGAGGGTTTCACCCTGAGCCAGCCGCGCTCGAAACTTCGCCGCGCTTTCGCGCAGTTCGTCGTCCGAAAGCTTCTGCCAGTCGTCCTTCTGGCGGTTGATTTTGTCGAGCAGCGTGCCCGGAGTAATCGTCGTTTTATGCCCCTTGCGATCGAAGCCGAGCCGCTTCATCATTCGCTCGTTCGAGGCACCGAACAGGCGCGTCACCAAGCGCTCAACGGCTGCCGTGATCGCTATGAAGAAATCGCCGATTTTTTCCAGAAATTCCATACTGTTGCTCGTTCACTTTTGTCCATGAGCCGCGGCATACCGTCCCCTTCGGCGGCGAAACCTCCCGTGGAGGTACACGATTCGTGCCAAACCCCCGGAAAGACGGCCAGACGCATACCGCATCCTGATCGATTAATCTGCGCGAAGTGTATGTCGTAGCAGGATTTGGGTCAATATCTCTGTAAACATTCGTCCAACCCGTTGTGTGCTGGATTTTGATCTTGGCGAGTGACACCGGGGTGAAGTACAAGCCGCGTCATCATGGATGATGCGGTGCTGGAATTGAATGCGGATTGCGAGGTGGGAGACCAAACAGGTCTCGTGGA
>SIAF01000305.1 GCA_009691905.1 Planctomycetaceae bacterium | reverse complement strand
GGACTCCGGCACGTGAAGAAATCGGAAGTCGAGAGACTGCTGATTCGCCTACCGCCGCTTTCCGAACAGCGCCATATCGCGGCCGCGCTCACTGAACAACTCGCTGCCGTCAAACGGGCGCGGGTCGCAGCCGAAGCTCGCCTCGCCGCGGCAAAGGAGGTTTCAAAGTCCATTCTCCGAAGCGTGTTTGAAAGCCATGATGCATTGAAATGGCCTCGCCAAATGCTCGCAGATTTTGCGGAAACTTGCAGTGGAACTACACCCGATCGAAATCGGCCGGACTATTTCGGGGGCAAGATTCCGTGGGTCAAGACGGGAGAGTTGCTCGATGGCATAATCGAATGCACAGGAGAGTCGGTCACAGAGCTTGCGCTTGGAGCATGCTCGTTAAGCTTGCTGCCCCCTGGCACACTCCTCATTGCCATGTATGGTCAGGGACAAACTCGCGGTCGGACTGCGATTCTCGCGGTGCCTGCCACGACGAATCAGGCGTGTTTCGCAATCCTGCCGAATAAGGATTTCGATACACGGTTTTTACAGTTTTGGTTTCAATACAGCTACGACCGACTGCGACACGAAACGGAGAGTCGCGGTGGTAATCAACCAAACCTCAATGGGGTCTTCCTAAGTAGGCAAAATATCCCCTTTCCGTCACTTGTCGATCAGCGACAAATCGTAGCTAGACTATCGAAGCAACTCAACGCAGCGAAAACAGTGTATGCCCGAATCCGAGACGAATTGGCGACTATCGACCTGATGCCGGAAGCGCTTTTACAATTGGCATTTTGTGAAATGTGACCTGACCGGCACTTTGGTAATCAACATGGCGAATGCCAGACACGAGCGCACAACGAATGGGAATAGCCGCGCACTGACCGGACAATCCTCCGTCAATGCAGCAGTCAAGTCGATCTGCGACGTGATGCGCCGGTCGAACTGCGCAGGGGCGATGCAGTACGTTCCCGAACTGACCTGGCTGCTGTTCCTGCGTATCCTCGACGAACGTGAAACCCGCGAAGCCGAGCAGGCCGAAGCGGTCGGGGCGGAGTTCAACCCCTCCCTTGACTCGCCGTACCGCTGGCAGGACTGGGCAGCTCAAGACGGCGCAAAGCGACGCGAACTGCAAAATAGCACGCTGGGGGCGTTCTTCGCGTTCGTCAATCAGGAACTGCTGCCATACCTCAAGAAACTGCGGGACCGGCCGAACGCGCCGCCACGGCAAAAGGTTATCAGCGAAATTCTGTCGGGAGTCGAACGGGTCCGCATCGACACGGAAAAGAACTTCTGCGACGTTCTGGACAAGGTGCATGAACTCTCGCAGGATACGGTTGACCCGACGCACGTTTTCCCCCTGTCGCAAGTCTACGAAGGCTTGCTGCTCAAGATGGGGGAAAAAGGAAACGACGGGGGCCAATTCTTCACGCCACGGGAAATCATCCGGGCGATGATCCGAGCGATTGACCCGCAGATCGGCGAAACGGTTTACGATCCCGGCTGCGGAACGGGCGGTTTCCTGGCGCAGACTTTCGAGTATCTCGCCGGCCCCGACAACGCGAACATTCAATCGCCCGACGATCTGGAACAACTCAAGCGCCGCACGTTCTACGGCCGGGAAAAGGAAAACCTGATCTACCCGGTTGCCCTGGCCAATCTCGTGTTGCACGGGATCGACGAACCACACTTGTGGCACGGAAACACACTTACCGGTCAGGAAACCTACGGCGGGTTATTTCAGGATGCCCCGACACAGTTCAACGTCATCCTGACGAATCCCCCGTTCGGCGGGAAGGAAGGAAAGGAAGCCCAAACCCGGTTCCCGTTCAAGACCACCGCGACGCAGGTTCTGTTCCTGCAAACCGTCATCGACAGCCTGACGCCCGGCGGACGCTGTGGCATCGTTCTCGATGAAGGAGTGTTGTTCCGCACGAACGAAATCGCGTTCGTTCAGACCAAACGAAAATTGCTCGACGATTGCGACCTGTATTGCATCGTCAGCCTGCCTGGGGGCGTGTTCACGGCCGCCGGGGCCGGGGTCAAAACCAATCTGCTGTTCTTCATCAAGGGGCAGCCGAGCGAACGGATTTGGTACTACGACCTGTCAGATATCAAAGTCGGCAAGCGAACTCCGTTCACCGTCGATCGGTTCAACGAGTTTTTCGAATTACTGCCGACTCGCGGCGACAGCGAACGGAGTTGGACGGTCAACATCACCGAACGCCGGCAACAGGCCGCCCGCGACGCCGAGCCGTTCAAGCGCCAAGCCAAGGGGAAGGAACAGCAAGCCAACCAGTGGAAAGACCGTCTGGCCGAACTCAAACGGGCCAAGCCGCAAGATGCCAAGGCAATTGACGACGCCGAAGAGCAAATCAAGGCGCTGCTGAAGGAATCCCGCGAACTGACCGCCCGTGCCGAGTCGATTGAGAACGCCGCGTTCGACCTGAAAGCCGTCAACCCGAACGCGAAGACGGTCGAAGACCAGCGGACGCCAACCGAACTACTCGACCTGATCGAAACCAAGGGGCGGGAAGTGGCCGATGCCCTGGCTGAATTGCGACAAATGGTAAATGTGTTGTAGTCTGATTCGGACAGTCAATCGAACAAGCTGAGGACGTGGCCCGATCGAGCAAGATGCATTTCCCTAGTGCGGTGAAAAACTACAAACATTCACGCCCCTTGGTAAGTCGAATGCGAACCGAAATGCTCTTTTCTTGTCAAATTCAAAGGATAGTCCACGGCAAAGCGGCAAGTTTATCAATGCTGGAGTTCGACAAATGGGAAAGAGGCAACCGTTTACACAACTGGAATTGCACGGATTTTCCGAAATCGTGTTCTACGACTTCGAGGCGTTGTATCGGGCGGCTGATGCCTTAAAGCGCGGCGCTGAGGCACCAGATTCGCGTGAGCAGCGATGGGACCAGAATTTTCGCCTTGAAGCGTTTGCCCTTCATTGCCGAGCGCTGGAACGGTTTTTCTTCGACGCGAACCCGCGCTCCACGGACGTTGTAGCAGCCGATTTCCAACTTCCGAGTTGGTTCCCGGAACGAACGCGGGCACTCGAAGAGGCATGGGAAAAGGCTGGCAAGCACGTCGCTCATATCACCACGTTGCGGAACGGGCTAAACCGGTCTCCGGCGAACGAATCTCGATGGCCCGTTTTTGTTTGCCTCAACGATATCTGCCGCCTAATGGAGCATTTTCTGAAAATTGTACCGCCCGCTAATCTGAAACCGGGGATTGAACGATTCTTTGCAATGATTATCAAGGAGGCGGAAAATTTGGCCGAGGAAACCGGTACCGTTGGAACTGGCGGAAGTGTGGCAACTTCGCTGATTCAAGAAGGTAGCGTAGAGGTCAACCGAGTTTCCCATTTGGAGCAGGCACTTAAATATGATCCGCGCCAGCAGTGGCAGGCAATGACCGCTCCAACGCAACTGCCGCCGGCGGATCTGACAACGACTTGATGCCAGTCAACGTGAAACCGCATACCCGGCGACTATGAATCGAAGACGGCCAGCGGGAAGGCGGGCATAACCGGCGGTTGCTCGAATCGCACTGTTCGTAGATACTGGACTGAAACATTCCCAATTGATTTTGGCATAATCCCAGGGGGGAATGGGGGGGGTATGGGCGGACCTGGTAGCGGGAACAGGTATCGGTTCAACACGAAATCGACCGTCGAAGACTCGTTGGCGCTGGGGATGCCGGACTTTCGCGGGCGGATTCATCCGCATTCATCCGGCACGTTCACTTGGACCCGGTGGAATGGCAACAAATCTTCGATCGGCTATTTCGTTACCTGGACCGACTGCGGGCCAACAACCGTCACTTTGCACTACCGCTGGGACGACACCGAAGACGTTCGCATCCCGATTCGACTGCAAAGTACGCCGACCAATTTCAACGGCGAACGCTGGTGGTTCACCTGCCCGCTGATCGTGGGGGGCGTGGCCTGCAACCGGCGGGTCGGCAAGCTGTACCTGGCCCCTGGGGCACGGTATTTCGGTTGCCGCAAATGCTACGGTCTGACGTACCGAAGCTGCCAAGAGGCGCATCAGTATGAACGGTTTGGGCGTCTGCTGGGTGTCGATTCGGGCGTTGTCCGGCGGCTGGCGCGACGGATGAGCGGCTAGTTTGTAGAATGACAAATGTCGGGACGGTTGCCTGGGTGGCCACCTGGACAACCAAGCGGCTTGGACCGGTTCGGAGTGTTATTCGCCTTTCACTCTGACCGGCCCCGGCCGGCCCGAAACAGGAAAGGCGAAATCATGGCGGATTCACCCCCGCTGCGCGATCTATTGGACCGCGCCAGCAAGGTCTTTGCGCTTGCCCAAAGTCTGGGCTGGGCGTTTCAGCAAGAGCGACAGGGGCAAGGCGAAACGACTGGCTGGAATCGCCGTGCGCCCGAGTTTGACCAACTGTGCGACGCCGTGCTGGAATTGCGCGACGCAATGCAGCAGCCTCCCGACGGCTTCGCAATTGTGGCTGGCCAACTTCGAGAGACGGCGCGGGTTTGCAAATTGATTCGGGCGTTGACTCTAAAGCCCGAGAGTCGGACCTTTGCAGACCATCTCGAATTCTATCCCGAGTTGAATTCGGTTGGGGAAGATGGCCTGCGAGCGGTTGAGCAAGTCATCAAGTCGCGGCGGCCGGATGATCCGTTCGCGTTTTTGGACGACCCGCCAAAAGGTAGCCCGGCCATCGTGCATTCAGGCGGCAACATAGTTTTGCGCGCCGGCGACGGAGGCCCTGGCAGCGACGGGGGCGCACTCAACATTTGCGGTGGCGATGGCGGCCCCGGTGGCGATGGCGGCGCGGTAAACATTCGCGCAGGGGATGCGTGGGAGGGTAGTCCTGCGCCTGAAAGCGATCGGGTAACGCCAGAAGCGGGCAGTCAGTCGCTTGCGGATCTGATCGGTCGAGTCATCAGGCGGTTGAAGGCAAAACCCGACCTGTTGCGCGGATATATTTGGGACACCCCCGATACGCTGAATATGAGCGGGATCAATGCAGCAGCACAGTCAATCGGAATGGGACCGATCCTCGCAATTGGGGAAGCCCCAGCTTGGTGGACGTGGCCGAATCTGCCGCAGGATCATCCAAAGAACCAGCTCAAGATTGAGTGCTTGACGGTCTACCATCCCGACGGAACCGAATACCGGATTCGTCGAACCGGCGGGGAATTGGATGACAGCAGCAGCTTGCCTGTTACCGAAATCGTCGCGCGTTTGGAGGCTTGGGAAAGGAAGGCCACGGAAGTGATGACCGTTATCGGCGCGTCGATCGCAATCAACAATGCCAAGTCGGTCAAGACGGCCGGCCCGAAGCCGAAGCGCAGCACGGAACGTGGGGAAGGAAGCGCCAAACTCATTGCAGCCCTAACGAAACATCACAAGTACGCGGATGGTGGCTGCCTGAATTTGACACATATCGGCAATAACGAACTTGCCCGAATGGCGAGTGTTGAAGAGTCCACGGCGTCCGCTTTCTTCAAGAAGAACTTCAAGGGGCACAGTAATTACATCGCGATTTGCAGAGACACATCGAGCCTTGTGGCAGCATTGAAAATGCTCAATCAAGAGTTTGCGCCCCATGATCTTTATGGGCGACGGCCGCCCGGCGAAGACGATCGCGACGTTGACTAGCTGTCCGAGGTGTTCGATCGTTCGGCATCGAATGCCGAACACCTGAGTGATTTTCTTCCGATTGCGAAACGCTGCTTTTCCCGGCGTTCTGTTGCGATTCTCGCACTGTTCGGCACTTTTTCGGCATTTTTATGTCGAACGCTGCGCCAACGAGTATGCAAGCTGCGCGATGCGGCAAGCGATTCGTTGGAGAAGCCGACAATGGCCACGGAAAAAGTTGCACCGAACAATCTGGCCTTACGCCCCCGCGAAGCGGCGAAGGCCCTGGGGGTGAGCGAACGTTCGCTCTGGGAGTGGACGCACCGCGGCGACGTTCCGCATGTTCGGATCGGGAGAACGATTTTGTACCCGGTCGATGCCCTTCGCGACTGGCTGAACCGGCGCGCCGGCTCGGCGAAAGGGGGGCGAGCATGACGCCCCTCAAAGAAGCGATGCGACTCGCGGAACTGGGGTATCGAGTATTCCCCTGCATCCCAAGTCAGAAGAAACCGGCGACGATGCACGGCTGCCGCGACGCGACGTGCGATCCTGAGACAATCGAGCGCTGGTGGACGACCTGGCCGAGCGCGAATCTTGCCGTCAGCACTGACGGGCTGCTGGTGGTCGATGTCGATCCGCTGCCGGATGGGAGCGCGAATCCGTGGCTGGCCGATCCCGAGCGCCTCGACGCGCTCGCCTGCGGCCCGATGGCGACGACCCCCCGCGGCGGGCGACACTTCTGGTTTCGTCAGCCTGAAGGGAGCAAACTACGATGCACAACGTCAGTCATCGCGGTCAACGTCGATACGCGAGCGAACGGCGGCTACATCATCGTCGCCCCGAGCCGCACTGATCGCGGCGCGTACCGCTGGTGCGATGGTTATCCCCTCGACTGCGGCCCGGACGATCTGGCCCTGCCCCCCGCGTGGCTGCTCGACGCTCTCACACGACGCCCCCAACGCAACGGGCAGGCCAAGCCGGTGGGCGACGGTGAGACGATTCCCGAGGGGCAACGCAACAGCACGCTCGCCAGCATTGCCGGCGCGATGCGCCACAAGGGGTGTTCGGTCACCGAGATTCTAGCAGCGCTCCGCGAGACGAACGCGCGGCGCTGCTCGCCGGCACTCGACGATGCCGAGGTCTCGCGTATCGCGCTATCCGTCGAACGATACGAGCCGGCGGGCGACAAGCGTCCCGAGCCGCGGGGATCGACTGCATGGAGTGAACCGCAGGCACTGCCGTCAGCAATCCCGAGCGTAGAACCGTTCAACCCCGAGCTGCTCCCCGAACGCTTTCGGCCCTGGATTGTCGATATCGCCGAACGAATTCAGTGTCCGATTGATTTCCCGGCCGTGGGGGCAATGGTCGCGCTCGCGGGCGTGGTGGGCAGGCAGGTCGCGATCCGCCCGAAGCGCTATGACGATTGGACCGTCGTTGCGAATCTGTGGGGGGCACTAATTGGCCGGCCGAGCGTGATGAAGACCCCGGCCCTGCAAGAAACACTGAAACCGCTGGTACGCCTTGAAGCCGAGGCGCGTGAGCGTTTCGAAGAAGAGAACCGTCGGCACCTCACAACCGAAATTGTCCGGGAGGCCCGTGGGAAGCTGGATCGAAAGAAGGTAGAGGCGGCGGTCAAGAATGGTGGCGACGCAGAGAACATCGCAGCAAAGATCGTCGATGATGAATCCGAGAACGCGCCTGTCCGTCAGCGATACATCACCGATTCCGCGACGGTGGAGAAGCTGGGAGAACTGCTGGCCAATAACCCGCGCGGAATCACGGTGCGCCGGGATGAACTCGTAGGGCACCTGCGCGAACTGGACCGTGAAGGGCAGGAAAGCGCCCGGGCGTTCTATTTGACCGCGTGGGACGGTAACAGCCGATTCACTTATGACCGCATCGGCCGCGGAACGGTCGAGATTGAAGCCGCCTGCGTTTCAATCATCGGAGGGATTCAGCCCGGTCCGCTTTCGGAGTACCTGTGCGCCGCGCGGAATCATGGTGCGGGCGATGACGGGCTGATTCAACGCTTCCAACTCGCGATCTTTCCTGACTTGAAAGGCGAATGGCGCAACGTAGATCGTTGGCCGGATACGGTTGCCAAAAATGCAGCATATGAGGTCTTTACTCGATTGGATGGGCTGGACGCCGCCGCAATCGGCGCAGAGACCGATGCTGACTCGCCGGAAAATCCGCCTTACCTGCGGTTCACGCCGGATGCGCAGGTCATTTTCAACCAGTGGCGCGAGAAGCTGCAACATCGTCTGCGGTTCGAAGGGATGCCCCCGATTCTCGAAGCGCACCTGACGAAGTACAACTCTTTGATCCCTTCACTGGCGCTGTTGATTCACCTGGCCGATGATGGGAGCGGCCCGGTTCTGGCGACCGTGCTATCGAAGGCAGTCGGCTGGGGCAGGTACCTGGAATCTCACGCCCGGCGAATCTTCGCGGTCGCCGCCGATCCCGGTCTGGCATCGGCGACAGCGCTTGCGGAGAAAATTCTTAGCGGGGCGCTCACCGACGGATTCACGCTTCGGAGCGTCTACCGCCACGGATGGACCGCTCTGGCGAACAGGGACGAGGCCGAGGCCGCTGTTGATTACCTGACCGATTCGGAATGGCTGCGCCCCGAGACGGAGAAGACCGGCGGCGCGCCGAAAATACGGTACCGGGTGAACCCGAGAATTTCAGAAAGTCCCCCTGACACGACTGACAAACCTGACAAAAGCCACTTCGGGCAGGGTGAGGCTGCCACTTCTGTCAGTTCTGTCAGTGCGGTTCCCGGCGATGTGCCAGAAATTCGCCCGACTGAGACTTACCCGAATGACGACCTTCAATTGCTCGAATTCGCTGACCGGCTGGCCTCCGAACCCGCCGAGGTGACGGCAGGGAATGAGTCTTGGCCGTACTGATCCGCTGGCAATCGCAAACGACGACGACTTAATTTCCGAATCCGAGCCGAATATACTGGACATTTAGACCAGCAGTGACTACAATACGAACATGGCCAAGCAATCCGAAACGAAACTGACCGACCAGCTACGGCAGGCAATCGACGATTCCGGCCTGACGCGATACCAGATTGCGAAGGAAACCGGAATCGACGAAAGCGCCCTGGCGAAGTTCTACAACGGGCATCGCGGGCTTTCGATGAAAGCCCTGAATGCCTTGGGCGAGTGCCTGCAATTGACGATCACCATGCGGCGGAAGCCGAGCAAATCGAAAGG
>SIAF01000304.1 GCA_009691905.1 Planctomycetaceae bacterium | reverse complement strand
ACGTCCAATTGCAGCCGCACAAACTCCGTTCCTTCCGGCCAACGATGAGGCATCGTTTCACTTCCTTGTGTCCCCCCAAGGAAGCGCGCCGCTTATCCCTCCCCGTCGATCCCGAAAAGAGCATTCTTAGCCCGAAAGCGGGCCGTTGAGTTTTTTTGCTCGAACAACCGCTAAAGCCCACAAAATCGGAAAATTCCCACAAGTTGGCAGAGACCGAAGAACGATACTTAAAGCAACAAGCCCCCAAATCAGGACCCCCGGGATTTCATTGGGGGGATTTCATGGGGGATGTCTTGGACAGTCTATCTCGATCGAAACCGGAGAGAAGCATGGATCGGCTCCGCACACTGACGAAGCGAATCACTCTGCTGGCCGGGCTGTGGCTGCTGGCCGGCAGCAGCAGCGGCTGCCTGCTGTTCGAAGCCGGGTACCTTCACACCAGCATCTTGTTTTCGAAGTTCTTCGTGACCACTCCGCTGATCCCGATCAGCCCCTATTGGAGCCAGGAAATCGAAGACACGTACTGGGAAGAAGAACGGTACAGCAAAGTGCCGGTTCTCGACCCGGTCGAAGGTGAGAACGCACCTTTGTTCTGCATGGACTCGCCGTCGCCCGACGAGGTGATGCGGGCCTTGCCGGACGATACCAAGGGGGGCTTGCCGTTTTTCGCAGAGACCGTACGCAACAACGTGCGAATCGTCACCGAACCGATCGTTGACAGCATCGGCGAGTGCCGGTTTTATCCAATGGTCGGCCCGGCCAAGCACCATAAGTGCCACTACAAATGCACCGTCTATTACGAAAAGGTCATTCACTCTGATTGGCCGATCCCCTATTCGCACACCGACCAGGTTGAAGATGTGGTCTACGTCGACCACGACCACCTGATCCGCTGTGCGGGTCCGGAATCGGGCGGATATTGATCAGACTCGCGGCGCGGCCTGCGTCACGGTCGTGATTCTCTCCGGAATTCGATCGCCAGCCCGGTTGTGTTCAACAGCCGGGCTGTTTCGCGTTGGGACGGTCGGCGGCTGTAAGCCGAATCTGCCGTAACGACGGGCTGCCGCTTTCGATTTGCCAGGGCGGGCGGCGTTGTTGTGGCGTCGGCCGACGAATCCGATCCGGCTTGCCGGTTCGATTCCGCGACGGATAGAATCACCGGGCAGTGCTGTGCAGCCTGGTCCCAGACGGTGAACAAAATGACGGCCGGAGCTATTCGGGCAGAGATCGAAACTTTCGAAGAAGCCGCGACTGTGGTACCCGCGCCCCGCCGTTCTCTGGCGTTTCGCAACGGTGCGTGGGTCGTGGCGCTGCTGCTGGCGTTGCCTGTACTGGTAGTGTCTGTACTGGTAGTGTCGGGCGCGAGTGCGAACGCGGCCGACGATCCGCTGGACGATTACCGTCTGGCCGTCGGCTTCTACAACAAAGACCAATGGAAGCTGGCCACCGAGAGCTTTGCGTCGTTTCTCAAAAAGAACGGGCAGCACCCCAAGGCCGAGGTCGCCCGTTACTTTCTGGCCTTGTCGCTGATCAAGCTCGACGATTACAAGCAGGCCCGCGACGTCTTGCGAGCCTATGCAAAAGATTTTCCCAAAGGTCGCGACGTCCAGTCGGCCGGATACTGGATCGGGCACTGCAGCTTCTACCTCGAAGACTTCGCCGCCTCCGAGCGGGAACTGGCCGCGTTTCTGGCAAAATCACCCGACGACCCATTGCGTCAGTGGGCGCTCCCCTACCTGGGGGATGTCGAACTGCGACTCAAGAAGCCCGAAGCGGCGATGCGGCATTTCGAAGAATCGCTGAAGGCCTTTCCCGAAAGTGAACTGGCCGAAGATGCCCGGTTCGGCCTGGCCCGCAGTCACGAGCTGCTTAAGCAGCCCGACGCGGCGCTCACGGCCTATCAGGCCCTCGCCGCCAACCGCACCGGCCAGCGGGCCGCCGAGGCCCAGTTGAGCGTGGGCACGCTGCAGTATGACGCCAGTCGATTTCAGGAAGCCGCAGCGGCTTATGAAGCGCTCGAAAAGCACTTCCCCAACAGCCCCCAGGCGCCGTTGGCACAGCTCAATCAGGGATTCGCGCGCTATCAACTCGGTCAGTATCCGCAGGCGATCGCGCAGTTCGAGAAGGCCGCCCGCAACGAGAAGTACGCCGCCGAAGCCACCTTGTGGAAGGGGTTTTGCCTGAAGTCCAGCGGCGACCTGCCGCAGGCGGTCGGCATCCTGAAAGCGGGCTACGAGAAATACAGCGAGCAGCCCGTCGCCGACAAGCTGCTGTTTCAGTGGGCCGAATGCGAGCAGCGACGCGGAGCAGCGGACGAAGCCCGCGCGCTGTTTCTGAAAGTCGTCAATCGCTGGCCGAAAGGATCCCTGGCCGACGAAAGTCTGCACGCCGCCTGCCTGGCCGCCGTCAACGCCCAGAATCTGCCCGAGGCCGACAAGCTACTGACCCGGTTCGACGGCGAATATCCCAACACCAAATTGCGGCTGCGGCAGGAAATTCTCAAGGGGCGCGTGCTGGCGGCGAAAAACGACCTGCCCGGCGCCGAGAAGACACTCAGGCGTGTCGTCGATGCGACTGAGTTCGAAGGGACGCGGATGCAGGCCCGGTATTATCTGACCGATGTGCTCGAGCGGCGGCAGCAGCACGCCGCGGCGCTGGAAGTCTCGGCACCGCTGGCCGCTCTATGGGATGCCGGTTCAGGCCCCGCCGAGTTGGCTGGCGTGTTTGTCCTTCGCGGCGCCAGTCAGTTGGCACTGGCCCGCGCGGCAGCCGCGCAAGAGAAGCCCGGCGAAACATCGACCGAACGAATGACGCACTGCACTGCGGCGGCCGAAGCCGCCGCGAGCTATCTGAAACTTTCCGGCCAGGGCCCGCTGGCGGCGCAGGCCCGGGGCATCCAGACCATTGCGCTGACGCTGGCCGGCAACAAGGCGGCTGCGCAGGATTTGCTGGCCGGCCTGCGAAAGCAGCACGCGGGCGCTCCCGAGCTCGATCAAACCGTTTACGAAGTGGGGACGATCGCCTACGCGCGGCAGGATTGGGTTTGGGCCGAGTCTCTGTTTCACGAACTGGCGGCCCGGCCTGGATCGACGCGGTTGCATCCGCGGGCGCTGGCCGATTTGGGTTGGACGCAGTACAAGCAGAAGAAATACCCCGAATCGTCCGTCACCTTCGCGCGGCTGGTTGCCGAGCATCCCCAGGACGATTTGACGGGCGAGGCCGCCTTCATGCGCGGCCAAGCGTTGCAGGACGGGGGCCGAATTCCCGAAGCACAAGCCGCGTTCGCCGAGGCGTTCGAGCGACCGGAACTGTCCGATCACGTCTTTCTCGCCGGCTTGCAGGCTGCGGGACTGCTCGTTCGCCAGCAAAAGCTGACCCAAGCCGATGCCACCTACGAGACGCTGCTCAAACGCTTCGGGAAACGTCCCGACGCCGACAAAGTGCTCGATCAGTGGGCGACCGCGCACTACAACGCCGAACATTTTGCGCGCGCCGACGAGCTGTTTCGTCGGCTGGCCACCGAGTTTCCTCGCAGCGAACTGGCCGACAATGCGCGGCTGAGTCTTGCTGAAAGCGATCTGGTCGCCGGCAAGCTGGACGAGGCCCGCCGGCAGTTTCAGGCCTTGTCTGACGATTCAACGGCTGAAGACGCGGTGCGGCAGCGGTCGCTGTTTCAATGGATGCAGATCGAGTTCGAGAGCAAACGCTGGGACGAATTGCGAAAGGTCTGCGATGCCTCTCTGGCGAAATTTCCCCAGGGGACATATCGCTTTGACGCCCAGTGGAAACGGGCCGAAGCCGATTTCGAATCAGCCGCCTATCCTGCGGCACTCGAGCAACTGCTGAAGCTCAAAGGCCTGCGTAACGACGAGGCACTCAGTCGCGCCGGCTGGTTGCCTCAAGTCTGGGTGCGGCTGGCCGAAACCCAGTTCCGCCTGAAAGACCACGCCGCTGTCGCCGCCACCGTGGCCGAGTTCTGCGAGGCTGACCCCCAGTCACCGCTGAGGTATCTGGCCGATGAGGTTCTCGGCCGCAGTCTCAAGGCCCAGGGCAAATGGCCCGAGGCGCGGGAAGCCTTCGAGCGCGTGATCAAGGATCCCCACGGAAAATCGACCGAAACCGCGGCCAAAAGCCAGTTCATGATCGCCGAGACCTGGCACCACCAGAAAAACTTCGAGGCCGCACTCAAGGAGTATTTGAAGGTCGATATTCTGTACAAGTTTCCCGCGTTGCAGGCCCCGGCACTGTATGAAGCGGGGGTCTGCCAGGAGGCGCTCGGCCAGTGGAAGGATGCTGCGAAGACCTATGACGAACTGCTCAAAAACTACGCTGCCAACGACGAAATCGCGCGGCTGGCGCGGGACGGGCGCGATCGGGTCCGCAAGCGACTCACGGCTGGATAGACGATCGAGTGCCGGCAAAAGCGGGACGCGGGCCGAGGGGAATGGACTCTTTTTTTCAGTCAACGACGTGCGACTATGCAACACAAACTTACAGCAGAAACTGCAGTCGTTCGCAAGCATCGGCCGGACTGCGAGGGGATCGGTCGCGGCCGTCGGCTGATGCTCGCCGCCGTCTTGTGTCTGGTGCCGATCGTGTGCCTCGCCTCGCCGCCGCCTCCTGCCGATGCCGACGACGAAGGCTTTGATCTGCGACCGAAGGGGGCGCCGGCCGTTGCGGCGCCAGCCGGCGCCGAGGCGCCGCAGCTTGGCATCCCGATGACCATGTCGAAGACGTTCGAAGCGGGCGGGATCCTGATGTACCCCATCGCCGCCTGCTCGATTGTGATGCTCGGATTCGGCATCGAGCGGATGGTCGTCCTGCGCCGGCGCCGCGTCATTCCCCGCGACTTCGTGCAGCGGTTTCTGGCGCACCTCGAGCGCGGCGAACTCGATCGCCCGGCGGCACTTCAATTATGCGAAGACAACGGCAGCCCCACGGCCGAGGTGTTTGCACACGGCGTTCGCAAGTGGGGCAAACCCAGCGTCGAGGTTGAGCAGGCGATTATCGACGGAGGCGAGCGGCAGGTCGGCCAGTTGCGCAAGCACCTGCGCATCCTGAATGCCGTGGCCACGGTCTCGCCGCTGCTGGGACTTCTGGGAACGGTGTTCGGGATGATCAAATGCTTCAACGATATCGCCAACAGCTCGGCGATGGGCAAGGCCGAGCAACTCGCCGGCGGGATCGGCGAGGCGCTGATCACCACGGCCGGCGGATTGACGGTGGCGATTCCCGCGCTGTTGCTCTACATGTTTTTTGCCGGCCGAATCGACTCACTGGTCATGGAGATGGACGAGCTGGCTCAGAAAGTCGTCAACCTTATTTCCGCCGAGGGGCTGGCCGCGCAGACCGCGGGACTCCCGCGGATCGCGGCCCCGCGCCCGAAAAGCCTCGGCGTCGCCGCCGTGAAAAACTCGTGAGCGGCGAGATCGGAACGACGAAAACCGAATGACCAAAACCGAAATTCGAATGTCAAAGGAAAATCAAAGTCCGAAAAGAATTCAAACAATTGCAAATCTGCCGCACATTTCAAACTTTTGCCCTTTGAGATTTCCTTAGACGTAGGTCAGGCTTTTGAGCCTGACGCGAACGGTCCGATGATGCTGAAGTCACCCTGATTCGATCAGCCTGGAAAGGCTGACCTACATTCGCAGGCGCTCCCGCCATGCCCCTCAAAGTCGAAGCTCTCGAAGAAGCGTCGCTGAACCTGACGCCGATGATCGACGTCGTGTTCAACCTGCTGATCTTCTTCATGGTCGGCACGAAGTTTGCCGACATGGAGCGGCAGTTCGACGTCCATTTGCCGCAGGTCAGCCAGGCGCAGCCCCTGACCAACCCTCCCGACGAAATCGTGGTGAACGTGTTCGGCGACGGGTTGATCGTCGTCAACCAGCAGACCCTGTCGCTGGAAGCCCTCGAAACGCGATTGCAGGAAGCCCACGGCCGGTATGCCGATCAGGCGGTCTTGATTCGCGGCGACGGCTCGGCAGTGTACCAGAACATCATGGATGTGCTGGCTGTCTGTCATCGGGCGCAGATCGTCAATTTTTCCCTGGCCGCGCAACTTAAGAGCGAGTAACGCGATGCCGCCGGCCGCCGCTCTCACTGAACTCTTCACGCAGGATGCGCTCGTCGCGCGCTGGCAGGCGCTGGTCGAGTACGCGCGTCACGACCCGCTGGGCTTCGGGTTCTGGTCGCTGGTCTGGATCGGCAGCTTCACCACGACGTTCCTGCTGCTGCGCGCCCTGTTTACGCATTGGGGCGACACGCAGGTGACCCGCAAGACGATGGCTGTCTCGCTGTTGGCGCATCTGATTCTTGGTATGGTCTCGACCCGACTCGTCCTGTCGGAGTCGTCGCCCCCGGCGAAAGAAGTCATCGTCCGCCCGCGGCAAAGGCAAGTCAAAGTCGGCGACGAACTTCCCGTCAGTCGCCTGCCCGGAAAGGCCCCCGTCTGGGAGCGGCCTCCCGAACTCGACAGCGATCGTCCCGAACGCAGCAACCGGAATAGCGCGCTGCCCGAATCGACCGACCTTGCCCAGCGGCAGCCGTCGACCAACGAACAACCGCTGCCTATCCCGCTTCCCGATCTGCCGGTCGCCGACGAATTGCCGACGATGCCCGAGCCCCAGCGCACCCCCGAGCGCCTCAGCCGCCCGGTTGAGATCAGCCCGACGCCGATCGCCGAAGAGACAGCCGACGCTCGAAACGAAACCAAGGCCGACGGCGGCGAGCCGCAGCGCGCAACGCGAACCGCACCCGCTGCCGAGTCGCCTGAGCCGCGCCGGGCATCGCGGCCCGAGAAAACCGAACAACTGCAGGTGACGGCTCCGGCCGCAACCGACAGTGCAGCGGCGATGGCGGCGGCCGATCCGCAGGCCAAAATCGAGCGCGGGACGACCGGCGAACAGCCGCGCAAGAAGGCATCGCCCGAAACCGCGGCCGCTCCTGCCGCCGACGGGGGTACAACCGGTCAGCCGTCAGCGGCGGGCGCCGGGACTCTCACGACAAAGCCGTTCGCCCGTTCAGGCCGGCGTGCGGCGGATCAGTCGGGCAGCGGAGTGGTCGATCGGATGCGCACGGGAGAAGCTTCTGCGGCCGCCGAAACCGGGCCGTCCCGAATCGTCGCCTCACGCTCGGGTTCGGCCGACCCGTCGTCGCAGCGAATCACCCCCGACCTGGCGCGTTCCGATTCGGCCGGGGTCATCGACAAAGACTCGGGAAAAGTTCCGGCCCCGTATCGCCTGCGCGGGCTGCCGCAACGCAAGAAATTCGCCATCGAGATGGGGGCCACCGAAGAATCCGAAAAGGCGGTCGAGGCCAGCCTCGCCTGGCTGGCGCGACACCAGCATCCCGCCGGCAACTGGCCCCCGCTCGAAGCCGCGCTGGGGCACGAGCCGGACGAGCAGACGAAATTCAAAGACCAGCTCGTCGAACGGCAGCGGTCGGGACTGCAGTCGGACTCGGGGCTGACGGCATTGGCGCTGTTGGCCTTTCTGGGTTCGAATTACACGCACGAAGACAATCTGTACTCCGACACGGTCGATCGCGGCCTGCGCTGGTTGATCGCGCAGCAGGACACCGACGGCTACCTGGGAGGCCGGGCCAACCGGTATGCCGGCATGTACTGCCACGGGATGGCGACGATCGCCCTGGGTGAAGCCTACGGCATGACCAAAGACCCCGCGCTGCGCGAACCGCTGGCCCGCGCCGTGCAGTATCTCGTCGAGCGGCAGAACCCGAGCGACGGCGGCTGGCGCTACACCAAGGCCGACAACGGCGACGTGAGCATGTTCGGCTGGCAATTGATGGCGCTGCGCAGCGCGCACACGGCCGGAGTTCAGGTGCCCCGCGACACGATCACGCGGGCGCGTGAGTTTCTCGACACGCACCTGGCCGACTTGCGAACACGGGGCCTGAGTCGGCAGGGAGGGCTCGCCGGTTACCGCAAACTGGACCCGCCCAAGCGCGCCATGACCGCCGAAGCGCTGTTCTGCAAGCAGATGCTGGGGCAGAAGCGCACCTCGGCCGCCGCAACCGAGGCGGTTGATTACCTGCTGCAAAGTCTGCCGAGCCGGCCGCAACAGGATGTGTATTATTGGTACTACGGCACGCTGGCCATGTACCACCACGGCGGCGAGCCGTGGCGCAAGTGGAATCGCGCCCTGCGCGACAACCTGGTCTCCGACCAGCGAACCGATGGCGACATGGCCGGAAGCTGGAACCCGCGCGCTCCGTGGGGCGACTACGGCGGCCGCGTCTTCTCGACCGCCCTCAGCACACTGTGCCTCGAGGTCTACTACCGCTTTCTCCCGCTGTATCAAACGACGGGCCGACCTGAAGACGTCGCAGAGAAGCCGGGTGACTGAACCCAGGGGTGGCGGGGTCAGAGCGTCGAACAGGATTCGGCGTCGGTCGCGCCGCGAGGAATGCGAATAGCCGCCGCGTCGCTCGTCAACTTGCCAGCGATGGCCCCGTCGCGCGCAAGACGCACCGTCACGTCACGCGCTGATTGCAACCCGACGGGGCCATCGCTCGATCATATTGCATGTCGTGCTTCGCGACACACAATACCGGTGTCTGCCAGTCACGTCGCAGCCACACGCCGTCGCTCTGACCCCGCCACCCGTCGCCGGCGAAACTGATCGCAGTTTCGCTTTATCCGCGGCGATTCTATAATCGACCCACGAGTAGAAAGCCGACTGCCGAACGTAGATCAGGCGTTCAAGCCTGACGCGGACATTTCCTATTTCGCCGTCGTCGCCGCGATAGCGTCAGACTCAGACCTCCTGATCTGGCGGAATTTGCTTTGGCACCGAGTTTGGATTGGCGGGCGGTGCTAAGGAGGTGAAATGGAGCTGCAGCTTGGTCCCCGGATACGCGAAAGCAGCGTCATTGAGGGTGCCGATCAGATGTTGAATCGC
>SIAF01000303.1 GCA_009691905.1 Planctomycetaceae bacterium | reverse complement strand
GATTCAACATCTGATCGGCACCCTCAATGACGCTGCTTTCGCGTATCCGGGGACCAAGCTGCAGCTCCATTTCACCTCCTTAGCACCGCCCGCCAATCCAAACTCGGTGCCAAAGCAAATTCCGCCAGATCAGGAGGTCTGAGCCTGGCCCAGGAAGGCAAGGTCATCTGCGTCCGGTTGGCTTTGTTTGCGGAGATGATGAAGGGCAAAGTATGGACGCCTGCAACCTTAAGGGAAGTTGGCGGCACTGAGGGTGTGGGCGTCACGTTCCTCGAAGAGACGTTCAGTGCGGCCACGGCTCCCCCGGAGCACCGCTATCACCAGAAAGCCGCCAGAGCCGTCCTAAGGGCTCTGTTGCCCGAATCGGGGACCGACATCAAGGGCTACATACGGTCGTATGGCGAACTGCTCGAAGCGTCAGGTTACGGAAGTCGCCCCAAAGACTTTGATGACCTGATTCGCATTCTCGACGGCGAAATCCGGCTTATCACGCCGACCGACCTGGAAGGGAACGAGGCGGCTGATGAATCCACGTCTCAAGCCCAGGCGGGGCAGAAGTATTACCAACTCACCCACGACTACCTCGTGCCGTCATTGCGGGACTGGTTGACCCGCAAGCAGAAGGAAACCCGTCGTGGCCGAGCCGAACTGTTGCTGGCGGATCGTGCGGCAGTATGGAATGCTCGACAAGAGAATCGGCAACTGCCCTCGCTCCGACAATGGCTGAGTATCCGCTGGCTGACTCCGCAGACAAACTGGACGCCGCCGCAGCGGAAGATGATGCGGAATGCGGGACGGTTTCATGTGGTGCGGGGGGTGGTCGTCGCCTTGATCCTGACCTTGATCGGCTGGGGCAGTTACGAAGGCCACGGCACGCTGAACGCCCATGCGTTACGGGACCGATTGCTGGACGCCAACACGCATGAAGTCCCAACCATTGTGCAGGACATGGCTCCTTATCGCCGCTGGCTCGACCCGCTACTGCACGAAGCCGCTGCCCAGGCTGAAGCCGGCACGAAGGATGCCCGCAAGCAACTCCACGCCAGCCTCGCCCTCCTGGCCGTGGACCCCGGACAAGTCGATTACCTGTACGATCGGCTACTCGACGCCGAACCGCACGAACTGCCGGTGCTCCGTGACGCTCTGGCCTCGCACAAGGACGAGTTGCTGGACAAGCTGTGGGCAGCGGTGGAATCACCGGACAAGGGCAGGGAATCGCAACGGCTGCGAGCGGCGGCGGCGTTGGCGAAGTACGACCCCCAGAGTAAGCGGTGGGCGAACATACAAGAAGCCGTTGCCAATGATCTGGTGAATGTGCCGGCGGTCTATCTGGCAGCGTGGATGGACTCGCTGCGGCCGGTGCGGGATAAGTTGTACGCCCCCTTGTCGGACGTATATCGAAACGCCGGTCGCCGGGATGTGGAGCGGTCGTTGGCGACGGACATTCTGGCCGAGTACGCCGCCGACCAGCCGAACGCGCTGGCCGATCTGCTCATGGACGCCGACGATAAGCAGTTCTCAGTCATCTATCCGAAACTCAAAGATCGTGGTGAGCAAGGACTGCCCGTGCTGATCGGTGAGATCGACCGGAAGCTGCCCGTCGATGCGCAGGACGACGCCAGGGAGAAGCTGGCGAAGCGGCAGGCGAATGCTGCGGTGGCCCTGCTCAAGATGGACCGGCCTGAAAAAGGGTGGCCGTTGCTGAAGCACAGTCCCGATCCGAGAGTGCGGAGCTATCTGATTCATCGTCTGTATCCACTGGGAGCGGACGCCGGGGCCGTTGTCAGGCGTCTGGACGAAGAGCCTGACGTGACGATTCGACGGGCGTTGATTCTGAGCTTGGGAGAGTATGGAGAGAGGGAGCTATCGCCTGATGCTCGCCAGGCTCTGTTCGCAAAATTGCAAGGTATTTACCGTACCCAGGCCGATCCGGGGCTTCATGCGGCATGCGAATGGCTGTTGCGGACCTGGAAGCAGGAGGCATGGCTGAATCAAGTCAACGAGGAGTGGGCGAAGGACCAGGAACAACGAGTGAAGCGTCTGGAGGGAATCCAGCAGTTGCTCACGAAGGACGCGGAGGAGACGCCGCCGCAATGGTACGTCAACGGCCAGGGTCAGACGATGGTGGTGATTCCCGGCCCGGTGGAGTTCATGATGGGGGCGCCGCCCACGGAGAAGGGCAGGCAGCAGTACGAGCCACAGCACAAGAAAAGGATCGGTCGGACGTTTGCCCTCGCCGCCAAGTCGGTGACGGTGGAGCAGTACCGGCAATTCGATAAGGGCTACACACTTCCTGCGGCATACACCCGCACGGCCGATTTGCCTGTGGTGAGAATTAACTGGTACATGGCAGCGGCGTATTGCAACTGGTTGAGCAAGGAAGAGGGGATTTACGAAGATCAGTGGTGTTATGAGATCAATGGGCAAACGATGAAGTTGAAGGAGAACGACTTGAGTTTGAGTGGATATCGTCTGCCCACGGAGGCGGAGATGGAGTATGCGACCCGTGCGGGGGCAACGACGGCCCGGTATTACGGCGAGACGGAAGAATTGCTGCCGAAGTATGCGTGGTATCAGAAGAACTCGCAGGAGCAGACGTGGCCAGTGGGGAGTCTGAAGCCTAATGATTTCGGGTTATTCGACGTTCAGGGGAACGCATTTACATGGTGTCAGGAGAGCCACAAGGCATACCCCACAGGCAACGGCGAGGAAGTGGCTGAGGGCCAGGAAGTCGAGATCGTGCCCGCAAGTACAGTTAGCCGTGTGTTGCGTGGCGGCTCGTTCATCTATCTGGCGTCGGTCGTGCGTTCTGCCAGCCGTTTCCTCAACGTGCCGGTGGACCGGAGCAACTTCAACGGTTTTCGTTTGTCGAGGACTTTACCGCTTGGCTCCTTTATTGCTTTACCACCTACCCGCGAGGGCGGTCGAAAATGAAAAATGGAAACCGAGTCGCGCCGCCATGAGGAGCCGCGCGACGCGGGGTTCCCACTCGGCGATGCCAGCAAGGAAAAGTTCTAACGGTGTCTTGTCGCCCCGACTGTTTTCAGAACGAGGCCTTTCGGCCAGAACGTCGAAGGGCTTCTGTGCTGGACTTCGCGGCTCTTTTCGCACGTCGAGCCGAATTCAATCCGCTGCAATCTGGAGCAGGGTATTCTTGAGCATTTGGCGGAACCCGTTTCGGACCTTGCTCTTTCGATAGTTCAAACGGATTGAAACTGCATCCCCGACCAGAAAAGCTCACCGCTAGGTGTGTTGAAATATTCTCGCGGAAACGGGCGCTGCTTCCGTCACCGAAAGGCAGTTGGCACGGAGGCTGACCCCTAGATCCACAGTCGCTTGCGAAGGAACTCGATCACGTCGCCGAACAGGACGTAACCCAGGCTCCGCTTGCCGCAGTTGATTTTCGCCGTCACTTCGGCGCCGATCCGGCGATGGGGCAATAGGCCCTCGTCGAGGGAGGCAAAGACTTCGACCACAGTCCCGCCCTGTTCTGAAGTGACCGATCGAGTGGCGCTGGTCTCGAGCCGTGCGGGAAATGTCGATTCGGTCGCCGTTGCCAGCACGAACTCGACCGGCAGGTTCGGCGTGGCAAGTTGTTCCTGACCGATCAAAATATGGCCCAGCCGCTGTTCGGGAACTTCCAGTTCCAACCGCCACGATCCCTTTTCGTCCATGACTTCCAGCAGCGTTTCGCCGCGTCGTACTGGTCGGTTCGTTAGAAGTTGCGCGACCTGAAACGTGGCGATGACTCCCGAGATCGGCGAATGGATCTCCAATTTCTTTTCAAGCTCGGCCAGAAGTTCGAGGCGCCGTTTGGCGCCTTCGGCCTCCAAACGGGTTTGAGTGATCTTTCCCTGAAGTCGCGTTTGTTCGTCGGGTGACAGATTGCGCGCGGTCTCAGCCATTTCCTGCCGCAGCGCCACAAGCTGCTTTTGTTTTTCGAGATATTCGGTGCTGGTGGCCAGCAATCGGGCGTGCTGTTCGTCATTCTGCAGTTTCAGCAGAAGCGCTCCCTGATCGACGTGCTGCCCGCTTTCGACAAGAATCTCAATCACCTTTCCATCGGACGGAGCGAATACGTTTTGGCGCACGACGGGCATCAGGCGGCCTTTGCCTTCGACCCGATAGTCCCAGGGGACGAAGGCCATGGCCCCCACAACCGCCGCCAGCGCTCCGAATCCGACCAGAAACTGGGCCAGCCGCCGCCCCTTGAGCAGCGATGTCTGTCGACCGACGAATTTCCAGACCCGCAACAGGGGAATCTGCTCGTGCTCCTGCGCGTTGACCAGGGCCTGGCTGGTTTGCTCGGCCAGCACTTCCAGCCGCGTTTCGAAATCGGCTCGCAATCGGCCGTCGGTGACCTGCTCGACGATCAGTGCGCCCAGCGGCGCTTTGGCCGCCGCCTTGCGGCGCGGGTCGGCGCCTGCCTCAGGGGGCCGCGAGCCAGGCGTCGGCTCGCGGGGAAACAGCGGAACGACCGTCAGCAATCGCGAGCGACTGATGTCGAGAAATTCGGCCAGGGGCTCTTCGATTTGCGGCGGCAGTCCTTCGGCCTTGCCCGAGTATTGCAGTCGCTCGCCGGTCGCCAGCACTTTTTCAGCCAGTTGCGACATCAGTCGAATCAGATTCGACCGCAGATTCACCCCGTCCTGACCGCTGACGGCCCGAACGAGCGTTTTTGTGCCGTAGCGTTCGACCACGCTGACTCGGTCGCACCCCAGAAATGTTGCACCGTCGCTGGCGGCGATCGAAGCGACTTCGGCAACGCTCAGGCTGCTATGCAACTCGAGCACTATCCGCCGCAGATCCTGCGACTCCCTGCCGAGTTCCGCCGAAGCCGCGGGCTGCCGACAACCGCGAATGTAACGCGCCACAAACGAACACATCTGTTCGACGAACTGCAGATAACCGGCCCGCGCCTCGTCAGGCGCTTCAGAGCGCTGCAGAATCTGCAAAACTCCCAGCGGGTCTGTCCCGTCCTGTAGAGCGCCGATGATCTGAACGTGCGGAGTGGGCAACTCGCCGGCACGCGAATCGCCGGGCCGATAGACGCGAACCCCGCCCGATTGCAGCGCCTCGCTCAGCAGCTTTTGATAGGCGCTCAGCGCCTGCGGGTTCTCAAAAATTCCCAGGGGCGTGCGCTGCACGAAGTGCGCCAGGCCGAACTGCTGCTGTTCGTCATAAAGCCAGACCGCGGCTGCGTCAGCCCCCAGGGCCATCACAACGCGTTTCAGGTATTCGGGATAGAACAACTCGGGCGCCGCCTTCGAATCAGCCAGCATTTCGATTTCGCGCACCAGCGCGAGAATCTGCTGACGGGCGCTTTCGACGCCGCCGGACTCGGGACGGTTGGGTTCACTCATTGTGGATCTACCCGTTCCTGACGATTCGCGAAATCAAAGACAGGCCGACCCCGCTGGTCAGACCGTTATCGGGCCGCCACACTCACATTCGAAAATGAAACGTGCGGCGAGCCAACCGCCACAGCCAGTCGGCCGCCGAGCGATGCCCGACTCGAAAACGCGCTCGGCCGCGGAGACCCGACTTCAACAGATTGAGGTCACCATCCAGTTCAACCAGGGCCTGATAAGCGTGACTGGTCAGGCGTTCGCGGCCGCGCGCATCGGTGACGGTCGGCAGCTCGCCCCCCTGTTTGTTGGACAGCGCCTCAGGTGCAAATTCCAGGTGCCGCTCGGCGATTTCCCTGACGACGCCGTGAAACGTTCGCGTCGGCAGGTGATCGAACTTGATCTCCAGATCCTGTCCCGGTTCGAGGTCCGACCGGTCGCCCTGATCGACCAGCAAAACCGCCTGGAAGTTTTTGTCGGGAGCGATGCTGAGCAGGTGCGTTCCTTCCTCGAGCAGGCAGCCGATATTCTGCGGATCGAGCGGCGTCCCGTACCAGTTCCCCAACTCGACCCGTGTTGGCGACAGCTTGGGGCCGGCGACGCGCGGAGCCGCCACGATCGTACCCTCGATCGGTGCCCTAATACTCAGTCGGTCGAGCTGCTGTTTGAAATCGTCCAGTTGCCCGCGCACGAGATCGACCTTTTCGCGGGCGAGGGCGATTCCGATCTGGTCGTTGACGCCCTGCTGCGTACTGAGTTCGACCTGATACTTGCCCAGTTCGGTCTCGAGTTCCTGGGAACGTATTTCTTTTTCGATGTCAGACAGCACGACCAACTCGTCGCCGCGCGACACCGGTTCGCCGGGCTTTACCGACGTTCTGACCAGTTCACCCGAAACGACCGCATACACCGATTGGACCTGATGCGGCTCGATGTAGAACGCCGCTTCGAGATGCCAGGGAATCGGAACGAACAACGCACCGGTCAGCAGCGCCAGGACGACTGTCGCGGTGATGGCGATTTTCGGTCGGCTGAGCGGCTCTTGCCGCGGCGATCGCAAAGTTTTCACAAGGTTCTGCCCCAGACTGAACACAATCCCCGCGACGGAAAAGACGGCCATCGCGATGCCGATGCTTTGCAACTCGTAAGGTTTGAGAACCACATACAAAAAGACCGTGATCCCGAACAGCACGATCCAGCGATAGACTGTCGAGGCGGCGGCGTAGGTGACGAACCAGAAACGCCCTTCGGCGGGCATGAACGGATCGGGTTGTGCTCTGATCCCCAGGCAATACCAGGCAAACGTCTCCTGCAGCAGACGCTGTGACTTTTTGCTCAGGTTGGGAATCTCGAGTAGATCGCTGAGCATATAGTATCCGTCGTAGCGCATCAGCGGATTGAGATTGAAAATCACGGTCGTCACCGAGGAAACAAAGAATACGTTGAGCAGCAGGTGATTGAGCAACCCTGGCTGCGTGAACCACCAGCCGAACAGTGCCAGCGACGAGAGAACCGATTCGATGGTCATTCCGGCGCCGCCGATGATGATCCGCTGCCATTTGTTAGGCAACATCCATGAATCCGAAACATCGCAGTAAAGGGTCGGGCTGAACACGAGGATGATCACGCCGATCTGATGGCATTCGCCCCCGTAATGCCGGCAGGCGATGCCGTGTCCCAATTCATGCACGATTTTCGTCATCGCCATGGTCAGCCACAGGTACACCAGGTTGGGCCAGCCGAAAAACTGCTTGAACTCGGGGACACGCTCGGCGAAGACTTGAAACTGCACCGCCACCAGTGTCCACGCGGCAGCCACCAGAACCACGACCAGCGTGACGGCCCAGGGACGAAACATCCAGTTCACGAACGGGTACAAACGCCGCAGCGTTCGTTCGGGATCCCAGCCGGGAAGTCGAATCGAAAGGATATTCCTGAGTACGGCCACCCGCTTTTCGTGCCGACGTTTGCGGGCGCTCTCAAACAGTGCCGTCCCCTGACCGAATCGCTGTCCGCGAACCAGTCGCTTGCCGTGCAGGTCGACGATCGTACTTTGAATGTCGCCCAGCGTCGGCCGCGCGTAGGGAAATTCGGCCAGCAAGTCGTCGCGAATCTGCTCGAGGTTGCGCCGGCCATCGAGCAACTGCAGGACGCAATACTGCTCGGGCTGAAGCTGGTAGTAGGTGAGGGCCACCGGGTCTTTGACGACGGTATACCCCTGGCCCTGACAGGCCATCTGCTGAATCGCCAGGTCCTTCCGCATTTCCAGGGGAATCGGCCGTTTCGTGGACGGCGTCAATGCGGCTGCGCCCGCGGACATAATGGCAACTCGTCGACTGGGTTGGGAGGCGATCCGGCGATCGAATCAGTCTTTGGCCGGCGGTTTGGAATTGGGATGAATCGTCATCCGGGCGTGTTGCAGTCCCGCACGCAGGATATTGTCGGGGTTATCAACCTCGGCCCAGATTCGCACCTTCTGTTCGACCGGCTCGACTTTGACATCGACGAATCGGATGTGCCCGGGAAACGATCGCTTTTCGATTTCGAGTTCAATGTCGGGATTATCGAGATAAACCGTCACCTCGTCACCGGGCTTCACGCGGAGCATGTCTCGAATGTGAATGACCCCGTCGATCCGCACCTTATCGGTATTGACCAGTTCCAGCACCTGATCCCCCTGACGAACGGCCTCGCCCTTTTTTCGGTGCACTCGAGTGACGACTCCGCTGAATGGGGCCTTGATGCGAAACGTGTCCAATTGCACCTGGGCTTCGTCCCGTTTCAGGCAATTGACCGCCTGGCGGTGCTCCGCGCTCTCCTTTTCCAGAATCGACTTCTCGGCAGCCAGTCTCAACCTCTCGATTTCGACTTCGGTGACGGTATCGTGGAAGCGGCGATTGGTTTCGAGTGCCTTCTGGTGCTCGGCATCAGAGACTTCGCCCGCCTTTTCAGCGTATCGAATGTCGACGTCGCTTTCGGCTTCTTCCGCGGCGATCGCCAGTGTCGCCTTGGGCACTTCGTCCTGGAGCCAGGCGATCAATTGACCTTCTTCGACCTGATCTCCCTCACGCGGTGCAATCATGGAGACGATTCCCGGCCGGTCGAACGCCAACGTGACCTGGTCCAGCAACGTGATGGTCAGGTCGCCTCCGACTTGGACGGCATCGATCTGCGCCGCGACCGGCTTGGGCACGGGGGCTTTAGCAGCCTGCTCTTGGGGCCTTGCCTTGCCTTGCGCACAAATGGTACGAACCCCGCCGGCAATCACCACGCCGATGATTGCCGCGCCGAAGGCCCGGCGAATTGCGTTTGACTCGTGCATGTTTCGATTCCCTGTTCTAACGCATGTTACCGCGATCTGATGGCTCCTGTCGCCGGCCCCCAGCCCCCAGCCCCCAGCCCCCAGCCCCTCGCCCCTCGCCCCTCGCCCCTAGTCCCTAGTCCCTAGTGCCGCATCTCGGAAACGGGGTTTCATGAAAACGGAAAATGATATATCTCTCGTCAACCCTCGATTGTGAGGCGGGAGCTTAACCAATGCCAGGGACGGCGGCGAAGATTCGGGTCAGCGAGAAGCAGCAGATCGTGTTGCAG
>SIAF01000302.1 GCA_009691905.1 Planctomycetaceae bacterium | reverse complement strand
CACGCGTCATCCTCTCTTTTGTCCTGCCAGATCTTCCCCACCGAAACGGCCGGAGACCGTCCGTCCATTGCTTCGGACAACGGGTTGGACGAATGTTTACCAAAGTCTCGGCAAAATGCCATGTTAAAATACAAAGGATGAAGAGTTCAAAAATTCACAAGACCGTGAATTTATGAACTTTCGAACCGCTTTTCGCAGTTTTTCCCGGCGAAATGACGGTTTTGCCCAAACCGCGCGGCGCGAAAACGGTCGAATTGCGACGCTCAACTGCCTGATTCCACGCTCGCCGGCACATACGGCCCTTTGGAGATCACTCAACACGTTGAGGGCCACCCATGATTGTACTGACGGTTTCTGCCCCGGTTGTCCCCAGGAAGACAACCCCCCCTGAATTAAGGCAACGACCCGCTTGCGGGCTAAGGATAGCGTTTCCTGCGATATCATGTTGGTCCCAGCTCGCAAAGGCGAGCAGGGGGGTCAACTCCCTGTTGCTGTTTCGCCGCGTCGCTTGCGACACGCGTTTCGACGCGCCGGGCAGCCTAAAGTTAGGGCAGCGTTTATCCGGCCGAAGGAACCGTCGCGGCATGAATACTGCCGATCTCATCCAATCGAAACGGCCCCTCGGTGTTGAAACGACCCGATGCGTCGCGCGTGCTGCCAAGCAGCACAAGGTATCCCTCGCGACTGGCGCGCGCGTCGGGAAAGCCGGCAACGACCCGGCCGTCGTGCAGCGTCACGCGGACGCCACGCGTTTCGTCGATCGTTTGCAGCTCGGCGTTGACCAGGTCGGGAAACCGGCTCCAAGCCCAGAACCAGAGCGTCTTTTCGAGATCGACCCGGCCGGCAATGTCGCTCCAGGCCTCGGCGGCCATCCGCAAATCGTTATGGGCCGCCCCGACGCACCACGGCTTCAGTTCGGCTTCAATCCACGCTTTACGGGAGGCGACCAGGTCGGCGAACGTGTGCATACACACCAGAATCGAGACCGCGCCGGCATCCGTCAAGCTCAGCCCGCATTCGTGTCAACCCGCGGTGGCGGCAGCGACTTCGGCGCTGAATGTGTATTGCACCAGCTTGCCGTGACCGCAGGCGATCAACGACTCGTATGACTCCAGCATCTCGAAATCGTAGATATGCACCGGCGATTTGTCGTCATGCAGGATCTTTCCGTCGGCCGCATTGAGAAACATCACGAAGCCTTCATTCGCGCCGCCGGCGGCTATCAACTGGTCTCCGGCGGGTGAAAACTCCATGCGTTCGACAAGTCCCTTGTGCTTGTCGCCCGGTTGTTCCGCCAGTCGCTGGCCGGCCCGCCAGTCGAAAATCTCAATGCGCGCGCTCGCTTCCAGGTGGTCGATGTTGCCGATTTGCCCTGTTCCACCAACCGCCAGCAGTCGGCTGTCGGGTGAAAATGCCAAACTGCGGATCCCCCCGATCGAATGCCGGCGCTGCTTGGGATCCCACGTGTACATGAGCGGCGCTTCGAGCGTCGTTTGCGGCTTTCCCTCGGCGATGTTCCAGACGACGATATGACCCACCTTGTCGGCAGTCGCCAGAAACTGGCCGTCGTGCGAAAACGCGGCGACGTACAACATGGACGGATAGTGGTGCGGCGTCAGCCGTTCGTGCCCGGCCAGCGTGTGAATCAGTTCGCCGTTGGCCGCGTTCCAGACTTTGCAGAGCATGTCATCGGAAACACTCGCAATGAACCGGCCGTCGCGGGAGGCGGTGACCCCCCGTATCCACTTCGAATGGGCATCGACCTTGCGATCGATCGACCCGGCCTCACGATCCCACCAGATCAGTTTGCCGTCGTACGCGCCGCTGATCACCGCTTGCCCCGCCAGCGCCACCCCGGTCACGTAGCTGTCGTGGCCGGCGAGTTCTTTCCATACGGGGGTCTCGGCGGCGAAGTCGACGTCATAGACTTTCGCGTCGGAACTTCCGACGAACACGCGGCTCGCGCCGGGCACACGCGCCATCGCAAAGAATATCCCGGCATGGTCTATTTGTTTGGCAACCTTCAATTTCGTGGGATCGACCGCCATAACGCTTGCCTCTTCGCGTTCATCGTCGCACAGGGGGAAACACTGCAATCAAGCCAGGACTTCAACAATCGGCTTCGTGCCCGGCTCGGTGAGGGGCACCGGCCTGGCACCGACGTGGTAGTTCTTATGCGGATCGATTCCCAGTGCATGGAAAATCGTGGCGAACAGTTGCGGTGCGCCGACTTCACCTTCGACCACGGTATTTCCGTCGTCGTCGGTTTTTCCGAAAACCATGCCGCGCTTGATGCCGCAGCCCGACAGGCTGGCGCTCCAGGCGCTGGCAAAATGATCGCGTCCCAGACTCTGGTTGATCTGAGGGGTCCGGCCGAATTCGCCCAGCGTGATCACGAGGGTCTTGTCGAGCAACCCGCGTTGTTCGAGGTCGTCGAGCAGCGTCGACATGACGTGATCGAGTTCGTGGACAAGTTCAAGGTGCGTCTCGAAGTTCTGACCGTGACTGTCCCACCAGGCGCGGGCAACCTTGACGAACGGCGTCCCGGCTTCGATCAGACGCCGCGCCACCAGCACCTGCTCGGCGAATTGCGTGGGACCATACAAGTCGCGCATCGGCTGCGGCTCCTGCTCGATGTCGAACAAGCGTTCGCTCGACATCAAACCGCGGACGCGCTGGTACGCCGAGTTGTGGCTTGCCAGCGAGGCGCTCTCGCGCCCCCGCAGAAACCGGGCATTGAGCAAATTCCGCAGATCGAGCCGCTGCTGGTGATCGACGTCGCTGATCGACTCCAGCCGCCGGATGTTGTCGGGAATCAGGCCGCTGTCCAAAAACATCGGTGCGTACCGGGCGCCGAGAAACCCCGGCCCCCCCTTGCGGCGACCTTCGGTCGAGGTGTACATCGAGACGTAATCGGGCACCGGGCTGTCGGCCCGACCGAGTTCGCGCGCGACCACCGACCCCAGATCGGGGTAAAGCAACCCCGGTTCTCTGGGACGACCGGTGTCCATCAGGTCGGCCCCGCCGCCGTGGTCGGCGTTTTTCGTGTTGAGCGAGCGAATGATGGCCGTCTGGTGCTGCCGCTGGGCCAGCTTGGGCATCAGTTCCGAAATGCGAATCCCCGGCACATTCGTGTCGATTGCCCGAAACGGACCGCCGGTCGGTCGCCCGGGTTTGGGGTCCCACGTCTCAAGCTGGCTGGCGCCACCAGCCAGCCACAGCAAAATGACGTGCTTTTCCTGTTGCTTGATTTCGTCGGCAAAGACCGGCGACTTGAGCAGGTTGAGCACCGTCATATCGGCCGACAGGGCACCCGCCCCGGCGATCGCCGCAGCCCCCAGAAACCCGCGCCGGTTCAAACCATGATCGGGCGAACCGCAGCATCCGCAAGAAACCTGTGACATCACCGAACCTCACCTCTATGGAAACAACGGTCACTGACTATACATACGGATCGAACAAATCTTCGACCGACAACATGCAAAGTGACCCTTCAGGGGGCTCACGCCCCCCGCTCGCCTTAGTAATTGAATCGAAACTCGCCGCTGGTTACGAGCGACCACAAGGTTTGCTGCAAGGCCGGGACAATTCGATCTTCCCGCGACGCCAGATAGCCCAGGATGGCATCGACTTCTTCCGGCTGCGCCGACCTCGAATAAACCGCCATAAACGCCGTTTGCACCAGTTGCGTTCGATCGCTGATCGCGCGCAGGCCGGCCAACAGCCGGTCGCCCGAATCGCGCAGGTATTCGTCAACGATTTTCGAATTGTTGCTCATCAGCAGCGCTTCGCTGACGCTCACCTGAAAATTCTCGCCGGGGATTTCAATTTGCCGGGCAAACCCGAAGGCCTGATTATCCAGCTCGCGGCGGCGCCCTGCCCATTGGTCGGGCTTCGACAGCAGCTCGGCCAGTTCCAGCGGATTGGAAGTCGCAATCGTCAGCGACAGCGAGTACTGCATCGGCGAGAGCGGCCGGACCCCCGCGACCGCGAACAACCGGTCAGATGGTCGCTCGCGCGCGTCGTCCCAGCGACTGGAACGACCATAGGCGCGGCTCAGGACGATGCCGCGCATCAGCCGTTTCAAATCGTAATTGTGCGACTCGATATCGCGTGCCAGCCAGGCCAGCAGTTCAGGATGACTGGGCTTGTTGGCCGAGTGCATCTGATCGAGGGGCACGACCAGCCCTGTTCCCATGAGGCGCGCCCAGGTGCGATTCACAAAGGCTTGCGAAAAGAATCCGCCGGCATCCGGACGCGTGGCGATCTCGACCAGTTGCACGCGGCGACTGAACGCCGGCGGCTCGGGGGGGGTCTCTTTGTCGTTGTCGATCTTCTGCTTTTCTTCCTCGGCTTTTTTCTGCTCGTCGGTTCGGTCTCCCAAAGTGGGATCCGGGACTTGAACGCCCGTGAGAAACATCAATGCGGCCGGCTTGTCTTCGCCGGCCGTGCTCTGGAACCGTAAGGCCCCTGCCCCGCGCTCCGCGAGAAAATTCTTCTTCGTTAGATAGGTTCGACTGAAAAACGACGCCATGCCGAAATAATGGTCCTGCGTCCAGTCGACCACCAGCGGGTGGTCATGGCATCTGGCACAGTTGATGCTGACCCCGAAAAAGACCTTGCTGGTGTCGTTCGTCAGGTCGTCGACGCTGGCCGCCCGTGCCTTGAGAAACGCCAGCGCGTGCTTCTGGCCCGGATCATCTTCGCGGGCCAGCATCATTTCCCGAAAGAGCTGCGGCCAGGGACGGTTTTCTTCGAAGGCTTTCAGCAACCACTCGCGCCACTCCTGATTCCCCTTGCCCCCCATCAGCAGCGTGTCGAATTCATTCCGCAGGTGGCAGGCGTAATCGGGGCTTGCCAGCAGCCGGTCGACGAGCCGCGCACGCTTGTCGGGCTCAGACGACCGGCAATAAGCCTCGACCTCGACCGATGCGGGGATTCGACCCGCCAGATCGAGCGTCACACGACGGATGAAATTGGCGTCGTCGGCGAGGGGGGCCGGGGCGACCCCTCCCTGCCGCAACCCGGCATCGATCAGAGACTCGATGACATCTTCGATCGCGAGATCAGCGGGGGGAAGGCTCTCGGCCTCAAGTGACTGCCATGCCGTCGTCAATAGACTTGCGACAACCACGACCTGCACGGCAAGAGATTGCATACGCACTCCGCGGCAGCTTCAAACTGGGGGATGGGGACTCCGCAAGGGGGGGGCCACGTCCGATCCATCAATCAATCTCCATACTCTATGGGGATCCGACGCCCGTTACAAGTTTGGGGCGACCGAGATTGCGGGGAGCAACTTTGGCAAGGTACAGGTGGCCGGCATGGCACCCAGAGCGCAACTGACAGGCATATCGCGCAACTTACGAGCATCTGGTGCTTCCGACTCCCAACTCGAACACAACGAATTCGCCAAATTTCTGAAATCTCTCGCCAAGCCACTTCTATCACTTTAGTGATTGCTTATAATAAGGGCATATTCGCGGCCACAGTGTGCGGCCCGCGACGAAGCTCACACGAATGATTGGCAGATCAACCGATGGTTGTGGCAACGATGGTTCGAGCGAATGACACCGAGACGTCGGGGCTGCCGGGAGTGATCGGCCGCAGCCCGGTCATTCTCGAATCGGCCCGAGTCACGCGGCAAGTGGCGGCCAGCTCGGCCACCGTGCTGCTGACGGGAGAGACCGGCACCGGCAAAGAGCTGGTGGCACGTGCGATTCACGAATTGAGTCCCCGCGCGAATGGTCCCTACATCCGCGTCAATTGCGGCGCGCTCAGCGAGAGTCTGCTGGAGAGCGAGCTGTTCGGCCACGTCAAGGGGGCCTTCACCAGCGCCAACGAGAATCGGACCGGCCGATTCGAGGCGGCACACGGCGGGACGATTTTTCTGGATGAGATCGACTCCGTGAGCTACACGCTGCAAGTCAAGCTGCTGCGCGTCCTTCAAGAGCAGGAGTTCGAGCGCGTCGGCGACAATCGCACAATTCAGGTCGACTGCCGCGTCGTCGCCGCCACCAATCGCGACTTGCTCGACGAGATCGAGGCGGGACGGTTTCGCGACGACCTGTACTTCCGCCTGAACGTCGTGCCGATCCTGATTCCTCCCCTGCGCGAGCGAATGGGCGATATTCCATTACTCGTCGACTTCTTTATCACGAAGTACGGACAATCGAATAACGTTTCGGTGGGAACCATCTCGGCCGAAGCGGTGGCGGCTTTGCAGCGCTATACCTGGCCGGGCAACGTGCGCGAGCTGCAAAACTACATTGAGCGGGCGATCGTTTTCTCCCGTGACGGGCACTTGAGTCTCGATCTGTTCCCGTCGCACGTGCGCGGGGGGACACCCGTGCGGGTCGGTCGGCCAGGCGTCAGAAACCCCGAGACCCTGTGCCGCGAGCTCGTGTCGCAGGGGATGATCGCCGCCGGAGACGCGACGCATAATCTGTACGATCGGATCGTCTCACAGGTCGAGCGCGAGCTGATCGGGCAGGTGCTCAAATCATGCCAGGGGGTGCAAACCAAAGCGGCCCTCAAACTCGGAATCAACCGCAACACTCTGCACAAGAAGATCGAAGAGTACGGCCTCGAATCGCAGGATGCGTGACGCGTTCAAAAAAATTCCTGAAAATGAGGCTTTCCTCGATTTGCGATTTCTGCTTAGAATCGAGGACGTAGCCAATGACTTCTGAGTCGGGATGCATTTCGCGTCGGCTCCACGTCCCTGGAAGGACTGAGTTCTCATGTTGCATTTCTCCTGCGATCTGTGCGGGCAGCCGCTGGACGACCAACGCTATGTCGTACGCATGGAGATTTTCGCGGCCTTCGACCCCGAGACGATTACCGAGGCCGATCTCGATGCCGATCACTTGCAGACTGTGGCCGACGAAATTCACGAAATGGAGCTGACCGGCGCCGATCTCGATCAATCGAATTCGAAATCGTACCGCTTCGACCTCTGCCCGCGCTGCCACGCCCGCTATGCAAAAGACCCGCTCGGTCGCGAAGCGCTGCGGCGGCTCAATTTCAGCAAGAATTAGCGGCCAACGGAGACGATGAGCCACCCGCGCCCACCGACCATTCGCTTGCCGCAACGCGGCCCGATGTTCTGGGTGGCTGCCATTCTCCTGGCATTGGCCGCGTGGCGACTCTACAGCGTCGGCGATGCCGACCTTCGTCAGGTTCCGCCAACCGCGCAAAGCGTCGATGAGGGACCGTCGACGGAAGCCTGGGTCAAACGGGCCGTCGACGGCGATACGCTTTTGCTGCGCGACGGCCAGCGAGTTCGGTTGCTGGGGGTCGACACTCCCGAAACGAAACGTGAGGGAACTCCCGTCCAGCCGTGGGGCCCCGAGGCGCACGACTTCACGCAGAGGATGGTCGAAGGGAAAAAGGTCCGGTTGCAGTTCGACCAGGAACATGAAGACAAGTACGGCCGCGTGCTGGCCTACGTTTACATCGACGACAAACTCTTGAACGAAGAGCTGCTGCGCGAGGGACTCGGGCATGCCCTTCTCAAGCACCCCTACCGCCTGGCGATGAAGCAGCGCTTTCGCCAGGCCGAACGCGAAGCCCGCGACGCGAAACTGGGGATCTGGAGCGACCGCAAGCGACAGCGACGGAAGTGACGGCCCGGCTCAACGAAAGATCGTGGCGCAGCCATCGGCCGAAAACCAAAAAGGTGAACCACGAACGAATGACGGAATTCGGAAAATGCGTCAGTTCAGTCATGGCGAACGCGACGTCCCGAGCCCCTCCGGCTTCCCCGGATTGGGTCCCGACATTCGCGTGAATTCGCGTCCATTTGCGACTGCCATTCCTTTGCCTCGTTCCCAAGCGCTGCTTGGAAACGCATTGTCCGAAGCTCCGCTTCGCGTCGTCAATTGGCAACGCAATTCATTGGTGACAGCCGGAAGACGAACTCACGCTCGCTCGCAGGAAGCAGCGCTTCAACTACGGCGCTCACAAGCGGAGGTGTGGACGAGGGAATGCCAGGGATTCAATCGCCCCCTCGCAAGCGGTAGACTAGCGGCATGGCAACTCCGGCAACATCGAATCGATGCCCCCCGAAACCGCTCTGCATTTTTAATATGAAACCGCGATGGAAATCTCCTCACGAACGACCGAAGGGCTGCCGAATGAATGCCCAATCTGTCGAAAGCAGGTCTGGATCGTTCCGTCGATTCCACCCGGGGATGCGACATGTCCACACTGCGGCAGCACAATTTGGTTTCCGGATGCAACCGTCGACGTCCCCGACGTATTGCATCAATTGGCGAAGCGCGGGGCGATCGTTCAGACGGACGACGAAGACCAGATTCGTTCTATTCAGTTGGTCGGCCGGATCTACACGGATGTGGTGATTGATCACCTCGCGAAACTCAAGGGCATTAGAGTGATCGATGTGCGCGGCGCGCTCATCACGCCGGCAGGCGTTGCACGAATGCGCCGCCTGATGCCTGAGACGCAGATCAAATCGACGAGCGACGAAGGCGACAGCGGCGGATTCTGATGCCCAATCCGGTAGACGTCGATCGTCGTCGAACCGACTGTTTGGCGTTCACTCTTCTGTGCGACTCTTTCCCAAGTTTCGCCTGGGAACGCATTGTCCGAAACTCTCATTCGCCTCGTCAATTCGACGAGCAAGCCGGCGAACAGGCTCGCTGTCGCTCGCGTGAAGCGGAGCTTCACAGGCGGCGTTCCCAAGCGGAGCGCTCATCCTTATACACAAGAGAATTCGCCGGAACGGGAAATTCCGCAACCGACGGCACGGCATTTGCGCCAGCCTCTGGACCCTCAGCGTCTAATCACCGAGGTCTCACGGAGGGGTGTCATGCAGGAATGGCTCACGGCGGAGCTGCGCGGTTTGGATTTGGGAGACAAGCGATTGAACAAGCGACAGGCGATCCTGTTGGACAAATTGGCAGCCAATCCGAAGGA
>SIAF01000301.1 GCA_009691905.1 Planctomycetaceae bacterium | reverse complement strand
TGTGGGCAGGCCGGATTGCGGCTGCGGGGCCACAACGAGCCGGGCGGCCCTCCACGCACACCAAATCTCCCCATCACGAACGCACCATTCCGACACCCTTACGCGATTCACCGGAATTCACCCACAAATTCCGGAGAGGAACCTGATTTAAGAACCCTTTATCCGTGTTATCAGTGTAATCCGTGGTTGCCCTTCTTCGAAATCAGTAAAGCGTGTCATTCATGATCTGGAATCTGCTGGGAACTGTCGCGATGGGGGTGGCGGTCGCGATTGCGGCCCTGGCCGGCCGCGAAACCATTGCCGACGGCGTGAGCTTCATCGAGCAGGACCTGCGGGAAAAACTACGGCGACTGCGAATCAACACGCGCAACCTTCATCGCTGGGTCGTGGCCTGGATGATTGCCGTGCTGGCGACATTTCTGGGATTTACGGCACTCGCCGGAAGTTTGCCGTTCGCTGTGCTGTTCGCCGTGTTGCTCGTTTCGGTGCCGTGGTATCTCGTTCGGCGGCAAGCCGAGAAACGCCGCCTGCGGATCGAAGACCAACTGGCCGACGCGATGGTGTCGCTCTCGAGTGCGATCAAAGCCGGCCTGTCGCTGGGACAGGCACTGCAGATTCTGGCCGACCAGTGCCCAAAGCCGATCTGCGAAGAGTTTCGCCAGATGGTCGGCGAGTACCAGATGGGTAAGCCGCTCGAACGCGTGCTGCTGGAAACCCGCGATCGACTCAAGAGCGAGAATTTCGCGCTGTTCGCGGCGGCCATGCAGGCCAGCCGCGAAAGCGGGGGCCGCCTCAATGAAACGGTCGAACGCATCGCGCACTCGGTAATGGAGCTGCAGCGCCTGGAGCGCAAAATTTACTCTGAGACGGCCGAGGCCCGCACCTCGGCGACCTATATGGCGCTGGCCCCATTCGCCGTCATGATCATGTACTACTTCTTCATCGATCCGGTCAACACCGAGCGGCTGTTCACCACCGTTCCGGGCCAGTTGATTTTGTGTACGTCGCTGGTGTTCAACATCGTCGCCTACCTCTGGGCGCGGCAGATTCTGAGTTCTGATATTTGAGCGGCCGGTTGAAAAAGGGGATTGGTTCCGACGCGAAGAGATAAATACCAGCGAAGCCGACATGTCTCGTAAATGCCGGTCTCCAGTTTCAATCAGATTTTGCGATGAGTTCCTGTCGTTTCTGACTCGAAGAGATCATGACTGTATTTTCATCGCTGCTGCCGCTGCTTGCCGCCGATGCTTTCGGGACGCTGCTCCCCGAGATCGTCGCCAGCATCGTGGTCGGCTGTAGCGTGTTTGTCGCGGTCCAAACGCTCGTCAATTCGTTGCATGCCGACGACCTCGAACAGGATGCCGCCTGGCGGTACGACGTCAATCGCATCAACGAACTGCGGCACGCCGACTGGATGTATCGCGCGTTCCAGCCGGTGATTCGCCTCTTGTCCGGAGTCAACCGCGTTTTATTTCACGACTACCTGCCTGAAATCGGGCGCGAGATTCAGGTGGCGGGGTTGACGCGGTTCTGGACGCCCGAAGAGTACCTGGGCAAGCTCGAGCTGCTGGCGGTATTTCTGTCGCCCCTTTACTTCTGGGGCTTCACCACGTTTCTGGGACCGGCGGGAACGGTCACGGCCATCGTGGCCACGGTCGTGACCGGGTGGCTCATGCGACGGCGCCTTGCCGCGCGGGCTCGGCACCGGCTGCTGCGAATCAAGCGCCGCCTGCCGTTTTTGCTGGATTTGCTGACGCTACTGATGGAAGCCGGCTCGACGTTTCTGCAGGCGCTGGCAGACGCGGTCGAGCAGTTCGGCGATCACCCCGTCGGGCAGGAATTCGGCCGCCTGCTGTCGGAAATCAACATGGGCAAGGGCCGCACCGCAGCCCTGGAAGCGATGCGCGAACGCCTGCACGACGACGAAATCACCAGCATTATCGGCTCAATCATCCAGGGCGAAGAATTGGGAACTCCTCTGGCGCGGCTGTTTAGAACCCAGGCCGACGTGTTGCGCATCAAGCGGACGCAACGGGCCGAAACCGTCGCCGGTGAAGCGGGCGTGAAGATGCTGTTGCCGGCCGTCCTCGTGATGGCCTCGACGGTGCTGATCATTCTGGGGCCGTTTGTTCTGGGTTTCATCTACGCTGAGTTCATGTAAAATTGAAAGTCATGAGTGCTCAGGCAAATATTTCGGTCGCCACCGGACCCGACCGCGGCAAATCGTTCACCCTGACCGGCGAATTGACCCGCGTCGGCAAAGGCCCGCAGAACGACCTTGTGCTCACCGATTCGCACGTGACGGCCGATCATCTGGCCAGCATTGTCGAGCGCGACGGCCGGTACGCGATTATCACCACGGTTCAGGGCGGGTTGGAAATCGACGGCACCGAGGTTCCCGCCGAACGCTGGGTGTGGCTGCCCGACATGGCAAAAATCCGGGTGACCAACGAGACCTCATTGCAGTTCTTCCTCAACGGCAGCCCGCGCGCCCCGGATTCGGGTGTGCCGGCGTCGGCGGCGCCGCCGCCGGTGGTTTCTGAACCCGCCGCAGACGCGGCCGGTCGCGATTCGGCTTCCCCGTCGGCGGTGATTCGCAAAGTGCCGCCGGTCAAGACGCGGCGTGCTGCCGGCGATTCGGCCGGTTCGAGTGACGAGCTCCCGCGAAAGAAGCGTGCCACGGGCGAGCGGCCCGAGAAAAAGCCACGGGCGGCGACCGTGGCGCGGTTCATCACTGATGGCCCGGGCGATCCCCTGGTCAAACTGGGGGAAGACGGCCACCTGCCCGAGCTGACGCTCAAAGAGGGGCACACGCGCGAAGGCCACGAGCCGACCCAGACCAAGACCACCAACCCCGCCGTCCTGTTGCTGGCAATCGGGGCCAGCCTGCTGATGACGCTGGGCATGCTGTTCATGGAAGGGGAAGGCTACGGCGACAACACGCGCTCGAAAGCCGAGGCGCGGTCGAAGATCGAGAAATACTACGGCAGCGAGAAGGACAATTTGAAGCCGTACCAGATTTACCTGCGTCAGGCGCGACAGGCCCGTTCGCGCGGCGACATCGCCGCCGAACAATTCGAGTACCGGCAGGTGCTCAACCTGCTGCATTCGGAAGCCAATGAAAAGCTGTACCGCTACACCGGGATTACCGGGCGGCTGGACTACGATCAAGGGGACGCCGACCAGATGAGCGACCGGCATCTCGAAGAGCAGATTGCCGTATTACTTAGCGATTGACCCTTGTTGCCAGCGTATGATTCGGGTCAGAGACCGGCAAACGCATAACTCTGCCGACTGAAGGATGGGAGTGAAACACGCGTGTCCGCGCATCCCCGCTACGAATTGCTCGAAAAAATCGCCTCGGGCAGCTTTGCCACGGTGTACCGCGGTCGCGATGTCGAACTCGGCCGGGAAGTGGCCATCAAGCAGATCCACGACCAGTATCTGCAGGATCCGCGGCAACTCGATCGCTACTGGCAGGAAGCGCAGCTTCTGGCGAGTTTTCAGCATCCCAACATCGTCACGATTTTTGACGTCGTCCGCGATCGGGGCTGGCTGATTCTCGAACTGATGCAAAGCGACCTGTCGCGGGTCGCCGGTCGCAAGCAGATGCCGCTCGAATCATTGCGGACGACGCTCGCGCACTGTTTGCGGGCGCTGAAGTTTCTGCACGCGCATGGAATCGTGCATGGCGATGTCAAACCCAGCAACATGATGATCGATCGCCGCCGCCGCGTGAAACTCGGCGATTTCGGGCTGGCCCGGCGGGTCAGCGACGAAGGGGGCAGCCTGATCAAGGGGACGACGAAGTACATGGCGCCCGAGGTGGTCTCTGACGAATTCGGCGAGGTCGGGCCGGCCAGCGATTTGTACTCGCTGGGCTTTGCCGCATTCGAGCTGGTGTGCGGCGAGAACTTCGAATCGTTGTTTCCCGGCTTGAGTGCCTTCGGTCGCGATCGGCAAATGGCGTGGATGATGTGGCACGCCGCGCCCGACCGGCGCCTGCCTGAAATCCAGCGCGTGCTGGCCGACGTCCCGGCGGATCTCGCGCGCACGATTCAAAAACTGACCGCCAAGCCGCAGTCCGAGCGCTACCGGACCGCCGACCAGGCCCTCTCCGACCTCAACATCGATCTCAAACTGGTCGGCGCGGGGGATCAGACCCTCGATGGTCTGGGCAAAACGACCGTTGGCTCGGCACCAACCGACCGCCGGCGCTGGCTCGCCATCGGGGCCTTCAGCGTCAGTCTGCTGGCGTGCCTGGCCGCCCTCTTCTGGCCCGGCGGCGGCGGTTCACCCGTGACCGGCTCGCCCGAGAAGCCGCGCTCGGGTGTCGTCCGCGAGATTCGGGCCGATGAGGGAAAGATCGTCATCGACGACGAGCATGGCTTTCCGGAAGAAATTGACGTCGGCAAGAACCCGAGGATTCGCCTCGATGGCGATCAGCACCCTCTACTTCGCGAGCTCAAACCGCACGACCGGGTTGAAATCACAATGCCGCCGTCGGCGGGCGCTGCGGTCCAGATCGCCGCTTTGCGACCGATCGAAAGTCGCGGGACGATCAAGTCCATCGACCCGGAAGCCGCGAAGTTGACCGCGTCGTTTGCGGCCGACCCGCATCCGCAGGATGTGCCGATGTACGTCCCCAAAGCCGCCCAATTGCTGCTCAATGGCAAGTCGGTTGACCTGGCCGACCTACTGCCCAGCGATCGTATTGACGTGCTGCACCTCAAAGACACGCAGGGGCGCGCGGCTCGCGATGTCGTGCGACTTGAGGCGCGCCGCGCGGTAACGATGACGGGCTTCGTTCACGAAGTTCAAACCATCGGCACTGAGAAGTGGTTGATTGTCGACGGTCACGGCGTCCTGAAGCCGGTCAAATTCGCTGGTGATTGCCGCATCACCATTGACGGCCAAACCAGTCAGGCGAGCGCCGCTTTCTTGCCGGCCGACCTGCGTCCGGGCGACCGCATCACGGTGACGCACGACACGCACGTCACGGCGGTCGTTGCCGAGCGCCGCGGCCGAATGACCGGAGCACTGATAAAAATCGACCCGGGCGCCCGAGAAATCGTCGTGCGTGCTCCCGACGGGCAGGAAGTCAAGTTTCACGTCGGCGAAGCGTGCGTGCTGCGTATCGACGATCAGCCGGCCACGCTCGAAGAATTGAAGAGCTTCGACAAGCTGGAAGTCACATTCGACGAATCCGGCCCCGACGTGACCGAAGCCAAAACGATCGATGCCAGCCACCCTCGGAAGTCAAATTAATGAGGATGCTGCATGTCGAACCTGGCCCCGGCCGTGATCGTGTATGAGAAGCGGCCCCGCTGGGAGGCCGAATTGAAGCGGCACCTCGCCGCCGATCGGCTGGTGGTTCGCCCCTGCCGCTCGGGAGCCGACCTGCTCGAACTGTGCCGTGCGATGCCCGGCAGCGTGGCCGTGATCGATTTGGCTGTCGGCGCCGAGGCGGCGCTGCACTGTCTCGAACAGGCACTGCTTCGCCGGCTGGGCAGCCTGCCGCTGGTGATTTCTCCCTCGAGCGCCCGCGATCTGGAATGGCCGCTGCGAGAACTCGGCGCGCTGGCTGTCTTGCCGGATACCGCGCGCGGCGAGAGCGTGGCTCGTCTGTGCCGCATGATGCTGAATGCCGCGAGATCAGTCGTCGCAATCGCCAGTCGAAGATAGTACCGGGTGAGCGCCCAGCCGGCGTGCGATCAACAAGGCCGTCAACAAGACTGTGGCGCCGATCCCGGCATAGCGGACGGCACCCTCTTCAAAAACCACCGTTGCGTTGAAGGCGATGAACGCGAAGCCGCTCAGCCAGGCCCGGTTGAGCGCCTTTGGTCGCGCGCGAAACGACTGTGGATTGATCCACCGCCAGGCGACGTCGGACGACCACAACAGCATCAGCAGGTAATTGATCCAGACGCCGCCTCCCCAGTCGAATCCGGTGACAAGCCGCGTTTCACGGGCGGTCTGCTCGAAAGCAGCGGAGTGGCTCCAATCGTGATAAAAGTGGAAAGCGCAGGCCACATGCAGCCACAGCGCCAGGCAGCCGAACGTCCACAGCCCCCGCGCGAGCGCCTTGAGCAGCGGCGTTGGTTGCCGCGACGAGAGTTCGATCACCCAGCAAGCGACGCAAGCCGCCAGCGCCAGGCGAATCGTCCAGCGGGTGAGGTGTTCGCCGAGCATATGACGGTGGCGGCAAAATTCGAGCGTGACCGTGAAACCTCGCCTGATCCATCATCGCGTCGCAGGCTCGATTGTCAAACCTCGGGTTTCCCGACCCGCGAGCTTGCAGGCCCGGCGCGTCTACTTGACAATTGACTCGTCTCTCATCGCGCTTGGTGCCTTTCGACTTTTTCACCCTCGATCACATCGCCCGTTTCGACCATGTCATTGCACGACTTAATGCGGCAGCTTCAAGTCCGAAACAATTCCAAAATCGTTCTGCTGGTGGCCGATGGACTGGGGGGGCTGCCGCTGACGCCCGGCGGCCAGACCGAATTGGAAACGGCCTGCACGCCCAACCTCGACACCCTCGCCACGCGCGGCGTGCTGGGGCTGAGCATTCCCGTCTTGCCGGGCATCACCGTGGGCAGCGGGCCGGGCCACCTGGGGCTGTTCGGCTACGATCCGCTCGAATTTCGGATCGGCCGCGGAGTGCTCGAAGCGCTGGGGATCGATTTCAATCTCGGTCCCGACGACGTGGCGATCCGCGGCAACTTCTGCACGCTCGATCAACAGGGTGTGATTACCGATCGCCGCGCGGGTCGAATCGCCAGCGAAATCGGTGCAAAACTCTGCGAGAAGCTCAGCAAAATCAAAGTGCCGGGGGTCGAATGCTTCGTCCGGCCGGTGAAAGAATACCGGCTGGTGGTGGTCTTTCGGGGTGACGGCCTGGAGGGCAATGTCGAAGACACCGATCCGCAGGCGACGGGCGTTGGGCCGCTGGATCCGGCGGCGCGCGATGCCGCCTCGCAAAAGACGGCCGACGTGGCCCGCGAATTTCTGAAGCAGGCGCGCGAGGTCTTGAAGCACGATCATCCCGCCAACTTCTTCACGATGCGCGGGATCGACAAGCGGCCGGCGATCCCCACGTTCGAACAGGTCTACGGGCTGCGCGCCGCGGCGATCGCCGTTTACCCCATGTATCGCGGCCTGGCGCGACTGGTGAGCATGCAGGTGCTCGATGCCGGCCAGACGCTGGCCGACCAATGCGCGCGGCTGGAACAAGCGTGGGACGACTTCGACTTTTTCTTTTTGCACTACAAGTACACCGACTCGACCGGCGAAGACGGGAATTTTGCCGCCAAAGTCGAAAAAATCGAGCAACTCGACGCGGCGATTCCGCAGATTACGGCCCTGAAACCCGACGTGCTGATCGTCACCGGCGATCACTGCACCCCCAGCAAAATGCGCTCGCATAGCTGGCACCCCGTTCCCGTGCTGCTGTCGGCCGAAGCGTGCCGCACCGATGCTTGCACCAGCTTCGGCGAGGCGGAGTGCCTGAAAGGGGGCCTGGGCCGGTTCGAGGCGAAATACCTGATGTCGCAGGCAATGGCCCATGCCGGGCGGCTGGAAAAATATGGCGCGTAGCGCCTCAGGTCGCAGACAGATCGGTCGCTAACACTCAAAATCAACGACTCAAACTGAGAAACTCAAAAAGCAAACAAACCGCGAGAGAGTGTGAATCATGCGTTGGGAAGGTGCAAGAAAAAGCGACAATCTGGAAGACCGACGGACGATGCGTGGCCGCAATGTGGCCATCGGCGGCGGCCCGGGGGTTGGTGATTCTGCTGGTGGGGGCCTTGATGGGGGTCGATCCCCAGCAACTCCTGCAGTTGATGGGCAACGGGCCTCCGGGGGCGGCGCCAGGCGGCCGCGCGCGCGAGGCCCTCGAGCGCGAACTGACTCCCGACGAGGTGCAAAGTCGCGATTTTGCCGCCACGATCCTCGCGTTCAGCGAAGACGTTTGGACCGAGCAATTCCGTCGCGCGGGCGAAACGTATGAACCGCCGAAGATGGTCTTGTTCGCCGAAGGAGTCGAGACGGCCTGCGGCAACGCCCCCTCTGCGGTTGGTCCGTTTTACTGCCCGGGGGACAAGACCGTGTATCTCGACCCCACGTTTTTCGAAGAGCTCGAGCAGAAGCTGGGGGGGTCGAAGGCCGAGTTCTCGCAGGCCTACGTCATTGCCCACGAAATCGGCCACCACGTGCAAAACCTGCTGGGCTATAGTGCCAAGGCCGACAGGGCGCGGCGGACTTCTTCGAAGACGGAGTACAACAAAATGTCGGTGCGCCTGGAGTTGCAGGCCGACTTTCTCGCCGGCGTCTGGGCGCACTATGGCCAGCAAAAATTCAATTTCGTCGAACCGGGCGATATCGACGAGGCCATGCGATCGGCCAAGGCGATCGGAGACGACCGCATTCAGAAAAACTCGCGGGGCTTCGTCTCGCCCGAAAGCTACACCCACGGCACATCAGCGCAGCGGACCAAATGGTTTCGGCTGGGATTGCAATCGGGCGACCTGGACATGATGAAAAAGCTCTTTGACCTGCCCTACGATGAGCTGTGAGGTCGCGGACGGCGATTTGCTGACCTTCGTGATACCTGAACGAAAGTCGTTGTTTTCCTGCGACTGCCATTTTGGCAGTTGGTGAGACTCTTCGAGAAAACGGCCGCGATTTGGCCATTTCCGGTGAGTCTCTGTGAGAAAACCGCGGGAAAATTGCGGTCCATCCGGGCAGCGAGCCATCGGGGAGTCAGCCTGCGGGTTGGAACGCGTTGATTCACCGTCCATACCCACGGGCTGGCCTGATGAAATGTCTAACTCAAGAGGTAAGAAGTTGTTGCGCATTTTGTTTGGGATTTGAATTCTTGGTAAGTGGCTTTACGCTTGGCGCGCACGGTCAGACCTAGGTTGTCGCGATTCCACTGCCTCATCTCCTTCACCG
>SIAF01000300.1 GCA_009691905.1 Planctomycetaceae bacterium | reverse complement strand
GTCGCGGTCTTGAGCCGCACATGGACCGCAGTTCGGGATGCAATGTTCGCCTCTCAGATTCCAACGCTACCCCGAACTCACGGGCCGATTCGTAGTCGTCCAATTGCAAATGCCGCATAAAAATGTGGGATTGAATGGATCGCACCCTTATCGACAATGCGAAATAGCGACATGTCGGCAGCCGAAATTTGCGCCCGGGCGAGCAACTGTTCTTCGACGAATCGCCGCCAAGCGGCCCAGTAGCTCCCAGCAGGTTCGTCAATGCAGACAATCGGCATCAGATCGCGTTTTCCGGTCTGTACGAGCGTCAGAATCTCGAAGCCTTCGTCCTGCGTCCCGAATCCGCCGGGAAACAAAGCAATCGCATGCACTTCCTTGACGAACAGCAGCTTGCGGGTGAAGAAGTATTTGAAATTGATCAGCTTCTCGTCGTCGGCGATCACCGGGTTGGCTCCCTGCTCGAAGGGAAGTTGGATATTGAGCCCGAACGACATGGCCCGACCCGCCCCGGCGTGCCCGGCCTCCATGATGCCGCCCCCCCCGCCGGTCACTACCATCCAGCCCTCTTCGGCCATCCGTCGGCCGAACTCGACCGCCATTTGATATGCCTGATGGTCCGGGGGCGTTCGGGCCGAACCAAAGACGGTGATTTTGCGCCTCAGGCGGTAGGCTTTGAATACCTTGAAGGCGTAGCGCAATTCCTTGAGTGCGCGGCTCATGATCTTCAGGTCGCCGCGCGTCGTCTGATCGCGAACGAGCTTGTCGGCGGTGTCTTTGATTTCGAGGACGAGCGCATCGGGGGTGATCGGGTCGAACTCGACTGATTGCATTGACGTCAGAACTTCTGTCTCTGACAGATCCGGTCGGGAATGCGGCACTGGATCGGGCATGATTGTCGACTCCTTCGAACCAGGATGCCGTGGAAGCGGCCGATCGCCGCCTCGAATCAACGTTGCCTCGTTTACGAATCGCGGGACGGCAGTTTTCGTTTCTCGAACTTTCCGCGACACAGGTCGGCGGGGTATTTATGGGCATTCTTCACCAGCTTCTCGCGAATCGCCGAGCTGAGGTCGAGATCGATGGCGTTCGCCAGACTGAGCAGGTAGCAGCCCACGTCGGCGATTTCGTCGGCGATCTGCGTGCGATGGGCCGGGTCATGGCAGTGTGCGACGGAAGCGGGCACATCGAGCCACTGAAAGTGTTCCATCAGCTCGGCGGCTTCGATCGCAAGCGACATGGCCAGATTTTTGGGAGTATGAAAATGCCGCCAGTCGCGCTCGTCGACGAAGGCCTGCACCGCCTGACGCAGATCGGCTACGGTTTCGGTTGCATCGGCCATGAGTGTGTCTTTTCGATCACAAGGAGGTCGGCACCAGCATCAATCGGGCTGCCGGGCGGCACTTCAATGTTGCGCCAGGTCGCCCGAATCGCAATCAGGCGTCGGACGCTGCGGCTCGTGGTGCGGCCCGGGCGCGCTGTCGGCCTGAGTCGACAGTTCGAGCAACCGGCGCTGATAGCACGCGCCCAGGTGAACCATCAGCTCGAGCGCCAAAAGGTCGGCCCGCGCCATCACGTGCCGCGTGCTGCGATTTCCCAGCCCCTGAACCAGCTTTTCAACCCGCAGCAGATGGAAATCGAGAACCTCAGGGGGTGTGAGACCTCCTTCCACCAGAATTTCAGCCAGTCGCGAGACTTCGGCGACCAGAGTGCCCGAACCCATGATCACATAGGTTCGCACCAGCTCCTGGTAGTAGTTGTCGAACTCGACCGGCAGTCGGGCCGCGACGGAAGCCTGCGAGGGGCTTTGCGGTTGCCGGGGGGCTGAGCCCCGTTCGCGGTCGAGCGCCTGAAGAATCTCGTGCTGCTGCCGGAGCAGGTAGCCGGCCTCGTCGCGATCACGGGCCAGTCGTCGACGGTCGGCGGTGATCAGCCGACCGATTTCGCGCAGCATCTGTCCGCGTTCGACGGCGCGTTGAATCGCAGGTACGAGGGCCGTCGACTCCCAGCCTTTGACACTGACCAGCAGATCGACATGCAAGTCGAAGGCCTCGGCCCAAGTCTCGTCGTCGGCCGTGCGGGTCACTACGACCACCGAGTCGCTGCACCCACCGGCCCGGATGCCGCGCGCCAGAGCCAGCGGGTCGTGATCGCCCTGCTCAAGCAGGCCCTGCGTTCGAATCAACAGGCAATCGAAACTCTCGTCCCGCAGCAGGGTTAACGCCTCATTGGCGGTGGAGACCCAATTGAAACTCGGTTCGACGCAGCCGCGGGCATCGAGACTCAGGGTCAAACCGACCCACGAGGGTTCAACCGCCCCGACGCACAGCAACCGCAGCCGAGTCGGCAGTTCACCCGGATCAATCTCGCGTCCCGAGGACTTGAGAATCTCACTGGCATTGGCTTCGGCTCGAAGCAACATGGATCCTTCCCGCCTCAAAGGTCCGGAGATTTTTCCTACCGATTTGACCGCGCCGGGCGTTCCAGACCTTGTCGGAAATTTATGAACAACAGACACTTGTGTCAAGTTCATGTGAGTGGACGGTTCAACGGCGCTTCATGCTTCATCGTAAGAATGACGAATGAGGCAATTTGGCGCGCCGCGGCATTCCGGGGCACTCTTCTCGTCTTGTGACGATTTCGACACTCCGAGTATCATTCGCGCGATTCTGTTCGGTTGAAATCCGGTTGCGAGGCGATTGCTCCCTTTGGCACAGACCTTTCCAGCGGCAGTGAAGCGCATCGGCATCATCAAGCCCAGTGCGCTGGGTGATGTCGTGCAATCGTTGCCGTTGCTGGCAGCGCTTCGCGGTCGATTTCCCGAAGCGTCGATCAGTTGGGTGATTCGGCGCGACCTCGCCGGATTGCTGCACGGCCACCCGTACCTGGCCGACGTCATTCCGTTCGACCGGCGCGGTGGACTGAGCGATCTCGTTCGACTGCTGGGCGATTTGCGACGACGGCGGTTCGATCTGGTGCTCGACCTGCAAGGCCTGTTGCGTACGGCCGCGATGACCTGGGCGAGCCGCGCTCCCGTCCGGATTGGTTTGCAGACCGCGCGCGAAGGAGCGGGATGGGCCTGCCATACGACGGTGCCGGGCACCGGTTGGGATGTGCCCGCCCATGCCCGCTGCCGAAGTATTGCCGAAGCGCTCGGCATCACGGAGCCCCTGACCGATTCCGGGCTGTGGATTTCATCCGCAGCCCGCGACTGGGCTCGTGAGGCGCTGCAAAATCTGCCGCGGCCGATTCTGGCGATTCACGCCGGCGCCGGCTGGGAAACCAAACGCTGGCCGGTCGAAAAGTTTGCCGCCGTCGCCGGCCGCTTCGCCGGTTCGGTCGTGGCTGTAGGCAGCCGCAGCGAAGAGCCCCTGGCGGCACGAATCGTCGCGTCTGCCCGCACCGGCGCATTAAACGTGGCGGGCCGAACCAGCCTGCCGCAACTTGCGGCGCTTCTCGAATCAGCCGATCTGATGCTGTCGAACGACTCCGGCCCGATGCACCTGGCGGCGGCGGCCGGAACTTCTGTTGTCGGGGTATACACCTGCACAAGCCCGACCATCTCCGGCCCGATACCTCCGGGACCAGGAAAGACTTCCCATCAACTCGTGGCAACGACCGTCGAATGTGCCGCGAGTTACTGCAAACGCTGCCCCCAGCACGGCGAGCGGCATCACGCCTGTTTCGCGGAGATCTCGATTGAGCGGGTCTGGCAGGCGGTTGAAAGCGTGAGCCAGCGGCAAGCGACTCAACGACACTCGGCGTAATCGACGCGACGGAGGGGTCGCGGCAGTGGTTGATCCAATCGACGAACTCAGTGACCGGGCCGATTTGCCGCGACAACCGTGCTTCAAGTGCGGCGAATTCTTCCCCGCCGACGAGTTAAAGCGAACGGTGGTTCCTCCCTTATTCTTTATGGCCTCGCTGACAGATTGCGAGCCGGACGATCCGAATCCACCTCGGTTTTTCACCGATCACAATTTGTACTGCCCCTGGTGCCGTTGGTCCGCGAATTTCCGCCGCGGTTTTCTGGTGATCTTCGTCGTCATGTGGATTTTGTATTTGGCGAAGTAGACTGTTTCGCAAATTGATGGCGGGTCAGCGAAGACCGTTGATAATCTTGAATTCAGCCACGGACTGACACGGATGAAACACGGAAAAAAAGTGTCGGCAATGTCATGTCCGTGTTTCATCCGTTTTTGTCCGTGGCTCATTCGTTCATTTTGCCGCTCGGGCAACGCATACCGCTCACCCGTGCAAAATTGGGTGACTCTTCAGGCGGCTTACGCCCCCCGCTCTCCTGCTCAGGCATGATCGCCGGGCGCCTCCAGCCGCCGGTCGCCTACAAACTTCTTAAGTACTCCGCCAAGTCGGCTAATTCTTCGGCCGACAAATCTGCGGCCCCTCCGTGCAGGCCCTCGGAATTGAATCGTGTGAAAATCTCGTCCAGCGACTGCGCGCGGCCGTCATGCAGGTAGGTGGCAGTTTCGCCGATGTGAATCAGCGACGGCGTGTCGTACGCGGCGCTTCTCTCTGACCCGGTTCCCACGTCGTGCGACAGCCGATCGGTCAGCTTTGGTCCGTTGTGGCATTCGTGGCAACGAGCGACCCCTAGAAACAGGCTTCGCCCGCGCTGCGCGGCCGGCGACCGAGAATCGACGCGAAGCGGCAGATTGGCCGGGTAATCAAGTTGAGTCAGGTAAGCGTCGAGGGCGGCGACTTCGTCTTCACCTGGTTCGTGCTGAAACAGGTGCTGTAATGTTCCGGTGAATCGTTCCTTCAGGCTGGGACTTCCTCCGCTCCAGCCGTAGGGGGCGGTACCGGCCACCCCGAGCAACGTTTTCGTATTCTGGAAGTTATTGAACCCGTCGGCCGGAAGATCCCAGTTGAGACCATCGGCGTGCCCGTCGGGATGGCAGCTCGTACAACTGAATTGTCCGCTGTACGACAGCTTCCCGCTGAAGAACAGTTTCTCTCCCCGCAGCACCAGATCGTCCGCCGGCGGCGACGGGGCCGCCTGCAGCGCGATCGTGCGGATGACCGAACTTGTCGCCGCGTCGATCAGCGAGATCGAATCATCCAGCCGATTGGCAACGGCGACGAACTTTCCGTCGGCCGAGACCGCGACCCCCCGGGGATTCGCCCCGACCGCAATGCGCGCTTTGACGTAGCGACGCGTCAACCGCAAATCGTCGCGGCGATCGTAGCCCGGCGCGCGGGGTGTGTCGGTTGTGAGTGCAACCAGCGCCGGCAAGTCGATCACCGAGACGACGTCGGCGCCCGCGTGAGTCACATACGCGCGCCGGCCGTCTGGTGCGATCGCGATCCCTTCCGGATTGGCGAAACCCTGAGTTCGCAGGTCGAGAGGCAATGTCACAATCGGTTGCCGAGGGTCAAGCGGAACAAAACTGATGGCATTCGTGAACACCCAACCTTGTTCAATCTGTGTGGCCGGCAAGTCGGATTTAGGAACCAGGTGCACCGCCAGCGAAAATTGACCCTGCGGATCGACGGCGATCCCCCGCAAGTTGCTGCTGCCGGGAATGGGGCGGCGCGCAACCACCCCCGATTTCAAGTGGACAAAAAAGATCGGGCGATCGCCTCGGCCGGGGGGATCGCACGCGACCAGCAGCCACTCGCCGTTGGGCGTGTATGCCAGCCCCTGCGGGTTGGGCGCAACGACGTAGCGCGGCAGTGCCGTCTCGTCGCTGATTCGCCCGAAACCGCCGGCGAGCGATCCTGAAAACAGCGACACATGGGGATTCCAGGGACCAATGACAGCCAACTGCTTCGCAACGGGGTTGATCGCGTACGAACGCGGTCCGACCGCGATTTCGGGAGTCTTTTCGAATCGAAGGGGTTGCCGCCAAGAAACCCTCCCCTGCTCGAGACTCACAGTCGCCAGCGAGTCGGTTCCGCTCTCGACCACCATGAGATTTGTCGCATCCGATTCCCAGAACACCTGCGTGGGCCGACTCGGGCCGGCTTTGAGCACGGGCGTATCGTCAGCGGCTGCCGACCAAGGGGCACTCGCCCAAACGCACAACAGCCACAGCGCGACCGGCATTCGCCCCGGATGGAACATACGACATCAACTCCCCGAGTCGGTATTTTTTGCCGCTCTTGATTTTCGGCAACCGCGGCGGACCCGTTCGATCATAGCTCGGCCGTGAATTACGAGACAGCCCGAGGGGGGCTCGACGAACGCACCGGCGCGTTGAGTTGGAGTTCAGCTTTAGGCTGCTGTGTTCGCGCGAGCATGCTGTCGTCCCTCGTCGGAAGGTTCGTCCGATCCCCATACGGCAGGCTAAAGCCTGTACTCCAGCTTGAAGATGCCGCTTTCCGCAGTTCTGCGTTAGAATCGCGATTCGTTATCATCCCCTCGACTGGTCGTGTCACGGGAGTTGCCTGTTGCCTTTGTCTCCCATCCGATTCTTCCGCAACCTGGGCCGCACGCGCGAGATCGTGACCGTGCTGCTGAACCACGGGTTCGGCGACGTCGTCGAGCGGCTCAGGCTGATGAATTACCTGCGCTGGTGGCGGCGGGTGATTTTGAAACGTGCCGAGGCGGCCCCGGCCCTGACCGCCCCCGAGCGCATTCGCCTGGCGCTCGAAGAACTGGGGCCGGCATTCGTCAAATTCGGGCAGGTGATGAGTACCCGCCCCGACCTTGTCCCCGCGGCATTGATCGTCGAGCTCGAAAAACTTCAGGAAGACGTCCCCCCCTTTTCCGGTGCCGAGGCGCGGCAGATTCTCGAAGTCGAATTCGGTGTGCCGATCGAAAAGTTATTTGCACGATTCGACGAAACGCCTCTGGCGGCCGGGTCGCTCGGTCAGGTTCACCGCGCCTGGCACTTCGACAGATCGCGATCGACGACGGCGAGCTCCCCGACTTCGTCGCTCGGTCAGGTTCACCGCGCCTGGCACTTCGACGGCACCCCCCTGGCCGTCAAGATCCGCCGCCCCAACGTCGTACACGACATCGAGCGCGATCTGTCGCTGATGAACGAATTGGCATTATTGATCGAGCGGCACTTGCCCGAAGCTGAGATCTTCGATCCGGTTGGACTCGTGCAGCAGTTCGCCCGCGTGATTCGCCGCGAAATCAATTTCACGCGCGAAGCCAAGACGATGGATGAATTCCGGCGGCTGTTTCGCAGCGATGCGACGCTGTCGATCCCGGCCGTGGTGTGGGACCGCACGAGCGAGGCGGTGGTGACGATGGAGTTCGTCGACGGCCTGAAGATCAACGACCGAAACGGGCTGATCGCCGCCGGGCTCGATCCGGCGGCGATCGCAGCTTGCGGCGCACAGATTTTCATGCGGATGGCGTTCGAGCACGGCCTGTTTCACGGCGACCCGCACCCCGGCAATTTGCGGGTTCTGCGGACCGGCATTGTGGGACTCATCGACTTCGGCATGGTCGGGCGGCTCGAAGAAGAAAAACGCGAGCAACTGATCGACCTGTTTCTGGCGGTGACGCGCGGCAACGTGCGGGGCTGCGTCGATCAGGTTTTGCTGATTGGAAAACCATTTCGCCCCGTCGATCGTCCGCTGCTGCAAAGCGACGTCCGCGATCTGATCGACGGGTTCTACGGGCTGCCTCTCGAAAAGATCAACCTGGGAAACATGCTGTCCGAGTTCGTCGCAATTCTCGTCGATCACGGCATTCGCTATCCGGCCGATTTGATGCTGCTGATTCGGGCGATCAGCACGCTCGAAGGGGTGGGACGCGAGCTCGATCCCGAGTTCAATCTGGCGACGCACCTGGCGCCGCTGGTCGAGCAGCTCGTCCGCGACCGCTACAACCCGCAGCGGATGGCAACGCGCATCGTCACCGACGCCCGCATGCTGATGCACGTGATGCACGACCTGCCGATTCACGTGGGGCAGACGCTGGCCAAGCTCAGCCAGGACGATTTGCGAATCCATCTCGAACACAAGCATCTCGACCATCTGATTACCGAAGTCGATCGTTCGAGCAACCGGATCGTGATCGGCATGGTCATGTCGGCGTTGATCGTCGCCTCGGCACTGGTCATCCGCTCGGCCGACAATGCCGTCTGGTGGATCGGCGTCCCGACGTTTGTCCTCTCGAGCCTCCTGGGGGTCTGGCTGATCTACGGCGTGTTTCGCAGCGGCCGATTGTGAGCCGCCTGGCGCGGCCATTGGCCGAAGAAGACGTTAACCACGAATAGATCGAATGACACGAATAAGAGACACGGTCGATCACCCCTCATTATTCGTTCGATTCGTGAGATTCGTGGTTCCCTACTTTGTCAGACTGGCCTACTTTGTCAGACTGGTCAGTGGCTTGCCGAATGAAAACACCCCGGTTGCGAACAACCGGGGTGCAGGAGCAAATCCCGCTCGGATTAATTTGGACGTGAACAAAGCATTTGATGGGATGACAACTCGCCGAGCGAGCAAACTCCTGTTCCTGTCTGACGACTTCCCAAAAAATCCTGAAGTAATGGTGAAGCCGTCGGATGGTAGGTCAAACGATTCCAACCAGCAAGCCATTTACCGACCACTCCCGGCCAGCACGCCGGGGTCGTGCGCTTCACCCGGCGATTTCTCATCGGGGCGGCACTCGGCACGCAGGATTCGGACCTGCTGCGGGGCGGCGATCCCCAGCCGAACCCGATTTCCGACGACGGCCACAACCATCACCTCGATGCCGTCACCGATGACGATTTTTTCGCCCAGTTTTCGGCTCAGAACCAGCATGACGAACCTCCCTGAATCGAGTCTCGATGAACGATTTTCACTCAAGTCGTGCTGAAGGGCTTAACAAGTGAAAATACCATGCCAAACATGATTCACAAAATTCAAATAGCGCGCAAGGCATTACCAAAAAAAGAGTTGCGACTTAATAACTGTAAACATTCGTCCAACCCGTTGTGTGCTGGATTTTGATCTTGGCGAGTGACACCGGGGTGAAGTACAAGCCGCGTCATCATGGATGATGCGGTGCTGGAATTGAATGCGGATTGCGAGGTGGGAGACCAAACAGGTCTCGTGGAGC
>SIAF01000299.1 GCA_009691905.1 Planctomycetaceae bacterium | reverse complement strand
CCACCAAAGTGGTCGGCCATTGGATCCGAACCCACTTCATCGGCGGCACACATCACACGAAATGCTGTCAAGCCTACCCCTCGATCTGTAAACAAATCCCGGAAGAACTATAATCCCTGTCAATCCCGAATTTTCGTCAGCACAGGGCCACGCTACCCGCCAGGGCGGTCACGCTCGCCGCCAACAGCGTGACTTGAATTCGTCGCAAAACCGACGTGTACTTCCACAGCAGCATCTCGCAAACCTCCACGCCGCAGCCGGGCATTGCCGACCCGCAAAACCCTGCGGAACGACCGCTCCCGACGCAGTCGGCACTTGTGATACGCGGCCGCTCCTGTTCCAAGGCGGCTTCGACCGGAAATTGTAACAAAAATCGCGAAACGCCCAAGAGGAAACCTGGGCCGCCCGAACTTTGTCGATTCGGTACACGCACCCCCTCTTGAGCGTGCTATACTTCTGGTCGGATATCCTGACGATTCGGAGTTTCCGCAATGTCCGTGGCGACCAACGAATTCGCACAACCCGCTTCGTCGGATGAATTCGATTTTCCTGACCCCCAGCGCTACGACGACGTCGAGAGCAAACAACGCCGCATTGCCGAGTTTCTGGCCCAGAAACGGTACGACGCCCTCCTGCTGCGAACGCCGGCGAATTTCGCCTGGCTGACGTCGGGGGCGGTCGGCCCCCGGCGCGGGGGAGAGACGCCGGCGGCGGCCCTGTTTATCACGCCCGATGCCCGCGTCGTTGCCACCAACAACGTCGATGCCACGCAATTGTTCGACAAACAACTGGGGGGCCTGGGCTTTCAACTCAAACAGCGCCCCTGGCACGAAGACCCGCAGATTTTACTGGGCGATTTGTGCCGGGGCCGAAAAGTGGCCTCTGACGTGTGCGACCCGATGACAGTTCTCGAAGAGGGAGCACTTTCGTCGTTGCGGTTGCCGCTGACGTCGGTCGAGTGTGCACGCCTTCGCGAATTGGGGGGGCTGGTTGCTCACGCCGTCGAGGCGACGGCGCGGCACGTCATGGCCGGGCAGACCGAACAGGAAATTGCCGGCGAACTCGCCCATCGGCTCGTGAGACACGAGGTCGAGCCGGTCTGGCTGCGCGCCGTCGCCGACGGACGCGGCGGGCAGTATCGGCATTGGACCGCCAGCCCATCACCACTCGTGCGCTGGTGCCTGATCGGCGCCATTGGTCGCCGCCACGGTTTGTGCTGCGGCTGCATGCGAACCGTCGTGCTGGGCAGTCCGCCAGAGGGGCTGATCTCGACGTACCAGCAGGCCTCGATGCTGGCGGCGACAGGCATGTTCTTTTCGCAAGCCGGGAACCGCCTGGCGACCGTCTGGCAGAAACTGCACCGCATTTACGAAAAGCAGGGCTTGTCGGACGAATGGCAACTGGCCGACCAGGCCGATGTCATCGGCTACCAACCCAGCGAGGTGACGCTCGTGCCCGCGAGCGACTTCGAGCTGCGACCGGGAATGGCCCTGCACTGGCACCCCTCGGTGGGCCCGGTCCAAACGGGCGACACCGTGCTCGTGCATCAACAGGGTGAACACCTGCTGACAAAGCCGGTCGACTGGCCGATGGTTACGATCACGGTGAAAGGCCGCGCCATGCAGTTGCCCGACCTGTTGATTCGGGAAGCCGGCAGCAGCAGCAGCGACCTCCCGTAACGTGGACCTCAAGCGTAGGTCATGCTGTGCATGACGGTGTGCGAAAAGTGACATCGCCCGCCACGAGACGTTCGCGTCATTCACAGCATGACCTATGGACTCAGCGGGCCTCTGCCGAACTTGGACTTCGTCGCTGTTTCCCGCTCGTACGATTCATGGCTGTCTCAGGGCATAACGTCCGTTTTTCTTGCTGCCGATTCGCTCGACTATTCCGGCGTCAATCAAGGGCCGGAGCAGATCCATCGCCCCTTGCCGTGAAATGTCGAGTGCTTTCCAGATTTCAGCCGGAGCCATACTGCCGTGGTCGCGCAGAAGTTCCAGCAGCCGCTTCTGCCTGGGCCGCAGGACCAGCTTTTGCGGTGATTTCAAATGGAACGCCTGCACCCGCAGCCAGACGCGTTCCAGAGTCTGTCGCAGCCCCTCGGCGCAATACTCCAGCCAACTGCTGAGGTCTTCGCCTTCGCGGCGCACCGCGGTCAGCGCGGCATAGTAACGAGGCCGATCTTCCCAATAGTATTCGTCGACGGAAAAAATATGGTGCGTGTCGAACCCTCGTCGATAAAGCTCCCACAGGGCCAGGGCGCGCCCTGTGCGACCGTTGCCGTCGGCAAAGGGGTGAATGGCCTCGAAACGGTAATGCAGGATGGCTGAGCTGAGGACCGGCGAGAGTTGGCTTGCCCGTTGGTCCCACCATTCCAGCAGCTCGAACATCAGCCCCGACACGTCCGAGGGTGGCGGTGGCACATAGCTGCCGACACGCACCGCAATCGTCCGGTAACGGCCCGCCTGGCCCTGGTCCATGACCCCCTTTGCCAGGAGGCGATGGAGTGCAAACACGTCATTGTGCCGAATGGTTTTCTTGTTCGCGTGCTTCTCCACGTATCGCAGGCCGGCGAAATAGTTCAGAACTTCCTGCTGAGAACGCGAGTCGGAAGCCGCCAGTTCACGGCCTTCTTCCAGTGCTCGTACCTGCTCCAGCGTGAGCGGATTTCCTTCGATGGCGGTCGAGGCGTGAACGTTGCGCGTGCGAGTGTCCTTCTGCAAGGTCGGAATCCACGACAACTCGACCGCCGCACTCTGAATCCGTTCCCGCAACGCCGCCACGCTCTCGACCAATGCGAGCAAACGCGGGCTGATCGTGAATTGCGGCTGGCAGGACATTCCATTAGTCAAGCATAAGTCAAGTCCTTAGTCAAGCACGACGAAACCTCTGGCCCCGCCACCCGACCGATCGAAGCAAGCGGGGACGCTTGCTCTACGGACTCGCCCAATCGTCGCGATTTCGTCGATTCGGTCAGAACCCGTACAGTCGCGCCGGATTGTCAACCAGGATCTTCCTGCGAATCGCCGGATCAGGCGCCCACACCGCAAGCTGGTTCAGAAGATGGCCGTCATCGATCTGAAGCAGCGGCGTCACGTCGGTCGGCTTCCGTCCGGCCGGGGTGACTGAATTCGGATGCGGCCAGTCGGTGCCCCACACGACGCGGTCGGGATTCGCGGCAATCAGCGCCTTGGCCAGCACCGCAACATCGGCATAGTCCGGGACGAGTTTCGACGCGCGATACGCGCCGGAAATCTTGACATAGGCCCGACCCGACCCGACCAGTTCCACCAGCTCGGCAAAGCCCGGCTGCTCAGGACCTCCATCGGCTTGGGCGCCGCCGAAATGGTCGAACACCATCGGCACCGGCAAATCTTCGACGGCCTCCTTTAAGGCAGCGATCATCGCCACGTTGGTGTAGATCTGGACGTGCCATTTGCGGCTCTTCACGCGCTCGGCAGCCGCCTGCACGCGCCGGCGGGCGGCAGCCGCGTCGTTGATGCCGCTGGTGGCCAGATTGAGCCGGATGCCGCACACGCCCACGCGGCCCAGGACGTCGAGTTCGCTCTCGGGCGTCTTGTCGTCGATGACGGCCACGCCGCGCGCGTCGGCGCCGCGCGCCTCGATGCCATACAGCGTGGCCGAATTATCGGTGCCGTAGACACTAGGCGTAACGATCACCACTCGCTCGACGTGCAGCTCTTTGTGCAGCGCCGCCAGCTCTTCCGGCAGTGCCGTCTCGGGCGTATAGGTCCGCCCCGAGTAGAACGGAAATTTCGCGGGGTCGCCGTGGATATGCACGTGGCAATCGCAGGCGCCGGAAGGCACATCGAAATTCACCGGCGTGGCCGGCTGGGAGGCTTTGGCAATTGCAGGTCGCGTGCGCATGAAGGCTCCAAAGGCAATCGATCCGACGAGGATGTCGCGTCGCGTCAGCATCTCAACCTCCCAGTCCCGCCCCTCCGCCCAGACAGAGTTCTTCTCCCGTAAAACGTCCGTGTGCTGCGACGAACAGGGCCAATTCGGCGACCTCGTCAGGGTTGTTCATTCGGCCGTCCAAAGTGATTTCGCTGACCGCCTCGTGAACCTGCCGCGGCTGGACATCCATCATCGGCGTTGCCGTCGGCCCGGGCGAGATGCAGTTGATGCGCACTCCATCTTTGCGCAATTGAATCGCCGCCGAGTTGACGAACGCCGCCAGGCCCGCCTTCGTGGCGTTGTAAACCGGATTGACCCGCGAGCCCGACCGGGCTTTCGTTCCGGCGATCGAACCCAGCAAGAGGATGCTGCCGCTCCCCTGACCGCGCATCAGCTCGGCTGCGGCCCTGGTGCAATAAAACGCCCCGTTGAGGTTGACGTTGACTGCCAGGTTCCAAAGGTCGTTCGTCGTCTCTGCAAAAGGCTCTACATTCAGAATCCCGGCAGCGTAAAACAGATAATCCGGCGTCCCCACCGTGGCCTTGATGAACGCGAACAATTCGGCGACGGAACCGTCGTCTCGCACATCGATTTTCCCAACCAGCAATCGGGCAGGTCCGCAAGAAGCGGCCAGTTGTTCAAGCAGTGCCTCATCGCGGTCGGCAACGACAAGATTGGCAACGCTGCCGGACAAGAGCCGAATGATCTCGCCCCCAATCCCGCCGGCCCCGATCACGACGGCAGTGCGGCCTTTGTAGCGGTCAGCAATTCGAGCAAACACTCGCAAATCTCCAATGGTTGTCGGGTAATGACGTAGGTCATGCCGTGGATGACGTGTGCGGGAATGCGAAATCGCGCGCCAAGAGACGTTCGCGTCATGCTCAGCATAACCTGCTGACTGTGTGCGGCATGCCCCTAAAATCGCCGCTGACATGCTTTTCATCGTTGCCAAGCCCACTATAATCATGATCCGTCCCCGTCACCTCGGGGACGGTTTATTGGCGGATTAGCTCAGTTGGTTAGAGCAGCGGAATCATAATGGACCGTAATTTCGGCCGAAAAGTGCACTAAACTCGGCAAGTCTTGGGAAAAACGCACTTTTCTGGATTCCATCGAAACCGCCGAGAACACCCCTTGCGGTTGTCAGTGCCACCCGATCTGTTGCAATTTGATTGCAGATTGAACAGACAAATTCGCCTTGCTGAAAGCCCACGTTTCAGCAAAATCTGGTCGATTATCCGGCCCGCCCGGAGTATAATCCCATTTGGCGACCAGGAAGAAACACAGCTTGGAGACGCGCGCATTGGTGCCTTATCCGTTGGCGATGGTCGTTTGTGATGGGTATTGGCGTGACCCATACACTGGGAAAATCACGATCATCGGGACGTTTTCCATAATTGGCGGAATGCAATTTCCGCTACGTCACCCGATTCTTTCTGTTTACATTTCTCTGACCGACGGCCACGGCAAGGTGCCGTTCAAGCTGATCCTCGTTGACGTCGACGAAGAACGTGCGCCGATATTTGAGATATCCGAGGAATTGGAATTCACTGATCCACGGATGATTATGGAACTTTGCCTCACTCAGGTGGGAATTGAGTTTCCTGCCTCGGGCGAGTATCGACTCAAGCTGATCGCGAAGGATGAGTTCATAATCGAACGGCGAATTCTCGTGATAAAAACTGCAAAGGGGGATGATCGAAATGAGCAAAACGATTCCTGACGAAGTGAAAGAACTCAAAGCCGCCGAACCGATTTCGACACGGTTTGTTCCCCCCGGGAAGGCTGACACGCACGCAACCTGCGCCTTGCCGTTCGATAACGTCAAGGGCATGCTGTCGGATAAGCCCCTCAGGCGCCCACCCCGAACACGGCCCGAACGCGATTTGACGAACGACCAACTCAAGCGTATCGCTGCAGTCAACCCACCGCCTTCGGACTGGTATACCCACGACGAAGACCGCCCCTTCTGAGTCGACGCCGGAGAATACCGAGTGCCGTTACAGCAGGGCAGCATCATTTGGGTGCGGGTTGTCGATCGAAACGGCCGCAATTCCAAATGTCGCCCGGCTGTCATCGTCACGCCGACGGCAGAAATTGTTCCCGGTGCGCGACTCATTGCGGTTGCGGCGACCAGCACTTTGAGCCGGCCCATTCCGCAGAATCAGATTGAACTGCCGTGGCACAACAACGGACACCCCAAAACGGGACTTTACAAACGGTGCGTCGCAATTTGCGACTGGCTTTTTGAGTTTGACCAGGACGCAATTGAAGATTCGCCAGGCATAGTTCCGCCTGCGATCCTGCGGAACATTCTGGCGAACATCCCAGACGACCCCGGCGGGATTCTTTTGCAGCCTCCCGAGTGACTGCACACCTTAAGGCTGCGGCATGCCCCTAAAATCGCCGCTGGAATGCTTTTCAACGTTGCCAAGCCCACTATAATCATGATCCGTCCCCGTCATTCCGGGGACGGTTTATTGGCGGAGTAGCTCAGTTGGTTAGAGCAGCGGAATCATAATCCGCGTGTCGGGGGTTCAAATCCCTCCTCCGCTATTTCAAGAGTGTATCGACGAAGATTGATGCATGTTCGCCATGCCGCTGATTCCTGCCTTCCATCCCGTCGACATTCGTCTTTCATGCCGTCTCGATCAACACTCGCCATCGGGCTGCTCGTCGTGCTCTGCGTCGCCGGGGCGGCCCATGCCGGCGACCCGAGCCATGCGGCGCTGGAACGACGTTTTCAAGACAGCGTTCAACCGTTTTTGAAATCGTATTGCCTGGAGTGCCACGGGCGAAACAAGGCCGAAGCCAAGCTCGACCTCAGCGGTGCGACCTCCCTTGCGGCTGTTCTGAAGAACCATCGCATCTGGGAGACCTTACTCGAACGGGTCGAGGCGGATGAAATGCCGCCCGCGAAAGCGTTGCGGCGGCCGACGCCCGAGGAACGCCGCGCGGTCGTTGCCTGGATCGGCGAACTGCGCGACGTCGAAGCGCGCCGCCACGCCGGCGACCCTGGGCCGGTCCTGGCGCGGCGGTTGAGCAATGCCGAGTTCGATTACAGCATTCACGATCTGACTGGGGTCGACATTCATCCGACGCGCGAGTTTCCCGTCGATCCTGCCAACGAAGCCGGGTTCGACAATTCGGGCGAGTCGCTGACGATGTCGCCGGCGCTGGTGAAAAAGTATCTGGCGGCGGCACGACTGATCGCCGATCACGTCGTGCTCAAGCCGAGCGGATTCGTGTTTGCGCCGCACCCGGTCGTGACCGACACCGACCGCGACAAATACTGCGTCCAGCGGATCATCGCTTTCTACCAGCGGCACAAGGTCGATCTGGCTGACTATTTTCAGGCCGCTTGGCAGTTCCGACACCGTGCGGCGATCGGCAAGCCCGATGCGTCACTGGCCGACGTTGCGACCGGGTCGCGGATCAGCCCGCGCTACCTGGCGACCATCTGGTCGGCGTTGACTGAACCGGAGGCACAGCCGGGGCCGATGGCCGAAGTGCAGGTGCTGTTGTCAAAAATGCCCGATGCATCGGCAGCCCCCGGCGAGATTCGACATGAATGCGAAGCGTTGCGAGACCGTGTCGTCGCCCTGCGCAAAGAGTACGAAGTGCGGATTGACAAGATGCACGTCGACGGCATTTCGGACGGAAGCCAGCCATTTGTGCTGTGGAAGAATCGCGAGCAGGCGGCATCCCGGATGCGCGGCAGCGACGAGCGCGCCGACATTGCCAGGTTTTGCGCCGTATTTCCCAGTGCCTTTTTCGTTTCCGATCGCGGTCCGTACTTCGATCCGAGTGCGGCGGGGCAGGGGCGGCTGCTGACGGCCGGGTTCCACCTGATGCAGGGTTACTTCCGCGACGACGCCCCGCTTCGCGAACTGGTGCTGGACGACGATCGGCGGCAAGAACTCGACGACCTGTGGGATGAATTGAATTTCATCACGCTCGTCCCGATGCGGCAATACAAAGACTTCATCTTTTTCGAACGGGCCGAGCCGCCGCGATTCATGCAGGAAGCGGCCTTCGACTTCGCCCGCTCAGAAGATAAGGACGCCACCTCAAGGGCGAAGTTGAAACAACTGGCCCAAATGTATACGGCCAAGGCGCGCCGCATCGGGGCCGGCGAACCGGCAATCGAGGCCATCGAAACTTATTTCTCGGAAATGGCCGAGATGATCAGTTGGGTTGAAACGTCGCGGCTGGCAGCGGAACCGAGCCATCTTGAAGCGCTGCTGCATTTCGCCCAGCGCGCCTACCGCCGCCCGCTGTCGTCGGTCGAGCGCGACGATTTGGTCGGCTTCTACCGTTCGCGGCGTGAGACGGAGGGGCTCGGTCACGAAGACGCCCTGCGCGACACACTGGCGGGCGTCTTGATGTCTCCCTGGTTCTCGTATCGATTCGATCTGGCAGCGGCGGGCGAGGCAGTCCGTCCCTTGTCGGACTACGAACTCGCCAGCCGGTTGAGTTACTTCCTCTGGTCGAGCCTCCCCGACGACGAACTGCTGGCACACGCGGCCGCCGGCAATCTCCACCAGCCCGAAGTGCTGATTCCCCAGACGTGGCGAATGCTGCAGGACGAGCGCATCCGGCGGTTGGGTGCCGAGTTCGCCGGCAACTGGCTCGAATTTCGTCGCTTCGAAGAGCACAACGCAGTCGATCGCGAGCGGTTTGCGAGCTTTACGAATGAATTGCGGCAGGCGATGTACGAAGAGCCGATCCGGTTTTTTGCCGACGTGGCGAAGAGCAATCGCTCGCTCGTTGATTTCGTGATGGGCCGCCATACGTTCGTCAATCGGCTGCTGGCGAAGCATTATGGGATGACCATTCCGAGTGTTGGTCCGGAAGACTGGGTGCGCGTTGAACAGGCGGACCAGTTTGGTCGCGGGGGCTTTCTGCCGATGGCGGTCTTTCTGACGCGCAACTCGCCGGGATTGCGAACGAGTCCCGTCAAACGCGGCTACTGGGTCGTCCGCCGCCTGCTGGGCGAGCACACTCCCGCGCTGGCCGGACGAAACTGCGGAGATTGGGGGAAACTGGGGTTGCCAGGAAATTAAAAACCTGTTGCGCACCTTCGTGTGTGTTTTTGGAATGGGAATCCAAAGCGAAGGAGCGCAACAGTGAGAGTATCTTGGTCGATTTGTGGGGTTC
>SIAF01000298.1 GCA_009691905.1 Planctomycetaceae bacterium | reverse complement strand
ACCGCCTCCGAGCGCGCTCATCAAGGTCCGCAACAATCGCGGTGAATTTCTCGCGAATCCATTCGACTACTTGTGCATCCGGCATGGGCGGAAACATCGCCCAAAAGGCCGTTTCGTGTCAATATCATTTTCGGTAACTTATTCTTGAGAGCGCCCTTAGGACAATCGGAATCCGATCCGTCGCCGCTTCGTCGGAAGCGGCGGGATCATCAACTGGCGGATGGCATCGAAGACGACTTTGAACTGCCCGTCGTATTTCTTCTCCATGTCGTTGAGCTTGCGGGCCAGGTCCTTATGGGTGGAGAGCATCTCGCGGAGCTTCACGAAGGACCTCACAATCGCAATGTTGACCTGGATTGCGCGGGGGCTTCAAAGGACGCTACTGAGCATCGCCACGCCCTGTTCGGTGAAGACGTAGGGCAGGTACTTGCGGTGCTTCCCGCGGCCAGTTTCTAAGATCACAAATTGTGATCTTAGAACGGCATTTTCCTCGGGCGTGAGCTGGAACATGAAGTCGCCCGGAAACCGGCTGCGATTGCGCTCAACAGCCTGAACCAGAGCACGCGTCTCGACGCCGTAAAGTGACGCAAGGTCCGAATCGAGCATCACCTTCTCGCCATGCAGGAAGTGAATGGAGTGCTCGATTCGTTCGGCCGGAATGAGAGATTCCCGACTCGTCATGCCACCAGTCTGCCAGCGCTCTCGGCCGGCGTACAGGGGCTGATCGGTCCAACTCGCACTTCGCGGCGTCTCAAGAGGCGTCAATCGCCGGCGAGTCCGATCCGGTCCTGACCCACATACATCGGCCCTCGGCAGGACCATCGCAACACCGTGGGTTCACTCGGCTCTTGGTTTAACCAGCCCGTCCCGTTCGCACAGCCGTCGTGCGAGACGCACGCCGGACGAGAGGGCCCCCTCCATCCAACCGGTGAATGCGTAGCAACAATGCTCCCCGGCGAAATGCAGTCGCCCGAGGATCCCCTCGGCGAGCAGCGGGCCGGCCACCGTTACCTGACCGGGGGCCGGGAACGAGTAGCTACCTCGGCTGTACGGGTCGCCCAACCAGTCGTAGAGCTTGCCTTTGTCTTTGACGGAGGCTTTGGCGAAGCCCGGCCAGAACCGATCCAAGACTGCCGTGTAATTGCCGTACAGCTTCCCCTCCATGGCCCAGGACCGGCACACGTCGGCGGCCGGGCCGCCGGTGATGGCCACGGTGGCGTGTTCGCCCCCTTCTATTCGACTGTCGGTCGTTTCCCAGGTCAGTTGGACATTCCCGTTGGACAGGGCATTCACTCCGCGGCCGGCATCTTTCCAAGGCTGGCCGTTCGTCACCGCCAGATATTTCACGTTGTCCGCGAGCGGCGTGGTCAGGCCGGGTGGCAATGCAGGAACAAAGTCGATCTTATTCCAGACTCTGGGCGGGGCCGTCAGGACGACATCATCCCATTCCTCCTTCTTTCCGTCCTTGCACACCACTTCGACCTTGTCCTTCAGAATCCGCACGGAGCGAACCGGGCAACAGAACTTCACCTTTCCGCCTTGATGTTTCAGGGAGTCTCGCAGCTTCGTGGCGAGTTGCTGGCACCCCCCCTTGACGTGCTGCGTGTCGGTCTCGTCCCAGAACTTTTCTAACCCGCCCCCTTTCACGATCGCGAGCACCCCGAGCAAACTTTGCCAGGCCGGCACGATGCCATTGATGGCGGTAAACTGAACCGCCATGCAGACCTTGCACTCGTCCGACACCTCCTGCCGGTCGATCCAGTCGCGGAGCGACTGCTTGTCCAAAGCGCTCGCCTGGTCGCACTTCCAAGGGGTGTAGGCGGGGATCGGTTCGGCCAAATTGTTCAACTCGCGAAGCGCTTGATCCATGTCTTTGTAGAGCTTGATCGCGGCGTCTTTTCCCAGTTGCTTTCCGTCCAGCTCGATCACATCGATGTCTTTGTCCTCCATCCGGGTAAACTCGAGTTTGAAGCGGTTATTGTAGGCAACCCAAGTGGGTTGGTTGTCGCCGACCAGCTCGCCGCCTGCTTCCACCGCCTTGTTGTCGACGAGATCATTGCGTGTTTCGACCCGTCCGCCGACTCGATCGCGAGCTTCGACGACGGTCACCTGGTATCCCGCGTAGGCCAACTCATCGGCACAGGAGAGTCCCCCAAACCCTGCACCGATGACGAGTACGTGCTTCTTATTTTCCGGCCCTTTGCGCTTCGGAGCGGCTGCCAGTCGCTCATGGAGAAAGATCCCGCCGACGGCGGCACCTGGTCGCGATGAGCACGTCTCGCCGCGAGAGGGTTTCTCGTTCGACGAAAGCTCGCAAGCGACGGAAAAACGACATAGGCATGAGATGACTCCGATGATTGAAGAATCTGTGAGGCTCAAAGACGAACCATTACCGGAACTGATCGGGCGGATTGACCCGCGCCGCGACTTTTACGCGGCGAGTGCCTTCTCGTAATCCTTCGCCCGAGAGTACTGGTAGATCTCGCCGACAATCAACACAACCGCAAACAGCCCTAAGATTGGCACTAACAAATAGTTACGCCTTACGTTCGTCGTTGTCCCGTAATCTCAATCGTTTCTTCGGACATCCCATCAAACGACCTGTGGAACGGTCGCCGGCGTTCCGAGAAGCCAAATCCGAAGGCCTGCTGGGCCTTGCCTGGTTGTCCTCTGAGGCATGGGACGATCAGCGAAAAAGGCCCCCAGTCCTGAGACTGGGGGTCGGGCGTCAAGCGCAGTAGCTGCAGCGTCCATGCGCTTCCGGTGTTTCGAGGATCGGCTCGACGCTGCGCCGGAAACTGTTCTGATCATCGAGTCCCGCGAGCGTGTGCTCGATGTAACCGAGCGACTTCGCATGGTCACACAACCTGAACGTGATCGACTCGATCTGGACAGGCTTCCTCTTCGGCCCTTGCCGTTTCACGATCGCGTACTCCTGTGCATCGTCAGGTGAAGTCGAGTCGTTGAGCCAGAGGTACTTGTCGAGTTCGAAGCCTGTGCAACAGCACCAGATTGTCTCGGTGAGCTTCCCGGCCAACTCTTCGGCGGAGCCGACTTTCGCAATACACCAACGGCGGTTGCTATGGAACATCATCTCCTCCTTCCGCCGCATGTGCGGCAATCGTTTTGACGTGCGCGCGGGCCAGACGGCAGATAAATCGCGTGAGCTCTGCGTGCCAGTCCTGGCCGAGTTTCCAGTGACCAACGGTTTTTGGGGGAAAGCCCCCGTGGTCGAGCCAGCGCGTGAGGGCTCGGGCCAACTCCTTCACCTGATCGATGTCGTGTCCTTCGAGGGCCGAGAGAAGTTCCAACAGGGTTGCTTCCGGATCCATTTCGCACCTCCTTATTCTTGCTCTTCCTGGCGGGCCATCATGGCCGGCCAGTACATGAGCCCGCCGTCGTTGAACGCATCGGTCTCAACGAGGTACGACTCCCCACATCCGTCCTGACACTCGACCGTCATCGTCGCATCGTCGACTTCTGTGATCTCCAGCACTCCCCCGCAACTGCGGCATTTCCCGTGACTCAGATCAACTTGCATGACGCTACTCCTGCTATGGGTTGAAAGAACTTGGGCGCCCGAAGGCAGCCTGCCGACATGGCAGACGTAGCCAGCGTGCCACGGGGGGAGCATCAAGCGCAATGCCGGCCGGAAGAGAGTGATTCGACATATCGGTCGGGTCGATACCGGCGGCGTTTCGACTTCGGCTTCAGCCCATTCCGATAGCTGCGGCGGCGCGGCAAGAATCAGAACAGCCGGCCGGGATCTAGACCGGACTGGCGCTGTTCTGGACGCTCTGGCGTGTCGGTGGACGGTCCCGAAGGGGGAGGTGCGGCGGACGCCTCAGGGATCGACGTTCCGAGCGCTGTAAGAATCTCAGCCCGCACGCCGTCCAGCGCCGAAAGCACTATCTCCAGTTGCCCCTGGGCAATCCCTTCGAAGGCGGCGGCCATCTCGTCCGCTATCCGCTGCACGGTATCGGCGTCGAGGTGCTGATTCTCTGGTGAATGCAGGTGAATGAGTTCCAGCCGGTTGGCCCAGTCTGCGGCCAACGGGTCAGCCGCCATGCGTTTGACAATGACGTGCTCGGCCGGACGAACGGCCAGACCATTTCTCATCAGCCACGAGAAATCTTCGCGGATTTCGTCCGAGTCATCGTGAGAATACCCTCCTTCTGGGTAACGCATAACGGCAGGATGCCACGGCTTTTCGCAAAGAAGCAAGCCGGCAATCGTCTTGATTTCGTTTTCGCACGGAATCGGCGATGATTCAAGAGTTCGGCCAAATATTTCGCGAGCGCAACTGCTCTATCTGACGTCCAATCAAACGGTCGTTTAATGGCACAGATTCGGAATACGTATGAGATTACGGGACGACGGCATGCGACGCGCCGATGCGATGAAGCTCAATCGCCGATTCGGCCAATGCCGTTGTTCGACGGACTTCAGGAATCGGCCGGCTCTCGCCGAGAGTCCCGTAAACCCTGTCAGTCAGGCGCTCTGCAGATGTCTCTTGGGCTTGTAGCCGTTGAGCGAGCCTGCCCGATCTGAGGTCAACGATTGCATTCGCGGCCCCTCGAGATTCTGATGTTAGGCAGGATTCACGATTTACTGGGCAGTTGACTGCAACACGGCTCGGGTTATCAAAGATGCATATTCGCTGCCCGCATTGTCACCAGCCCCTTGAAGTCGTCGACGACTCCGACCTCACGAACGTGCACTGCCCATCCTGCGGCAGCCAATTTAATCTGGTGGCCGACAAGACCGCCAGCTACCGGCCGACAATCGCGTCGATCGCGCATTTCGAATTCCTGGAACGGCTTGGAATGGGGCAGTTCGGAACGGTCTGGAAAGCGCATGACACACAGCTCGATCGACTGGTAGCGGTCAAGATTCCCCGATGTGAGCAACTCGACAGCACAGGAATCGAGCAGTTTCTCCGGGAAGCCCGCGCGGCGGCGCAACTCAGGCACCCGAATATCGTCAGCATTCACGAAGTGGGTCGGCATGAAGGTTCGGTCTACATCGTCAGCGATTAGGTCGAGGGCCTGACCCTTGCCGACTGGTTAAGCGGCAAGAGGCCGACGGCGCGCGAAGCGGTTGTACTTTGTGTGAAGATCGCCGCAGCGCTGGAACACGCGCACGCTGCGGGAATCGTGCACCGGGATCTCAAACCTTCGAACATCATGCTAGATGCGGCGGGAGAACCGCATCTGATGGATTTCGGGCTGGTCAAGCGCGAGGCGGGGGAGATCACAATGACAGTCGACGGACAGGTGCTGGGCACGCCGGCCTACACGTCGCCCGAGCAGGCCCGAGGCGAGGGGTACCGGGCCGATCGTCGCAGCGACGTCTATTCGCTGGGCGTGATCCTGTTCGAACTGCTGACGGGCGAGCGGCCGTTTCGCGGCAATGTGCGGATGTTGCTCCACCAGGTGATTCACGACGAGCCCCCCAGCCCTCGGAAGCTGAACGCGGCCATTCCCCGAGATCTTGAAACGGTCTGTCTGAAATGTCTCGAGAAATCGACCGAGCAGCGCTACCCCTCAGCTCGGGTCGTAGCTGAGGAACTGGGCAGATGGCTGAAGAACGAGCCGATCCTGGCCCGACCTGTCAGTGCCGCGTCCCGCGGATTCCGCTGGGGCCGGCGCAATCCACTGGTTGCCGGCCTCTTGGGGGTAATCACCATAACGCTGCTGGCCGGCACGATCGTTTCGAGCTATTTTGCGGTTCTCGCGGCCAATCGTGCAAAACTTGCCAGGCAGGAAACGAATCGGGCAAACGCGAATGCCGATGAGGTCGGCCGCGAGGCTCAGCGGGCCAATCAGAACGCCGCCGCAGCGCAGCTCAACGCCGATCAGGAATCTCGCGCCCGCCTGGAAACGGAGCGCCAACTGCGGATTGCAACGGCCGAACGACTGGCGGCCCAATCACGAATCGTCCGTCAGGAGTTTCCACAGCGGAGCGCTCTTTTGGCTGTTGCCGCAGCCGAGGCGACATTGAACGTCGGCGAGCCGGTGTTGGCACGGGCACACGAAGAGCTCTACGAGTCGCTGCAGGCAGTCGGAGGACAACCGCTGGCAGGGCATACCGACGGGACCTCCAGTGTTACGTTCAGCCACAATAACCGTTGGCTTGTCACAAGCAGCGGCGACAACATCACAATCGGTCGCGACCGAACTGTCCGGCTTTGGGATTTGACTGCGGCCGATTTGTCTGCGGGACCGTTCGTGTTGCGCGGACATGACGACGTGATCACCGACCTGAAAATCAGCCCCGACGATCACTGGCTCGTTACCGGAAGCGCTGATCGGACCGCCCGGCTGTGGGATTTGACGGCCGCCGACCCGTCCACGGCGCCGATCGTACTGCGCGCGCACGAAGATCGCATCCTGAACCTGACAATCAGTCCTGATGGACGCTGCCTCGTCACGTCGAGTTCGGACCATACCGCCCGGCTGTGGGATTTAACCGCCGCTGGTCCTTCCATTTCATCGACTGCCCTGCGCGGCCATGTGAATGCCATCTCGGCACTGGCCATCAGCCCTGATGGACGCTGGCTGGCGACGGGGAGTTCGGACAATTCCGTTCGGCTCTGGAACCTGACCCTGGCTGACCCCTCTGGGGAATCGATTCTGCTGCGACGGGAGGAAGGCTCCGTCGCGGACCTGGCCATCAGCCCCGACGGACACTGGCTAGTCACGGGAGGTTCGGCTAACACTGCGCGGCTTTGGGATCTGACTGCCATCGATCCTTCGCTGAAGCCGGTGGAACTTGGCGGACACGAAGCAGCGATCCGGAAGCTGGCGATCTCCCCCAACGGGCAATGGCTCGTGACCGCAAGTTACGATAAGACCATCCGCTTGTGGGACTTGACGGCCGCCAGTCCTGCCCCGGCAGCGCGCGTCCTGGCCGGTGATTGGGGCGCTGTCCAGACGCTGATCACCACTCCGGACGGCCCAGACCACAGCCGAAGCGATCGCGAACATCGCATAGACGGCGCAGAATGGTCCGCGCGGTCGGATTGAGGTAATCCGGTGATTCATGGTTGATTGCCTCTAGGGATGTCGATGGGGTGGGACGCAGACTGTCTTAACGTGGCAGGCTTCCATCGCGCAGAAAATTGGATTCGTAGGATGCCACTTCCGGGAACTTGGTCACGCCCCTGAGCAACGGCCCCAATCGCGGGCGGCGGTTGTTGTAGACTGCGTCGGCATCGGCGTAGCGCAGGAACAGAATGCGGCGGTCACGATCCGGCGAGAAATTCCCCTGCGATTTGTGCAGCATCCAACAGTGGAAGACGATCGCCTCGCCGGCCCGCATGGGGACGGGAATTGCCGTCGATTCGTCGACGACAAGTTCGATCGACTTTTCCGCCTGCTTGTCCGCGAGATTCAAGCCCGGTTCGATCTGACCGCGTTGGTGACTCGCGGGGACAATCCACAGGCAGCCGTTCTGTTCGTCGGTGTCGTCCAAGGCCGTCAGCGTGGTCAAGGCGTTGTACGGGTCGAGTTCCCCGTAACCGTTGTCCTGATGCCAGCCGAACGCTTTGGTATTGCCCCGCATCTTGAACGTGAGTTGCGACGTCACGCCCTTGATGTTCGGGCCGATCAATTGCTGGGCGACGTCGACTAGCCTGCATTTCTCACAGCGCGGGTTGATCGCCGGTTTTTCGGCGGGTCACTGGGGCCCGGGGTTCCGGACGCCCGTCGGCGGGTCGACAAGAGGGCGACTTGCGGGTGGCGCGGTGGTCAAAACGGGAAATCGAGCCGTTGGAGCAGACGTTGGGATGGATTTGGACGCGCTGCGCGCGGTCCGCGAGCGCCATCGCGCTGTGTTTACGTAACCACTGATGGACAAAAGCTCGCTGAGCCCTTGGCGCGTTAGTCTGTCTATCCGCTGGCGACGACCGCCGGGGAGGTTCTCCAGGCGGTCAACCGGTCGTACACCTGACCGAACAACTCCTGCCAGGGATAGGCTTCGGACAGCGCGACCCAGACCTTGCGGACCGTCACGCGGACGACCGCTCCGATCTTCAACAGCTTCAGACGAATCGTGTCGGCTTGCGCCGTCTCCAGCGCAGTTCCTTTCAAGCCGAATTCCCGTAGCGCCCGCAACAAGACGTACGCCATCGTCGAGAACGCCAGGCGCAGTTGATTGGCCCTCAGCGTGTGACAGCTCGTTCGGTCGGCAAACAGATACAACTGCTGTTCTTTGATCCGGTTCTCCATGTTGCCGCGACCGCAGTACTCCTGCTCATACAGCGGCTGCGCGGCGAACTCTTCCGCCGACAGCGATGTCACGACGAACCGCGGGTTAGAACCTTTCTCCAGATGTTCGGCTTTGCCGATCACGCGCCGGTCGTGCGCCCAACTCTTGAGTGTGCGATACGAAAAATCCTTGAACACACGGGACGCCTTGCCCGTTTGTTCGAACAGCAGTTTCGCCTCCTGCAGTTCTTTCCCCAGAATCCGCTGCAAACGCGTGTTTCTCGAGAGGCCAATCACAAAATCGACGCGATTGGTTTCGCACCAGTGCAACAGGTCTTCGCGACAGAAGCCGCTGTCGCCACGAATCACGATCTGCACGTCCGGCCACGCCTGACGAATCCGCGCTACGATCCGCGCCAAATGTTTTACGGTCCCTGTCGCTCCGTCGAGATTCGAGGGACGCAGCAGCGCCAACAGTGGATGATCGCCGCAAAAGATGTACAGCGGCAGAAAGCAGTAAGCGTCGTAGTAGCCGTGGAAGAACCGACCCAATTGATGACCATGAACCAGATCATCCGTGGTATCGACATCCAGCACGATTCGTTTCGGAGCAGTCGCGTGCTGGATCAGATAGGCGTCCACCAGAAAATTGTGGATCGCATGCACGTTGGCCGCGATCTTTTTGTACCGATGTCCCGCGTCGGCGCCGACCGGCGTCAGTTCCAAACGGTTGAGCGTGCTCTTGCCGGCCAGGGCCTTTCCGCGGTCGCGCAGATGGCGTCGGTCGCTTCCCTCCGGGTCGGCCTTTCCCACCAGCGCGGCGAGGAGCGCGTCGTTCCGCAGCCAGTCGTGATCGTTGAGGTCTTCATAACCCAG
>SIAF01000297.1 GCA_009691905.1 Planctomycetaceae bacterium | reverse complement strand
GGGCCAACGCGGGATCTGCCCTGAGTTTCAGAATCGTTGATAAAGCCAGCACGGATGTGGCCGTACTGCGTCCGTCTGTGCCGATTGTTGCCAGCTTTCCAGCGTCAGAACGCTGACGAGCATTATGGGCGACGCAACAGTTGGGATTAAGACAGAAACGAAATGGTGCGCGCACGAACGCTGCTTCAATGCCCTGATGTCCAATGGTTCCGTCCGGAGTAATTCGAATGACTTCTGGCACGGGCATCGTTCGTTTGACACGCCGTTGCTTACGATGTTCCTCAATCCAGTCTTCGGGAACGCGATTTAGCAAGTCCTGCTCGTCGGTGGGCCATGGAGCTTCTTCTGACACGTAGAGATAACCGGACTCAACACCAGTCTCTTTACAGATGTTGAAGTTCTCACGTCGTTCAACAAACCCGGCCTGCTTGCGTTCAACACGGTAATATTCCTGGCCACAGCTTCGGCAAAACACGAGTGGAAACAGGAGCTTTGAACGGTCACCGGGAACGAATAGCTGACCTCGCAATAGGAGCGATCGCTGTTCCGACGACTCCAGTGACGTCCAAACGGTGTCGCCGCGAGTGATGAACTGGTGGAGTCGAAAGGCAAAGAACGGGAAGTTCGTTTCCGGATGTCGAATATGGCTTCCGGATTCCAACCACGTTCTGATGGCTTTCGCGGCCCGCTCTTCGTCGGTCTGCGTCAAGTGAGCTAAGGCTGCGGCTGCACTTCCGCTTCCCGTCAGCGGACTTGGTGTTTGGCGGCGTCGATGCTTTGTGACTTCTTCAATTCGAATGCCGAATCGACTCTCAATCCATGCTGCAAGTGGGTCTTTCGACAACTGTTCAAAGTCTTCTGGTGGTGTCATCTCTTCTGTCACAATCGCCCTTAGGGCCTGTTTGACCCCTGGAGATTTGAAATCCAGTTCAATGGCATTCGGTCGAAGTGTTTCTCCAATGACGTCTTGTTTGCGGATCGGCTGCCCGAAGATTTTTGAAGCGACTGAGGCGACCACATCCGTCTGTTCATCAGATGTTCCTTCAGTCGCCATCGTGGCAGACGTGCCGACACACAGCATGTCAGCACTGCCGAATGCATCGCGACAACGGCGAATCAGCATCGAGACATCGGCCCCTTGACGACCTCGATAGGTGTGAAGCTCATCAATAACGAGGAACTTCAGGCCGTGCGCTTTTTCCACCATCGCCCGCTCGTCGATGCGAGTCAGGATCATCTCCAACATCACATAGTTCGTCAGAATGATGTCGGGTGGATTACGCTGGATCGCGTCGCGGGCGTCCTGCTTCTCCTGCCCCGTGTAGCGCTGGTAACTGACCAGAGGATCGCCTCCGCCAAAGCCTCGCTTTAGGAACTTGTCCAGCTCCTCCTGCTGGCTGTTGGCCAGCGCGTTCATCGGATAAACGACGATCGCCTGAATTCCCCGTCCGGTACCTCGTTTCAGAACGTGATTCACAATGGGAATGATGTACGCAAGGCTCTTTCCGGATCCGGTCCCGGTTGTCAGCACATATGGTCGGTCCTGGCTCGCAATCTGAATCGCCTGATCCTGATGCAGGTGCAGCCGCATGGGTCGGCCGAGATCATTTTCGTGCTCTTTCGCCCGAAAGATCCTGACGCAGTCTTTATGCAACGCGCCCTGCTGAACCAATTCATCGACTGATCTACCCGGCTCAAACGCGGGGTTCAACTGCAGCAGCGGCTCCGGCCAAAGCAGTCCGCACGCAATTTCGTCGTCGACAACTTTGCTGATGCGGGTGTCGGCGATGCGGACAAAGCTCTTGGTGTAGGCAGAGTAGTCCGCAATCACATGCCGATGCAGATCGAATGCGTCCATCGGTGAGCTTACCGGAATCTAAAGAGGAGGCCGGCTTCGGCCCGGCAAACCAGAGAAAGGAACGCTATTCAGAGTACCGGGCAATAAGCTGCAGAACTACTCAACCCCGTAGAGAAGCCATGAAACGCGTGGGTGGTGGGTGGTCGGAGTCTCCCGCCGAAGCGAAGGCTCGCCACAGATCAAGATTTCCGTGCAGGGGTGTTCAAAAAGACTCGCCCAGACTTCGACATGAATGATTGAGTGATGAGGGTGCGTTCTACATTAAGACCAAGCAAGTGACGGATGAAAAGATTTGCGATTCCGACATTCACGCCACCGTTCACGATCATCGCGAAGATTGTGTGTAGCTCGACGGACCCTACCGCGGGCAAGTCAACGCGGTGACTCAGGCAACGCCGATTTCGGCCTGCACAAATCGGCGTTCAAGCTGAGTTCCATCCCCACACGGCGGAAAGAAAGCGGTACGCAGCGGCCTTTGTCGAACTGGATTTCGACAAAGCGGCGGCCCAGCAGGCAAGAGAGAATGTGATTCCATGCACCCTCTTATTGAAGCTGGACAAAAGACGTTGTCAGGCGCTAGGAATGGAGTGCCGAAAAACCCACCCCGACGCGGAATTCCAGCAGTGGCCGACTGAGCCATGCGGCAGTTTGGCGCACCGGACACCTTCCCGAAGAAACGACGGGATGCTCCGCGGATGGGAATAACTCACCAGGGCGCAACCGGACGGATGGCGAACCCAACGAATGCTCGGTTTGCCAAGGGAGGACGATGATGGACGAGAGCAACGTGCCGGCCAGGATCGAACTGCCTGATCCGGCGGGTCTGCCGGCACTCATTCGGGATGCCGGGGGGGCAGCGCGATTTGCTTTCGAGGAGTTCTTTTACGGGCAGATCCGCAATCCCTTCACGCGAAAAGCGTATCTGCACACGATTCGCTTGTTTTCGAACTGGTGCATCTCACGGGACTTGGCACTGGTCCGCGTGACACCGGCGGATGTCGGGCGGTTTCTCGATTCGCTGCCGGTGGCCTTGCCTACGCGCAAACTGCACTTGGCGGCGCTGCGGCGTTTCTTTGACGGTCTCGTCATGCGGCACGTGCTGATTCTGAATCCGGCGCTGTCCGTGCGCAGCGATCGGTATCAGGTGGTGGAGGGGAAGACTCCAGAGATTTCCGTAGAGCATGCGCGACGCTTGCTGAAGAGCATTGCTTTGTCTCACGCTGTGGACCGCCGCGACTTCGTCGTGATCGGTATCCTGATCTACACGGCGGCCCGTGTGGGGGCCGTCGCCAAGTTACGCCGACGCGATTTCTACGAGGTCGGCGATCAATTCTGTCTGCGGTTTCACGAGAAGGGGGGCAAGGTTCGTGAGATTCCCGTGCGCCATGACCTGCAACTCGCGCTGAACGAGTATTTGGAACAGAGTGGTCTGCGCTATGCCGATCCGGCGTCGCCGCTGTTCCGGACCGCGATTCGTCGGACCAAGCGCCTCACAACCAAACCCATGTCGGCGGACGATATGGCGCGCATGGTCAAACGCCGGTTGCGTGCTGCGGGATTGTCTTCACGTTTGTCGCCCCATTCGTTTCGCGTGATGACAATCACCGACCTCCTGGAACAAGGTGTTCCCCTGGAAGACGTGCAGTATCTGGCCGGCCATGCGGACCCGCGGACAACGCGGCTGTATGACCGCCGTAAACGCCGCGTGACACGCAATATCGTCGAACGGATCTCTGTCTGATCAGTGGCAGAAGGAGTGCGGTCCTTGGGAATGCCGACCGCGGGCGGAACCTTGCGCAGAACATCATCTTAAGAAATGATGCGGGACCGGCGTGATCACGAGGATCAACACCGGCCCGCATCGGGCGTCCCTTCGACGCTTCGACCTGGGTATTCCTCGGCGGGGTGCTCCCCAGCAGAGCCCGCTTCCGCTTCCCCAGGTCCGGCGACGATGCCACACTTGTGCTTGGGCTGGCAAATTGCCGCGGTTGGTTGCCCGGCGATAAAAGCGACGATTTCCTCTCCAACTCAAGGACGACCTGTGGAACCAGGCTGCGACTGGTGAACGGACAGGCGTCTGGGTTTGGAAAGGCATGGCTCGCATCAAAGGGACGGCGGTTCGTGGGGTGGCCGGCACCGGAGCCAGTAACGGCCGGCACAGACGCTGCGGTCTTAACCGCAGCGTGCAGAAAGTTTTGCATCGTCCAGTCGGCTATGGTACGAATCGAGACATGTGGCAATCGTACATCGGCATTGCCAGTCGGCACGGACTGGAAAACTTCTGTCCCGAGCAACCTCACACGGTGCAATTCTTGTCGCGGCGGGTGGAGCGGTCCCGTGGTCGCCTGGCCTGTTTCTGGACCGTCCTGCCCGACGAAATCGCCGGGTTGGTGCGGGTCGCCCTTCAACTCGGCTGCGCCCGCGAGGCGTGGGATCTGATGCAGCAGCATGCCCGCGATTGGGGATCGTTACTGCCGGCGGATGACGAATCTCCGTGGCAGTTCTCGGGTCAAGCCCCGCAGTAACTGCGCGTTGTCACGCCACTTTTTCTTGCCAGCTACCAAGCTGCAACGGGCCACGTGACAAGCGATCGGGGTTGTGCTACGAAACTGGGGCGGATTCCTCTTCAGCCGCTCCCTTGATACGCCCATCTGAGTACGAAACCAACCGCCACTCGACCGACGTCCGCGTCCGTCGAGCGGGCGGTGGTGCCCACAGGTTTTTTGAGGTTTTCCCTCAGACCGCGCTGCTTCGTCTCGCCTGCGTGGAACCAAAGTTGTGGCGTTCACCCGCTAGGGTGCCGGTGAACGCTGTGACTTTGGCACCCGCAACCCGGTCCAACACCTGGACCAAGAGGAGACGAGGCATGGCGAATCTCACGCAAGCCCACCGCGAACTGTATCGCCGGGGGCCGGACGAAACCTTCAGCACGATGGAGGAACTGCATGACCACTGTCGGCAGGAGCGTCACTACTCCACCGACGTGTGGCAGTTGCCGCACACGCTGCAACCGCAGATCCATGAAGGGGAACTGCTGATCCCCCTGGAGAAAGGGGGCCATGCGGCCCTCACCGACTGGTCGTTCAGCCAACTCTGTCGGCTGGCCAGTGTCAGTAAGGACACCGTCAATCGCTTGCAGCCGGAAACGGCTCGGCTGGCCTTCCGCGACACGTTGCCGCAAGGAGACAAGCCGATCCAACTGCTGACCACGGGTCAGTCGGTCCGTTCCTTGCACGGTGTCTCCTACACCCGGCTGTGGAATGCGGAGTTACTGGAAACGATCCGTGATGTCGCGGTCGACTTCCAGCCGCCCCAGACCGCCTTCAACGGCGGGACGGGACTCTACTGCGGCGAGCAGGACATGTTCTGCTTCTTGATTGACCCCACGGGGTGGATTGAGATCGAGGGCGAGGCGTTCGCGCCAGGCTTCTTCGTCTGGAATTCCGAAGTCGGCCGCCGGTCACTCGGTTTGCAGACGTTCTGGTTCCAAAAGGTCTGTCAGAACCACATCGTTTGGGACGCCGTCAATGTCGTGGACTTCTCACGCAAGCACACCGCGAACGTGCGGGACGGCTTGTTGGAGATTCGCCGGCACATCGAGGCCCTGGTCGCCCGGCGGGACGACCGGCGCGATCAGTTCGCCGCCGTGCTGAAGAAGGCCATGCACACCCGCCTTGGCACAGACGCCGAGGAGGTGGCCAAGGAGTTGGCCAAGCACGAGATCCCGCAACACGCGATTCGCGAGGCGCTGGAAATCGCGCGGACCCAAGGTGCGTTCACCATCTTTGCCTTGGTGGATGCGCTGACTCGGCTCACGCAGCGCGTGACGTACGCGGCGGACCGAGTTGAAGCCGATGCCAAGGTGGCGCGGCTGTTGTCGTTGGCTCTCGCCGCGTAACGGTCATGAGATCTGGCGCGGGTCATTCCGACGTCTCCCATTGCATTCGGTTCCATGCCGAACTCACGGGAGATTGAGGATCGCTCGCACGATGGATGAGGAATGAAGCAGCCCGTCCCGAACGTCGGGGCAGGAGATGGTTCCGTGTTTGAGTCTCTGGAATGAAAGTTTTGACCATGGCAACTGCCACAGAATCGAAACCCAAGGACGCGAAAAAACGTCCGGTGCAGGAAATCCGGCTGGGGCGCATTCGCGCTGCCATTTGGGAGAATGAAACCGAGAACGGTCTGCGTCACAACGTGACGCTCACACGGCTCTACAAGGACGGCGACCAGTGGAAAGATTCGACGAGCTTCGGCCGCGACGATCTCCCCTTGCTGGCCAAGGTCTGCGACCAGGCCCACACGTGGATCTTCGCGCAGGCGGCGGAACGGAACGAAAGCCGCCGCACGGCCGACGATCGTCAGCCGGGTGACGAAGACGTTCCCTATTGAGGTTGCCCCTCGCGAATCGTATGTCGATCCGCGAATGAGGTTGGAGAGTGGCACCACCGGCCCTCTCCACACTGTTGTTTGAATGTCTTGCTGGCTGCTGATTGGTGAAACTGATGTCAACTTCCCGGGTCATCGCCCCCTTGGAATTCCGAGTGCGTCCGCTTGCGGTGTCGCTCACCGCCGCGGGGATGATCCTGGTTGTGGTCACGGCACTCTGGTCGTCCATGACGGCGCTGGTCAGTCTCGTTGGCTTGCTCGTGTGTGCGCTCTTGGGGATTGTGGTGGCCCACCACCGACAGATTTCCCGGTCTGCGGCCACGTTGACCGTTTTGGAAACTCCCTTCTGGCTGGCACGCGATGCGGTGGTCTTCGACCAATACCGGCAACTGGCAAACTCTTTGCTGACGATCAGCGAGCAGCGAGACATAATCTTCCGCCATGTCGCTCTGGAGCAGGTCGACGAACTGGTCCGGCGGGCCGGCGTCATCGCCCAGGGAACATTTGTGTTCGAGGGGACGGAGACGTGGCGCTTGGCCTACGAACAGTTGCTCCGCAGTCCCGGTTTGCACCGCTATCGCTCAGTGGCCTGGGTGCAGCGTCCGCACTATTGGCAGGATGAACCGGGTCGCAAAAGCCTGGCTCTGAACTTTGTCTTGGTGGAATCTCAGCAAGTCGCCATCGAGCGCATTGCCATCATCGAGGACGCTCTGTGGCCCGCGGCGGACGTGTGGCCGGTGGAACCCATCCGCCAATGGCTGGACGAACAGTTCGTCCGCGGAATCCACATCCAGTTTGTGCGCTCATCCCGACTGGCGCAGGAATCCGATCTGCTGGCCGACATCGGCCTGTACGGATCGCGTGCGCTCGGCATCCAACAACTCGATGATCAGTGTCAGACGGTGCGATTCACGCTGATCTTCGATGTCACGGCGGTCCTGGCCGCCGAAATTCGGTGGGACCGTTTGGCGGTCTATGCGGAATCTTGGGCGAAATATCTGGATCGGTACGAACTCCCCGACTAAAACTGCGATGCTACAATTTCCTCTCCGCCTGGTCATTGAAACGTCACATGGGAGAATGGGGACTGATGCGTCCCGATCCTCCGACAACTGCACTCGGTCGATCAAACCGCTATCGCGAAAGACCGCACCAAAATGACATCGGGGTGCCAGACCGGAGCGTCCAAGCGATCGGTCAAAATCGATCCGACATGAGCATCCAGAGGGGCTTGGAACTCAGAGATGTTATTGCCGAGAACCACTGGTTTGACGGCTATGCAGGGTTTTGATTGTCGAGATGAGTTCTTCAGAACCCAACTCACCGTGCCGGGTCGAGATTCTGAGGCAATCCTGTTGTGACCGAAAAATGGAACGATTTCTGATATCGCCCGCTTGTGCAGTATCGATTCAGGTTGTGTCATGGTCGTGGTAAAATCATGCCGCGCGGCATGGGCTGGTGAACGCCCCGCGGCGCAGACTGCGGGACGTTGGCTCGTCAGGGATCGACATTCATTCGGTGCAACTTCACGGAGAGGTGGCTATGGGAGCCATTGCAGAATCCATTGTGGCCTACGCGCAGCCGCTGCTCGACCAGACCGATGGATCCAACGAGCAGTTGAACAAGGCATTCATGATCAGCCAGCTCTGCTGGAACCTGTCGTTGTTACCGAAGGATGAGCGGGATGCGAGTCTCGGCAAAATGCGGATGGACCTTGGCATGGATGACACTGAATACGACGAATTCCGGCACGCCGTGGTCATTCCCATGATTCGGAGGCACGAAGAGATGTTCCCGCAGATGCACCAGAATCGTGCCACTGTCCCTTCGCAAAATGAACCCCCGCCGAGGGCGCACCCGAAAAAAGCAGCGACGACCGAGAAGTACCCAGGAACCGAACCCTATGCGCTGTGCCCCTGCAACAGCGGCCGAAAGTACAAGTTCTGTTGCAAAATGAGTAGCCGTTGATTATCCGCAGCGCCTCAGTCCAATGCGGTCTGGGCGACCCCGTGCGTCAGTTCGTCACCGCAACAGTCCACGGCTTCGTGAAGAATTTCGAGGCGCTGACGGTCACCGCGACCGGAGAGGTTGGTTGTGATACCGGCCATTGTGCCAATTCCTCAATCGTTTCTTTCGAGTCCCAACAAGCCACCCCATTTCCGGGACTCATTCTGCGTGCTGAGAACTCATCCGTATTCCGGGGATCGTCGATGCGATGCCTCGACGACTGAATTGCCGTGGCTGACGGCTCAGGCAATCCAATGTTTTTTGACACCGATTCAATCCAGTCAACCTCAAAATGAAAATTCAGTGACAACAGAATGAATGACCGCGCCAAGGTTATGACGGACCAAGTTCTTTGTCGGGGTAAGTCCTTGGGGGCAGGTCAGGCAGCGTGACGAATCGATGATCCGAAGCTCGACGTATGAACCTCGCAAAGCGTTTTCGTACTGCACGGCATCTTTCGGTTCTATTCCACTCAATACCACGCGATAGGAATTTGCTGTTCGGGAGATATGACCGGGTTGTATCGTTTGCAAGGGTATTCAGACCTTCAATACTCCAACGGGATCATTTCTTTTTCGATTTTCGAGAAAATGTATCCTATTCTTGCTGTGGAGCGGAAGAAGCGAATGCCAACCCGGCGAGAGGATTTGAGTTTCCACTCGTACAAAGTTGTGAATCGAGCATCGGAATCGAAAGGAGGCAGCTGCAACATGCTGTCATCGGAAATCACAAACACCACGAGCGGCCGGCAGGTTGTCGATATGACGGCGTTGTTAGGCCGTTGCCTCGGGAACTTCAAGATGGTCGAACGGGTCCTGGCCACGCTCCGCGGATCAGGCAAGTCCGATCTCGACCAACTGCAGAGCGCGATCGAATCCCGGGATTACCAAGCCGCGGCCGATCTGT
>SIAF01000296.1 GCA_009691905.1 Planctomycetaceae bacterium | reverse complement strand
GAAGGCTTCAACAACAAGGCAAAACTGACCCTGAGAAAAGCGTATGGCTTTCGTTCCCCGGAAATCGCAAAAATCGCCCTGTATCACACCCTATCCGACCTCCCCACTCCAAAATTCACCCACGAATTCTGGTGACGAGGCTTATTTTTACGTCGAGCCCGAGCTTTTTCCATGCTTTGTGCCGTGACCACAACAGCCTGTGTGACATGCCGAGCACAAGTCACGCACAATCTGCCAGCGACACGCCGAACTTCCGCGTCTGTCCAGGAACTTCCGCGGCACGATATGCTTGCTGAACGTCAAACGGCACAATTTTTCCGATAACGGGACGAATCGTCGCGTCGATTGCATCGAGCGGCATCCTGTGTGCGTGCAACACCTACGCGACTTCAACAAGATTGACCGCTGAAACTAACGAATTCAATCCGTAGGACTCGATGCGCTCCCAGCCGCGCTCTTTTCGTAACCACGGTGGAAAGTGCCACCCATGATTGTACCAACAGACTGGTCGATTTGCGGGGGCGGGGGCGTTTGTTGGTATTCAGCGGCATGCAGCCGGCCCCGCGGCTTGTTGCGCTCTCCGAGAGATTTCGCAGGAATTGGAGGGATTTCGCCGGTTTGCTGGTTGCGCCTTTCGGTGGGTTGCAGGTCGCCCGAGGGCGCGTTTCATGGCGTGAAACACCTTCACCGATGCAGGACTTGTTGAACACGCGCCAGAAAATGGGTATTATGGGATGTCTGTAGCACTCGTTTGCATCATTGGCAAGGAGCGGCCCGAATCACCGTTTTGCCGTGTTTTCTCGGTTTTTTTAATGTCCCAGCGGTTTGAAACAAAAGTCTCTCAAACAGCGGCGAAAACATCGCTGCTGGTCAACCAGTGACGTTCTGCGACGTTCTGGGCCACCCATGATTGAATGGAGATTTGGGCAACCTGAGCGTATTGTCGGGAATGCGCGAATTCAAACGCCGACGCCAAGGAACTGAGCATGGGGCGTCGGGCGGGTGGCACGCCCTGACTGAGGCACGAAGGAAGGGCGTGGCGAGCGTCTCGGAAGTTTCGCTTCATTCTTGGGAGCCTGGAAGTCTGCATTCAGTGCGGGTGAGCAACCGTATGTCATCGGCAGCGTTGCATTCCTCTCGACCGGCATGCGCCGCGCTCCTGCAGACCGCCGCTCGCTCGATCGCTGCCACGTTGTCGCCCGTGGTCAAAGACCGGGCTGAGCTGGATTGCGATGGATGGGATCGACGTCCGGGAATTTCAATGCCCCGAGACGTGCGCCACGCCCTTCCTGCGTCAGGACGTGCCACCCGACCGCCAGGAGCTATTCGTGGCCGCCGCGGCATACTCTCGATTCTCTCGCGAGCGACGCCTGTCGCCAACAACGACAAAGAACTGCGTCCCCTTTTTTCCCCAAGCAGGCGGGGACAGGTTTCGTCATGGTAAATTCTGCTGACGGAGGTTTAAGGTGGCGCTCGGCGAAGAATCTACTTTATCAAAGTCTGACGTCGTCGCAGCTCGGAAATTAAGTTCGCCCAACGCCGAGCTTGGCGCGGATCGGCGGTTCTTGCGAGGATCTGCTGCGCCTCGCTCAGATGACTCGCCATGTCCTGCGGCTGTTTCGTGGTGCTGCTGACAAGCTCGAAATACCTTCTGGACAGCTTGGGCCCTCCGTACAAGGGAGCCAATTCCTGATCGATCCACGTTTCATAGTCGAGCTGCGGATTCCAGCTGAACGCTTCCAGGGCCAGGTAGTTCAGTTCATTCTGCGGACTGGCAATACCAATCTGGCCGATGATTTGCAGGCCCTCCGACTGGTCTTCAACGGCCCGCCGGCACGTCTGTTGGATTAAGTCGCAGACCAAAGAGTATGTCCCGCCGAAGGCCACGGCCGATTTGTCTGACTCCCCCCACCACTGGCGTTTCACATCCCAATGGCTCCCTTGATGCAAGAGGCCGACCGAGTGAATCGTCCCGACCGGCGGGCGGAGGCTAAGAGGCCAGGAGCCCGCCGGATTCAAGATCGGATCGGCGATCATCTTGGTGTAAGTCCACTGGGTGATCGCGGCCTTTGGATACTGGGCGAGAAACTTGGGCGGGCTGCTCGACAGAGCGGTGTTGTACGCGTCGTAGCAGGCATAGGTGTACCACAAGTCCGGACTGATCTTTAAGCCAGTTTGGATGACGGGCATCTGCGTGGCCATCATGTCCCAGTGGTAATTCTGATCGTTTTCCGGCCGCGATCTCTGCTGCTGGCAGCGCGGACAATGACATTGGAAAAAGTCGCCATGCTCCAGATTCACGCCGCCAATGTCTTTGAGGGCTGTGAAATACCACTCGGCGCCATCCCGGAGCCACTGCTGAAAGACCGGGTCGCTGGGACACGGCGTGCCGGGCATGTCTTTGCCGTCGGCCTGCACCATCAATCGGACTTGCGGATGCTTGGAAAGAAAGGTGTTGATGTTGTAGGGATGATTGCCGCCGAAATAGAAGCCCCCATAACCCATCGTGCCGATGCCCGGCAGGATTTTCACCCCGTTGGATTTGGCGTATTTGCTAACCGCCTTAGCCGTTTCCAGGCCGCCATGACCGTCATTGATGAAACCCCAGACAATGAGGCCGTTGAGCTTATGGTCCGCCTGGAAATCAACGATTTTCTGAAACGTGTCCACAAAGCCAGTCGGCTGCGCGAGGTACGGTTCCAGTGTGCCGCTTGTGTCGACATGTTTTGTCTGATGGACCCTGTTCAGTTCGTCATCCCAGTTCGTGCAGTGGGTCCAGTTCCAGAACATCCGCTTGGAAAAAGCCGGCGCTTTAACGAGCCATAACGATCGCTCCGGCAAGATTTTCATGCCATCCAGCGAGCAGCGGTAATGCCAGAGCTCGCCGACACCGTATCGCAGGCCGTCCGCATCGCCGCCAACCACTACGGCTTGAGACGATTGAGAATTTGTGGAAATCAGAAAGCCTTGTGGTTTGAGTTCCGTCGACACAGCTGCCGCGGGCAGGAACTCCTTCACTTCGGAGCGCGAGTCCTTCGTACACAACACAAATTGGAGGCCTCCCGCATCTGACTGCTTACCCGGACTGACGATAGTGAACGTCAAACCCGCGTCCTGAGTGATGAGCGTCTTGAGCCGTTGGGCCGCGCTGGTTGCATCCGATGCGGCAATGATCACCCCGTGCTGGGCGGCTTCAGAGATAAGTAGCGCGGGAACATCTGCCGCGAATGTCGTCACAGGAAGGATAAGTGCCAAGCACAAAAGGTAACGGCGAATACGGGCAAGACTTTTCACGCCGGCGGCCATTTTTCGTCTCCTCAGATCCATTGAACTTGTCACTTCGCGGGACTCGTCAGTTCCCGCAGATACTACCACACGAATTCGTTCACAGAGGATTCAGTCGTCGAGTAGGGGCCAGGTTGATAGCGGCTCGACAAAATGCCTCGCTCGTCGGTGACGGTCGGAGCCACCCATGATTGAATGGAGATTTGGACAACCTGAGCGTATTGTCGGAAATGCGTGAATTCAAACGCCGACGCCAAGGAATTCAGCATGGGGCGTCGGTGACACGGCTGATCCAGTCCGGATTCGCCATATTTTACCGCGTGGTGGGCAGTGCCACCCATGATTGCACGAACAGACTGGTCGATTTGCGGGGGCGGGGGCGTTTCGGGGTCGTCGTCGGCATGCGGCCGGCCCCGGGGCTTGTTGCGCTCTCCGAGAGATTTGGAGGGATATCGTCGGTTTGCTTGTTGCGCTTTCCCGTGGGTTGCAAGTCGCCCGATGGCGCGTCTCATAGCGCGAAACACCTTCACCGACTCACGGCTTGTTGGCCACGCGCCAGAAAATGGGCAATCTGGGATGCTTAGAAAGGTCATTGAGTCGATGGCACGCGGGCGCTAAAATCGCAGTTTTTCCGCGTTTTTCTTCGGTTTTTAATGTTCCAGGGGTGCGAAAAAAAGAGTCGCTCGGACAGCGGCGAAAACATCGCTGCCGGTCAACGGCTCGTTGGCCACGCGCCAGAAAATGGGAAAAATGGTGAATATGAGTAGATTGCTAAAGAAAAGATTGGGGCCACTCATACAATTCTGCCGTGACGCGGCTCGGCAGGTCAATCTCAATTTGTGCGGCGGTCGAACAACGGATGCATGCACGGCAACTGGATCATAACAACGGTGGTCGACACCTTTTTCTCTTCAGTGAAACATTCGTGGCGGACGCTGCCAGCGTCTGCCACGAATGTTTCACTTTCAACCGCGCGGAGTATATCCAGGGTCGCGTCGAATGATCACGGGGGTTGGGCCTGGGTTTTGCGCGGCTGTGATTCAAGGCATGCGGGTTGCTATCATTTATTGAGCGACCTGCTGTCGTTGAATGGGGTTCCCTCGCGTGCCGGTGTTGTCGATATGTCTGAAGATGAGCCACTCAAAAGCGGTGCGTCGCCTGTCGATGACGGGTTTGATCCCACGTCGCTAGGTTTCATCGAAGAGCTTTACGCCGACTATTGGCGAAATCCCGAGTTGCTGGCACCCCAGTGGCGGCACTATTTCGAAACGCTGGGGGGCAACGGCGACGGCCTCTTCCTTCCGGCGAGCGATTTGCGGTTTCCCCGGCGGAGCTTGTTTCACGCCGCAGGGGGCGGCTCACCGGCACAGGCCGGCGCGGCCGCGATCGACAATGCGGCACTACAGGAACGGGTCGACCGGCTGGTGCATGCCTACCGCGTGCGGGGGCACATTGCCTCGCGCATCGACCCGCTGAATCGGCCTGTCCCGCCGACACCCGAGCTGACGCCCGAGTTCTACGGCCTGTCGGAGGCCGACCTCGATCGACCGGCGACGATCGTCACCGACCATGGTCCCGACGTGCGGAAAGTGCGCTGGATCGTGCAGCAGATGCGCAACACGTATTGCCGGTTCATCGGCGTGCAGTTCATGCACATCGACGAATTATCGGTCAGGAAATGGTTGCAACTGCGAATGGAAGCCACCGAAAACCGGCTCGACCTCGGGCGCGACGAGCAGTTGCGAATTCTCGGGCGTCTGACCGATGCCGTTATTTTCGAAGAGTTTCTGCAAAAGAAGTACCGGGGGTCCAAGAGCTTTTCGCTGGAGGGGGGCGAGAGCCTGATTCCGCTGCTGGATTTGATCATCGAGACGGCCGGCGATGACGGGACGCGCGAGATCGTGTTGGGCATGGCCCACCGCGGCCGGCTGAACGTGCTGGCCAATATCGTCGGCAAACGGCCACAGGCGATCTTCCGCGAGTTCGAAGATGCCGACGCTTCGCAGCTTGCCGGGCGCGGTGACGTCAAGTATCACCTGGGCCACAGCACCCAGTGGACGACCTCGAAGGGCAACGTGGTCCATCTGTCGCTGTGTTTCAACCCCAGCCATTTGGAATTCATCAACCCCGTGGCGCTGGGCCGAATGCGGGCCAAACAGGACCGGTTCGGCGACCACGAGCGGCGACGGGGGCTGGTGCTGTTGATCCACGGCGATGCCGCCTTCGCCGGCGAAGGGATCGTCCAGGAAACCCTGAATCTCAGCGGGTTGGCGGGATATCAGGTCGGCGGGACGATTCATGTCATCATCAACAATCAGCTCGGCTTTACGACACTGCCGCGCGAGGGGCGATCGAGTCCCTACGCCAGCGATGTGGCGAAGATGCTGCAAAGCCCCATCTTTCACGTGAATGGCGAAGATCCCGAGGCGGTGGCCCAGGTCGCGCGACTCGCGCTGGATTTCCGCAGGAAATTTCAGCGCGACGTGGTGATCGACATGTACTGCTACCGCCGACGCGGCCACAGCGAGGGAGACGAACCCTCGTTCACCCAGCCGGTGATGTACCGGGCCATTGAAGAGCGCGAAAGCGTCCGCGAGAACTATCTCGAACGGCTGTTGCTGCTGGGGGGAGTGACAGTCGACGAGGCCGACCAGATTGCCGACGAGCGCCGCGTACGGCTCGAAGACGAACTGGCCCTGGCCCGCGCCCCGGAGCCGGCCGCCGAAGCCGCTCCTGGAGTCTGGGCGGGATATCGCGGCGGCACCGAAGACGAGCGCGACGACGTGCCGACCGGCGTCCCTGAGAACAAACTGGTCGAGTTGCTGCTGTTGCAGACGCAGTTGCCGGCCGACTTTCACGCCCATCCCAAAATCGAGCGCTGGCTCGACGTGCGGCGCAACATGGCCCAGGGAAAGCGCGGCCTCGACTGGTCTGCCGGCGAAGCCCTGGCACTGGCCAGCCTGGCGGTTGAGGGGACTCGCATTCGGCTGACCGGTCAGGATTCGGGCCGCGGCACGTTCAGCCAGCGACACGCGATTTTGTACGACACGGTCGATGGCCACGCCTATTCGCCGCTCAATCATTTGCAGCCAAAGCAGGCGCCCGTTGAAATCATCGACAGTCCGCTGTCGGAAGCCGCCGTCCTGGGCTTTGAATACGGGTTCAGTCTCGACACGCCGGACGGCCTTGTCGTGTGGGAGGCTCAGTTCGGCGACTTTGTCAACGCGGCCCAGGTGATCATCGACCAGTTTATCGTCAGCGCCGAAGACAAATGGAGCCGGTTGAGCGGCGTCGTTCTGCTCTTGCCGCACGGGATGGAAGGTCAAGGTCCCGAGCACTCCAGCGCCCGGCTCGAACGGTTTTTGTCGTTGGCGGCTGAGGACAACATCCAGATCGTCTCGCCGACCACTCCAGCCCAATACTTCCACTGTTTGCGGCGGCAGGTGCTGCGCCGCTGGCGCAAGCCGCTGGTCGTGATGACACCCAAGAGCCTGCTGCGGCTTCCGGCGGCGGTCTCGCCGATCGACGATTTGACGGGTGGCACGTTTGCCCGCGTCCTGCCCGATGTGAACGCGCCGAATGGACGGCACATCCGACGTTTGCTGCTGTGCACCGGCAAGATTTACTATGACCTCGTGCAGCGGCGCGAAGAGCTAAAGTTGAGGGACGTGGCCATTTTGCGGCTGGAGCAGTTGTATCCGTTGCCGATGCGCTCGCTGGAAACGGCCCTGGCGCAGTATGCCGATGGTACGCCGGTCGTGTGGGTCCAGGAAGAGCCGGCCAACATGGGGGCGTGGCCCTTTCTGAGATTGTCGTGGGGCGACCGCTTGCTCTCGCGCTTCCCCTTCTCAGGAATTTGTCGCCCGGCTTCGGCCAGCCCGGCCACCGGGTCGTCGGCGGCACACAAATTCGAACAGAGACACGTGCTCGACCAGGCGTTCGAAGGCGTATGACACGCGATTCAGATCTATATGATCCTGCGCCCCGTCGGTCGGTGTCGCACTGAAACGAGGAGAGTTTTTTTCATGTCGGTCGAATTGAAGGTTCCTTCCGTCGGTGAGTCGATTACCGAAGTAATCGTGGGCGCGTGGCACAAATCGGTGGGTGACCGCGTCGCGCGCGATGAAGATCTCGTCGAACTGGAGACCGAGAAAGCCACGGTCGACGTTCCCGCGCCGGCGGCGGGCGTGCTCGCAAAAATCCTCAAGCAGGCCGGCGAGACTGCGGCGGTGGGGGAAGTGCTCGCCTACCTGGACGAAGGGAGCGATTCAGCATCGGCTAAGCCGCAAAGCGACGGTCGCGCAAAAGAAGTCTCGCCCGAGTCGGATAATCGCCCTGGAAAGAGTTCTCAGGCGACTCGCGCTGCGACATCTGCGGGCACGGCACAGCCGGTTCCGATTTCACACAAAGCGGCCATCGAGCCGGCGCTGACGTCGTCGTCGGGCGCGACCGCCGGACGCGAAGAGCGAGTCGTCCCGATGAGCCCGATCCGGCGGCGGATTGCCCAGCGCCTGGTTCAGGCGCAGCAGACCGGCGCCTTGCTGACGACCTTCAACGAAATTGATCTCTCGGCGGTCATCCTGCTGCGGCAGAAGTACCGCGAACAGTTTCAGGAAAAGTACGGCGTCAAGCTGGGCTTCATGTCGTTCTTCGTCAAGGCGGTCGTCGAAGCCCTGTCGGAAGTGCCGCAGGTCAATTCGGAAGTGCGCGGAACCGATCTCGTCTATCGCAATTATTTCGACATCGGAGTCGCGATCGGCAGCGAAAAAGGGCTGTTCGTGCCCGTGCTTCGCAACGCCGAACGCATGAGTTTTGCCGAAATCGAACGCGCGATCGCCGATTTCGGCCGCCGTGCCGAGCAGGGCCAGCTTAAAGTCGACGAACTGCAAGGGGGGACGTTCACGATCAGCAACGGGGGCGTTTACGGCTCGCTGCTGTCGACGCCGATCGTCAATCCGCCCCAATCGGGAATTCTCGGCATGCACGCGATTCAAGATCGCCCCGTCGTTCGGGATGGCGCGATTGTCATCCGGCCGATGATGTACGTGGCGCTGACCTACGACCACCGCGTCATCGACGGCAAGGAGGCGGTGACCTTTCTGAACCGGGTCCGCGAGATTATCGAAGACCCGTCGCGGCTGCTGATTGAAACTTGAGCACGAGCTTATTGACGGAGCGCGGCGGTTCCGCTGACGTGGTAGTCGGCCACGACAATCGTCACGTTGTCTTTGCCGCCGTTGGCCAGCGCTTGACTCTGCAGGGCGTCGCAAACGGCCTGCGGCTTCAATTCGGTGCCGAGCGCCTTTGCGATGTCGTCGTCGCTGACCATGTCGGTCAGGCCGTCGCTGCACAGCAGCAATCGGTCGTGGTCTTGCAGCGGCTCGTGGCTGACGTCGATCGTGACGTTTTCGCGCGGGCCCCCGAACGAGTTCGTGAGAATATGCTTGAAGCGAGTGGTGTCTTCCGGCGGCATGCCCACATCCTGCAATTCCTGAGCAAACGTATGATCGCGTGTGAGTTGGCGCAGCTTTCCCTCGCGGTACAAATAGGCCCGTGAATCGCCGGCGTGACAGACGATGGCTTCGTTATCCATCGTGTAGACGCAGGTCCAGGTCGTGCCCATGCCGGCCATTTTCGGATTGGCCCGCATATGCTCGCGCAGCGCCGCTTGAAGCTTGGCAGCGTACTCTTCGACATGGTCGCAGACAGCCGACCATAACTTCGGATCGTACTTCATGATCCAGCTTGGCGACACGCCCCCCAGTTCCCAGCCGTACCGCAGAACCAGCTCGCTGGCCAGTTCGCCGAAGCCGCGGCCGCCGACGCCGTCGGCGACGACCAGCACATAGGCTTCATCGTCGGGCAGAAACAGCCCCT
>SIAF01000295.1 GCA_009691905.1 Planctomycetaceae bacterium | reverse complement strand
AAACGCGCCCGATACCGCCCGCCCAACCCTGACAAGAAACCACTGGGCGATCCCACAATCCGCAAACTCAGCGCACGGGAAAAGAAAAAGCTTGATGCCCTAACCCCAAACAGATCCACGGCTTAAAATCCTTCACGGCGTTGCCTGTCAGGGCGAGACAAGCCGGATCGGGAGCAGGGATTGTGTCGTGAATGTATGACCCCGGGATGTGCCGCCCTTTCAGGGCTTGGATTGATGGCGCCCGGCAACCCAGGGCGATGCTTTACGGCTATCGCCGCTTTGCTCTGCCCCGGGCCGATCTGTTGTTGTCCCCTGTCGGAGCGGAAGAATGCCGAAGCCACGCACTCCCCCTGACCCACCGCACTTGGCCGCAATTCACCTGGAAATATCCGCGTTGGGCAACAGTACCCTCAGTTCTTCAGCGCCGGCGCGAGTGACCCGCGTGCCTTTGAGATCGAGCGTATTCAGGTTCGTGAGTTCGCAGAGGTGGACCATCCCGCTGTCGGTGACCGGTGTGTCGACGAGCGAGAGAACCCGCAGGTTTGTGCGCCCCCGCAGGTGGACCAATCCCGCGTTGGTGATCTGAGTGCGATCGAGATAGAGATTGTGCAGGTTGATTATTTTCGCAACATGAACCAGGCCTGCGTCGGTGATTAAAGGTCCGCTGAGCCTGAGTTCAGTGAGATACGTGAGCCCGGTCAAGTGGGCCAATCCCTCGTCGGTGATCTGGCTTTGGTCGAAGTCGAGTAACTCCAGGTCTTTCATCCCTGCGAGATATGCCAGGCTCGCATCGGTGATTTGTGTGTCAAACAGCGTGAGTTCTCGCAGCTTCGTCAGCCCCGACACGTGGACCGGGCCCGCATCCGTAACCGGGGTGCTCCACAGCGACAGGACTCGCAGGTTCGTCATCCCCGACAAGTGAACCATTTCCGCGTCGGAGATCGGCGTGTGGTGCAGACCAATACCGACGACCTCATCGAACACCTTCATCCTTTCGTTGCCGATTCGCCGCCTCAGCCAGGGCGGCCCGCCGGCCTCCCCTTCAACTGTACCACCCAGGCGTTCAATTTCCCGAACGTCAACCCGCCGCCAATAAATCGGCATCGCGATTCGCAGCCCGATTCCCGCGACGATCAGCCCGACCGCCGCCAGGAAGATCCACAGCGGCCGGGGGAGGGGCAGTGAAAATCGGCGGGGTGCAGGGCTGGGGCTCGCAGGACTGGGCATTCCGTCAGCATATCCCCGTCGGATGGCAACGTGAATCCCGGTCATTTTCCGACCCGTAGTGCAAGCGTCCTCGCTTGCTTGGATCGGTGGGCAGATCAGACACAAGCGAGGACGCTTATGCTACGAGGGGTCACCACCCGACAGCATCGACAGGTGCCCGAGTTGCTTGGGGTCGCTTTTCGGGTAGTCGCGGCGAAAATGGGTGCCGCGGCTTTCGGTGCGGCGCAGGGCGCCGGCGATCATCAGTTGCGACACCAGCAGCATGTTTTGCAGTTCCCACCCGCGCGGGTCGGCAAACTCGCGGGCCGCGACGTAACGGGTCCAGAACTCGACCTGCTTTTCGGCCGACTCCAGCCCCGCCTGGTCGCGCTGGATCCCCACGTCGCGCCACATTTCGGTCCCCAGCGAGTTGCGCAGGTCGACCAGATCGAGCTTGTCGTCGTCGGGTCTCTCGATCGGCGGCCAATCGCTGGTGAGGGGCAGTGCCGAAAAATTGTCGGGCAGGGCCGCGGCCCGTTCGGCCGCGCCACGCCCCGCGCTGCGGCCGAACACCAGTCCTTCAAGCAGGCTGTTCGATGCCAGGCGATTCGCGCCGTGTAACCCGCTCGAAGTGACTTCGCCCGCCGCCCACAGGCCGGGGACGCTCGTGCGGCCTTCGGCATCGACCGTCGCGCCACCGATCATATAGTGCGCCCCCGGGCGAACGGGAATGAGATCGCGGGTGATATCGAGCCCGAACTCGGCACACACCTTGCCGATATGCGGGAAGCGCTCGCGGACCAGCTTGGGGCTCAGGTGCGACAGATCGAGATAGACGCACGAGTGCCGCGTCTTTTCCATCTGCATGGCGATCGCGTGACTGACTTCGTCGCGCGGAGCCAGCTCAAGCTGTGGCGAATAATCGGCCATGAACCGAGAGCCGGTGCAATCGCGCAAGTATGCCCCTTCGCCGCGGACCGCTTCAGAAATCAGGTGCCGCGAACTGCCGGCAATGTACAGCACCGTCGGGTGGAACTGCATGAACTCCATATCTCGCAGTTCGGCCCCGGCCCGGAAGGCGACGGCGTGACCGTCGGCGGTGGCGATGGTCGGGTTGGTCGTCTCGCGAAAAATCTGCCCCGCGCCGCCGGTCGCCAGAATCGTCTGCTTGGCCCAGATGATCGTCTTGCCGTGCTCTTTGTTCCAAACCAGCGCCCCGCGGCAAGCCCCTTCGTGCGTCAGCAGGTCGACGATAAACGTCTGCTCCCAGTATTCGGCGTGCGGCAGGCCTCGCGCGCGAGCGATCAAGGCCCGCATGACTTCCTTGCCGGTCGCGTCGCCGAGGGCGTGGGCCACGCGGCGATGGCTGTGCCCCCCTTCCTGCGTAAGGGCCAGTTCGCCGTTCTCGGTGTCGAACACCGCCCCCCACTCGATCAATTCGGTGATTCGCGCGGGGGCTTCCTGGATCACCATGTCGACGATCGCCTGATCGCACAACCCCTTGCCGGCGGCCATCGTGTCGGCCGCATGGTTGGCGAAGGCATCGACCGGGTCGAGCACGCCGGCGATCCCCCCCTGGGCGTAGGCGCTGTTCGACTGCGCCAGGACGTCTTTGCTGACGACGATCATCGACAGCGACGTGGGGACTTCCAGCGCGGCCCGCAACCCGGCGATGCCGCTCCCCACGATCAGCACGTCGGTGAACACATGCGCGATCCGCTTCGGGTGAAACCGCAGCAGGTAACGATGCGTCGGTGCGATTCGAATGAGTATCATGAATCTCACAACAAACCCGTTTAGCCGCGAGGCGCAGCCGAGTGCGCTACCAACTGTCCCGCGTTCAAATTGTCATCGAAGTAAACCCACCGTCAACAACCAGGTTCGCGCCGGTCAAAAAGCTGCCGGCATTGGGCGAAGCCAACAGCAGAATCGCTCCGGCAAGTTCTTCCGGTTTGCCGAAGCGGGCGATCGGTGAGTGCGCCAGAACGCTGGCGACGCGGTCGGGGGTCAGCACCTTGCGATTCTGTTCGGTGGGGAAGAACCCGGGTGACAGGGCGTTGACGCGAACTCCCCGTGACGCCCATTCCCTCGACAGATTTTGCGTCAGGTTGACGATGGCGGCTTTGGTCAGCGAATAGGTGAAGACTCGCGACAGCGGAACCACGGCACTGACCGAGGCAATGTTGATGATCGATCCCGGCTTGCCGCTCTCGAGCATCAGCTTGCCGAAGATCTGACAGGCGATTTGCACGCTGTGCAGGTTGACGTCGACGATTCGCGACCACTCGTCGTCGCTGATCTCGAGAAAGGGGGTGGCCGAATTGATACCCGGTGCATTGATCAGAATGTCGACGTGCCGCCCCTGACCGACGATGTGGTCTTGGAGGGCCGTCAGATCATCGCGGCACGTGCAGTCGGCGGCAATGAATTCGGCACGCCCCCCCTGATCGACGATCTGCGCGACGCGCTCGAGACCGGCTTCGCGGTTGCGGCCGACGACGTAGGTGTACGCCCCCGCCGCGGCGACCGCATCGCAGAAGGCACCCCCCAGAGCGCCCGTACCGCCGATGACTACCGCCGACAGTCCCTCCAGCCCGAACAGGCGCAGCAGATAGCCGGCGGAATCGGGGGACGATTGGGACATGACAGGGTCCGGGGAGGAATGACGAATCGCTAGACGAACTCGATGTCGACCGCGTGCGGGATGATGCCCGCCCGATGCGCCCGATCGAGCAGGGTGGCGACCGCCTCGCGGCCGCGCTGGCCGAAGTCGAGCGTCCAGTCGTTGACGTACATCCCGACGAATTTGTCGGTCCGCTGGCGATCGAGGTCGCGGCCGTATTGTTCGGCGTGCGCCAGCGCCTCTTGCCGATGTTCGAGTCCGTAGCGAATGCTCTGCTGCAGCAGGTCGGTCACCTCGCGCATGGCGCGTGGGCCCAGGTCGCGGCGGATGGCGTTGCCTCCCAGCGGAAGCGGCAGCCCCGTCTCGTCGTGCCACCAACACCCGAGGTCGACCACCAGGTGCAGCCCCTGATTGCCATAGGTGAGCTGCCCTTCGTGGATAATCAGCCCCGCGTCGAACTTCCCGGCGGCGACCAGATTCAAAATCTCGTCGAAAGGATGAACTTCGTACTTGAACGTGTCCCCCAGCAGCAGTTTGAGCGTCAGGAAGGCGGTCGTCAACGTCCCCGGTACGGCGATTGTCTTTCCCTTGAGGTCGGCAATTTGCATGGGCTGCTTGGCGACGACCATCGGACCGTAGTTGTCGCCGATGCTGGCCCCGCACGAACACAATGCATATTTATCGGTAACGTAGGCGTAGCCGTGCAGGCTGACAGCCGTCAACTCCAACTCGCCCTGGAAGGCGCGGTGGTTGAGGGTTTCGATGTCCTGCAACGTGTGCTCGAATCGATACCGACCGGTGTCGATCTTGTCGTTGGCCAGGGCATGAAACATGAAGGCGTCGTCGGGATCAGGACTATGCCCGACCCGAATCAGTTGTTTATCGGTCGCAACGAGAGACATGAGGTTACGGTGTTCCTTTTTCTTCACAAACCGCAGGGATCAAGTCACCTTAACCGTCTCATAGGGGACCCGCAAGCGCACGTTGATGGTTGCGTCAGCACGGAAACGCACCTATCGTGCAACCGCAGTGTGCCGGCGTGGAATGCCGATTGTCTGAATCCAAACGACTAACCTCTCCATGCCACCGTCGCCCACCCCGACCACCCAGCGCCCGACGCGCGTCCGGTACGCCGTCGTGGCTGTCACCGTGCTGATGGCGGTGCTGCTGTATCTCGATCGGTTTTGCGTTTCGTTTGCCGAGCGCTTTATCAAGGAAGATCTCGCGCTGACCGAAACGCAAATGGCGTGGTTCATCAGCCTGTTTTTCTGGTCGTATGCGCTGGGGCAGGTTCCGTGCGGCTGGCTGGGGGATCGGTTCGGCGTCCGGGGGGTGCTGGCGTTTTACATTCTTTCCTGGTCTGTGTTCACGGCCCTGATCGGTTTTGCAGGCGGGGTTGTGTCGCTGCTCGTGATGCGGCTGGGGTGCGGGTTGGCGCAGGCCGGGGCGTTTCCCGCGTGCGGAAACCTGCTCAGCAAATGGATCCCCCTGTCGAGCCGCGGCCGGGCCAGCTCGCTGGTCGCGCTGGGGGGCCGCGTCGGCGCGGTCATCGCGCCGATTCTGACGGCGTATTTGATCGTCGTGTTCGTGCCGCTCTCGACTCCCGCGCTGCTCGAACCCGATCACTTGCTGCGGCCCTTGCCCTTGATCGTGAAGTTGTCGCAGGGGGGGGCGAGCGCGACGGCGGCGAATGCTCCCGTCGTTCGCGTCTTCGAATTACTGCCCCTCGAGGTACAACGGCCGATCGTGAATTTCGGCGCGGTGGTTGCAGCGACGCAGACGCAGGCCGACCTGATCGGGAAGGTGATTGACGAGTACAAGTCGCGCGACGACGTTTCGAGCGCGACGGCTTGGAGTGCCGAACTCAAAAGTCAGGAAAACCTGCTGCAGAACTTCGAGCAGGTGGCCACCCACGAGGCGATGCGCGCGACGCTGATCGCGGGATTGAATCAGGTTCTGGAGAACGGCGAGGCCTTTCGCCCAGAGGACATCAAAGCGCTGCGAAGCGTCGAACGCGAAGCGCTGGGCCTGCTGGCCCGGCGCGATGCGGGGCACCTCCTGACGCCGCAGCAGTCGATTCGGCTCAACCGGCTGTTGATGGAAGCGGTGTTTCCCACCGAGATCGGCAAATTGTATGTTCGCGGCTGGCGGCCGGTGGTGATTCTGTACGGGCTGGCGGGAGTTCTGGTAGCGGGGGTGTTCTGGTTCTATTTCCGGAATACGCCGGCCGAGCATCCGGGGTGCAATGCGGCTGAGCGGGGATTGATTGATGTGGGGAAAGCGACGGAAGCGAGCAACGCTCTTTCGGCGCGGGTCGGTGACGGGGACGAAACGGCGGACGGGTCGGCGACCCGTCCTACCCAGGCGTTGACGCGCGCTACGCAGTCGCTGCCGATCGGCGTCATTCTGCGGAGCCGCAGTTTGTGGCTGTCGTCGATTTCGCAGTTCGGGACGAACGTCGGCTGGCTGTTTCTTGTGACGTGGCTGGCGCGGTACCTGATCGAGGCGCACAATGTGCCGATTCTCGAGCGGAGCTGGATGGCGGCCATCCCGCCGATCGCGGGGATCGCGGGGATGTTTCTGGGTGGCCAGCTCACCGATGCCCTCACGCGGAAGATCGGCCTGCGCTGGGGCCGTGCGTTGCCGATGGCTGTAACCCGATTTTTCGCCGCCGCCGCGTATCTGGCCTGCCTGTGGCTCGACTCTCCCTGGGCCGCGACGATCGCCTTTGCCTGTGTGTTCTTCTCGGTCGATCTGGGCGTGAGCGCCACCTGGGCCTTCATGCAGGACGTGGGGGGCCGAAACGTCGGTTCGATTCTGGGCTGGGGCAACATGTGGGGCAACGTCGGCGCGGCGATCGCGCCGCAGTTGTACAACCTGGTCCTGGGCGAACAACCCGGCACGGATGAGTGGAACGCCATGTTCCTGGTGTGTGCCGGGATGTTCGTGATGTCGGGCCTCGCTGCACTGGGGATCGACGCGACGGTGCCGATCGAAGCGGGGCCCGTCGACGCGGCGCGACGTGCATCATGAGACGCTAAATGCCAGTTGAAAAAGGGGGGCTTGGCTCGGGCGCGAAGAGACAAGTCGCGGCTCGACTTTCTCTGCGACCCTGGTCGATCAGCCTTCGGTGAGGTAGCGACGCCGAAAGCCTTTGGCACACTGCAGCAGCCTGGCGATGCACGCTTCTTCGGCCCGTTCGTACGTGAACAACGTGCAGACCGGCTGGCCGGCGGCGATCGACTGCCCCGGATGCGGCAAATCGGCTACGAACGGCATGCCATCGTTGCACCTCCCCTGCAACAGCGCAGTGGCGTCGGCGGCGACGAGATCGCGGTCGGCAAACAGAACGATCTTGCCCAGAACCCGATCGGGAGACGTGCAAATCGGCCCTGTGCCGGCAGCGGCGGACTGGGTGAGCGGGGGTCGCGAGGCACCCGGGTCGGTATCTGAAATATCAAATTCGAGATCTGAGATTTGAGATTTCGAATCGAAAACCAGGTTCGGGTCGAATGCCAGGCACGCTTCGACATGGTGACGGACGAGCGATGTTTGCAAGCGGCATTCCACGAGTTCCATCGCCGCCGTGTACCGCGGGTTGACCTCGGTCAGCCACGGCGTTTGTCCATCGATAATAAAGTCGCAGCCGAACACGCCGCAAAGTTTAGCCTCAGCGGCGAGCACCCGGCCGATTCGCGACATGGCCTCGACAACCTCATCCCCCAGGACCACGGGGGTCACCGCGCCGCACCAGGCAAACGGCGCGGCGTGTACGCCCCGCAACCCGATCAACTGCCGCGTCACCCCCAGGAGCAACGTCTGTGCGGGGAGCGCGACGAACTGAGCCGAGTAGGCGTGACCGGCTGCGCGGCGCTGAAAATAGTACGGCTCGTCGGGTAGGGAAGAGGACGAGGCCGCCTGATTCCACAGACAGATCGCGCGGCCGCCGGCTCCGGCAAGCGGCTTTCGCAGCCACCGCCCGCTGGGGTCGGGAGGCACGTCATCGGGGAGCACGACATCGAGCGCCGGCAGTTTCGCCCCCCGGAGACGCTCCGCCAGCCACCACGGATCGCGGATGCGGGCCAGCACGTCGGGCCCGTTCCCGAACAATTGTTGCCGGGCCATTAGAGTCGCGATGATGTCGGGATGGTTTTCGAGGCCGCCGGTGTACATCCAAGGATATTGCGGCAAATTTCTGGTTGCGTCGGGAACCCCGGCCGGAAAATTGTCCACCGGAATGACTTTGGCCACCTGGCGCAAGTCGTAGTCAGCGTAGGCATCGACGCAAACCGGCACCCAGCCGCCACGGATTATCGATTGGGCCGCGGCGCGCGTGCTGCTGCCGACAATCAAAAGCGGCGTTCCCTGGTCGTGCGTGCGATCAGTCATCCCGCGTGCCGGCACCAGGAGGATTTATTGCGACAGCGCCCGTTTGCGTAGGTCGGGCTTTCGAGCCTGACGTGGAAGGTCCGATTCCGTTGAAATCCGCGTGATTCCATCAGCCTGGAAAGGTTGACCTACATAAATTGGCGGGGAAACTGGCAATCGTCCGGGTGAATTGTTATCTAAGGCGGTTCGGCCAGCGAGTCTGCTCTGGTCGATTCTGACGAACATTTTCAAGCGTACAAGTTCCGCAGCCTAGAAACTTACGCACTCTACAGGAGACGAGTTCATGTCGATGTACATCGGAGAAGCCCTGGTTGGTGAAGGGAACGAAGTCGCCCATATCGATTTGTTGATCGGCGACAAGACGGGACCCGTCGGGGTGGCGTTCGCCAATGCCCTCGCGCGGCAGTCGGCCGGTCACAGCAACCTGCTGGCCGTGCTGACCCCCAACCTGGCAGTCAAGCCGGCGACCGTGATGATCACCAAGGTCACGATCAAGGGAGCCAAGCAGGCCGTTCAGATGTTCGGCCCCGCCCAGTATGCCGTCGCCAAGGCGGTCGCCGACTCGGTCGAAGCCGGGGTGATCCCGAAGGATCAGGCCGAGAATCTCGTGATCATTTGCGGCGTGTTCATTCACTGGGAAGCGGCCGACGACAAGAAGATCATCGAGTACAACTACGAAGCCACCAAGCTGTCGATCGCCCGCGCCATGAAAGGCGAGCCGTCGGCCAGCGAAATGCTCGCCAAGAAAGCCACGGCCAAGCACCCGTTCTCGGGCGCCTAAGTTGACACGCAGCAATCGTTGAACAGGCGAGCGGGGGGCGTGAGCCCTCGTTGTTACACACATCTTTGAGTTATCCATCATCGCCGGGGCCAAAGGTCTCCCAGCAGAGGGCCATGTCGTGCATTCGTTGCAGTCCCTTCCAGATCGTTTCGGCTCCGGGTTCGTCCGAA
>SIAF01000294.1 GCA_009691905.1 Planctomycetaceae bacterium | reverse complement strand
GTGAAGGAGATGAGGCAGTGGAATCGCGACAACCTAGGTCTGACCGTGCGCGCCAAGCGTAAAGCCACTTACCAAGAATTCAAATCCCAAACAAAATGCGCAACAACTTCTTACCTCTTGAGTTAGACATTTCATCAGGCCACCCCCAGGGTGTATGCCGAGGCGCTGCTCGAAACGATCGACTTTCTTTCCGGAGTGACGCGGGCTCTGCCGCCGATCGCGTCGGGGCTGGGAGAGGTTCCCTTTCTGAAACAGCGGCTGAAGCTGATCATGCAAGGGGTCGCGCCGCGGGCGATGTCGTACCCGGCGCGGCTGGCGGTCATGCTATTGGCTGCGGCGGTGCTGCCCTTGCGTCCGACCTTTTCGCGGGCAACGGCCGTGATTCCCAGCCCGGCGTCGATTGCCGAGAATCTTCCGGTTCCCGCGCCTTCCGAATCCGGCGCGCCGGTCCCAGAGACCGCGAGCACGTTTCCGCCTTCGTTCCGACCCCGATCGGGCGGGCCGACGCGCACCGCCGATTTGCGGGTTTCGACAGTGTCGCCCGATCCGGCCGCGTCCAACTGGGCGACCGCCGCTTCGGTCGACGGTCGGTTTGCGATCGTACAGCAGGCGCGCGGCAGCGTGGTGTTGCACGATGGCGTCACCGGCCGCACGACCGACCTGAGCGATTCGCAGATTCTGAGCGTGGCATTTGCACCCGATGGGAGGCAGTTTGCAACGGGTGGAGCCGACCGAACCGTTACGATCTGGGATGCAGCAACCGCCGACATCGTGGCTTTGTTTTCGGGTCACACTGACGCCGTGCAGGTCGTTGCGTTCGCGCCGGATGGAGCGTTACTGGGCTCGGGCAGCCGCAACGGCGAGGTGTGCTTGTGGAACGTCGCCACCCACAAACTGCAAGCGACGATGCGGCTTGAGCACGCGCCGATCAACAGCCTCGCCATCTCGCCCGACGGGCAGTTGCTCGCCGCCGCCGCGGGAAGCTGGCAGTCGATTGCCGCCGGCCACGTCACGATCTGGAACCTCGCGACCCTGGAAGAACAGCCGGGATTCACGATCGACGCCGCGGTGGGCGCCGTCGCATTTCACGAAGATCGAGCCAGCCTTGTCGCCAGCGACTGGAAGGGGCAGGTCACGATTTGGAATCTCGAAACCGCCCGCACGACCGGGGTGGGGTTCGTCCCCAAAGACGTGATTGCCGCCGCCCCGTTTTTCGTCGACACGCCGCTGTTGTCGCGAATCGTTCCGGTCGCCCCGGTTGCGGCCCCTGTTGCGGTCCCGGGGTTTGATGCGTTGCCGCGATTCCGATTGTCCTGGGACGACCTGATTGGCGAATTGCCCTCTCCGGCGACCGCCCCGGCTGCACCACCGGCCGTTCGCGGCGATTGTCCCTGACCTTCGTCAGCCTGCGATTGGTTCTCGAAAGCGGTGGGTTGTTTGTGAGTTCGCAGCCAAATGCAATCGCTCTGACCCCGGCACCCCGCGAGATGATGTCGACGCGACAGTGGCGAAGCGGGGCCGCTCGCAATAACCTGTTGTCTGCGACCTGGCAACACTCCCCGGAGACTCTCGATGCCTCTCGAACCCGCGCAGCAGTTTTTGGCGTACATTCACGAACGGCACCGGCAGCTTCGCGGCGACGACAAAGCGCCCCAGACGCTCGAAGCCTGGCAGGTGCAAAAAAGCCATCTGCGGCAGAAACTGCTCGATTTGTGGGGCGGGTTTCCTGACGAGCCGTGCGATCTCGATCCGCAAACGCTGGGCGAATTGCAGCGCGACGGTTACCGCGTCGAGAAAATCGTCTTCAAGACACGCCCCGGCGTGCAGATGACGGCTAACGCCTACGTCCCCGCCGGCACGGGAAAACGCCCCGCCGTCCTGTGCGTCCACGGACATTGGAAAGGCGCCAAGCAGGATCCCGTGCCGCAGTCACGGTGCATCGGCCTGGCCCGGCTGGGGTTCTTCGTGCTGGCCGTCGATGCGTTCGGCGCCGGCGAACGCGGGATCGGCAAGGCGCTGGGCGAGTACCACGGCGAGATGACCGGCGCAACGCTGTGGCCGGTCGGTTTGCCGCTTTCGGGCTTGCAGGTCTACGAAAACATGCGGGCCGTCGATTTCCTGCTGACGCGGCCCGAAGTCGATGGCACAAAACTGGGCATCACCGGCGCCAGCGGCGGCGGAAACCAGACGATGTACGCCGGTGCCTTCGACGAGCGCTTCGGGTGCGTCGTCCCGGTCTGTTCGGTGGGCAACTACCGTTCGTATCTGGGCGCGGCGGCGTGTGTCTGCGAGATCGTGCCCGACATCGTGACCTACACTGAAGAAGGGGCACTCCTGGCCATGGTCGCGCCGCGGGCATTGATGGTCATCAACGCCACGCGCGATGCCTTTCAGTTCTCGGTCGGCGAAGCGCAAAAGTCGATTGCCGCCGCACAGCACGTCTTTCGTCTGTACGGCAAGGCGGGAAATATCACCCACGATATTTTCGAGTCGGGGCACGATTACGGCAAGGCGATGCGCGAAGCGATGTACGGCTGGATGACGCTGCATCTCAAAGGCGAAGGGCAGGGAAACCCGATTCCCGAGCCGCCGCTCATCCCCGAAGACCCGGAAACCCTGCGTTGCTATCCCGGCCAGTCGCGGCCCGAAAACTTCGTCACGCTTCCCAAATTCGCCGCCGCCCAGGCCGATCGAATTCTCGCCGAACACAATCGCGAGCGGCACACGCATCCCGAGCACTGGCAGAATTCCGCGATGCGCATGAAGCACGCGCTGACCCATCAGGTTCTGGGAGGCACTCCGCTGCGGGGCGACGTCCCTGTTCAGAAGCCTGAAAACAATACACTTCTGCTGGAAACCGAGCCGGGGATCGAGATCACCGCCGTGGTTTTACCCGGCGACAAGCCCAAGCGCCAAACGGCGCTCGTGGTCGATCTGGAGGGGATCAAGCATGCACGCGAGACTGAACTGGTGCAGGCGCTGACGGCATCGGGGTGGAAGGTGGTTTGCGCCGACCTGCGCGCCACCGGTCGTTACGCCGTTGCCGGTGACACGATCGGCCGCGCGCCCGATCACAATTCGACCGAATGGGCGACTCTCACCGGGCGACCCCTGCTGGGACAATGGGCCTGGGATGTTCGGTGCCTCGTTTCCTGGCTCGAGAGCGGGGGGAGCAAAGCGGAAGTCGGCGATAGGGACCTGACGCTGCTGGGCGTGGGACCCGCAGGGCTGGTGGCGCTTGTCGCCGCCATTGACCTGCCCGCGGCAGCACGCGTCGTGGTGGTCGACTCGCTCGTCAGCTTTCGCAGTGACGTGCCCTATGTCGGGCAGCGGATGGGCCTGTTTGCTCCGCGCATTCTCCGCGATGTGGGGGACATCCCCCATTTAGCCGCGCTGCTGGCGCCTCGTCGACTGGTCATCTCGGGGGGCGTCAACGGCGGGGGTGAAACTCAGAGTGATGAGGAACTCAAGAACCGGTTTGCCTATACCCGCGATATCTACCGACTTCTGGGGGTCGACGCGCACCTGACGGTCGCCGCATCGGCGAAAGCCACCGACCTGGTAAAACGGCTGGGATAGCCGGGCAGGGCGAGGTCGTTCAAGACCGGTCGGCTCATCCCCTCGCCGACATACGGCGGCTGGAAGCCACCGCTACGAGGGCACTTCTTTGGTGCGTCTTTTCCAGATTTGCGCACCGCGGTCTTCTGGCGATACCTTGCGGCATGGTAAAATATGGGGCGATCCCGGCCGGGATCGAGAGGAGAGGGGGAGAAAGTGGAGAGGAGACAAAACGGCCATTGCCAGTAGGGCGAGTCGCCGACGCGGCCCGAATCAGGGCATGTGCGTTGACTCGCGCGACCAACGGAAGAAGACAACGGATTGCAAAATGTGGGGGGAGCCCGTTTTGAGGCTCCCCACGAGTTCGGCTCCCGCTTCGGCGAACCGATTTTCCAGAAAAATCCTTTGTCTCTGATTCGTGCTATTTGTCCTATTCGTGGTTGAAATCTTCTTCAAACCAGCCCGCCTCGTCGGCCAAGGCCCGCCACACCCATCAGTGCCATCAGTGTTATCCGTGGTTGAGTTTGTATTTTCCGGCACGTCGTTGCCGACAGTTCGTGCGTCGAGGCGACTGTTGATCCTGATTTCGGCTGAAACCGGGACTACGAACTGGCATGCCAAACGGAGAGCATTTTTCCAGAAATGGCAGATTTTATCGAAGGGGTGTCGCGAAAAAAAGTTGACTATCTGAGGAAAAACCATCAAATCCGTGCTGTTTTTTGCCAGATGTTCATGGTCAAGAGGTGAGCATCTGCGAGAAAACCCGTCACTTTCGAAAGGCGACTCTGCAGAAACCGGCCGAAAACGACGTTTTACAGGGGGGTCAAAATTCGCAAAAAACAACGGTCGCTGACACCCCGAACCAATTCTGTTTCTCCGCGTCACTTGCGACTCGCGAAGCGCGTCGTGCGCCCGATTTTCGCACCAAACGCAAAGTCGTCTTGCCTGATCCGGGCGGTTCGGGTATCTCTACGCCCCCGTGCTCCCCGGGCCGGCTCGATTGCACCTCACGGCGACCCGCCTCTCACTTCGCAATTCTCCCTGGACTGACCCCCCATGATCGGTGTCCGGCGCAAGAGCCGCGGCAGCGGCGTTCTCGGAATCGAGACGATCAGTCTGATCGCGCTCATTCTGGCAGCGCTTGGTGTCAGCCAGACGGGACATCCGCCCGTGGCAAGCGCCGACGAACCGGGATCGGGCTTCCGCCGCGCGCGTCGGGCGCCTGCCGACGCCCTCGACGAGCTGCCATTCCCCGAACTGACCGAGGTCGAGCCGCCCAAAGCGGGATTTCACCGGCCGCGCTCGGCCCAATTAACCAAAAAGATCCAACAGACCGCCAATCCGTTTCGAGACGATGAGAGCGAGGGCGCCGATGTCCCGGCGGCGGTTCCGCGAAAACGCGAGCGACTGACCGGACCCGTTCCCGAACTGGAGAACGTCACCGAGCCGCTCGCCGATATTCTGGTCGAAGGCAACAAGACCATCTCGAGCGACGAGATTCTGAAGAAAATCAAGTCCCGCGCCGGGCGGCCGCCAGACCCGAAAATGATTAAAGAAGACGTGCGCGCGTTGCACGTGACCCGCTGGTTTTTTCAGGTTGAACCGCGCCTGGCGCGGAACGATAAGGGACCGGTGCTGGTGTTCAAAGTCATCGAACGGCCGATGGTGCACAGCGTCGAATACAAGGGCAACAAAAAGATCAAAGCGAAGGATCTGGCCGAACTCACCGGGCTCAAGATCGGCAGTCCGTACGACGTCGGTGCGAACAAAGAATCGGCGCGACGCATCGAAAGCCACTACCACGAAAAGGGCTTTCTGCACGCCAGGGTCGAACTCGAAGCCGGCGGTTCTGCCGAAGATCGCGACGTGATCTTCAAGATCGAGGAAGGCCCCAAGGTACACGTGTCGGCGATCAGGTTCAAAGGCAACAAAGAGATCGCCGGCGATGTCCTGAAGACACAGGTCAAAACCAAGACCAGGATCCTGTGGGTGTTCGGCGGGACGTTTGACCCCACCACCGTTCCAGAGGATGTCGCGGCCCTCAAACAGTACTATCACAGCCTGGGATACTTTGACGCCAGGATCGCGAGCAAGCAGCTCGCCTCCGACGACAAATCCAAGGTGACGCTCGAATACCAGATCGCTGAAGGGGCGCGATTCAAGGTTCGCAACGTGCAGTTCGTCGGCAACCGCGTGATCTCAGAAGACGACCTGCGCGCCAAACTGCGGCTGCTGCCCAACCAGTATTTCAACGAACGCTTTCTGACTGCCGACAAGGAAAAAATCACGGCGCAATACGGCGAACTCGGGCGGATCTTCGCCAGGATCGAAGCCGACCCGCTGTGGCCCGAAGAGTCGGGACTGGTCGATGTCGTCTATAAAATTGACGAAGATCGCCCCTACCGCGTCGGCAAGGTGCACGTCCACATCCAGGGAGATCACCCGCACACGAAAGAATCGGTCATCCTGACGCGGCTCAGGTTCCGCCCTGGCCAACTGGCCAGTCGCGAAAAGATCAAAAAGAGCGAGCAGGCCCTGAAAAACACGCAGATTTTCGCGGGGCCGCTGCCCGGCGCGCCGAACGGGCCGCACATCGATGTGGCGATACCGGATCCGCCGACGCGAAAATACGACGACGAAAGCATCGTTCGCGGCCAGAGCCAGAACTTCGGCAACCTCGACGCCCCCCCCAGCAGCCCGCGGTTCGACGATCCGCCGTTCGAGTTCGACCCCTCGGCCGAACCCCCGGCGTTGTTCGACGAGCAGCAACCTCCGGGCTTCATCGACACGCACGTTTATGTCAACGAAACTCAGACGGGGCGGCTCAACTTCGGCGTGGGGGTCAACAGCAATGCCGGCCTGATCGGGTCGGTCGTGCTCGAAGAAAACAACTTCGACATCATGCGACCCCCCACCAGCTTTGCCGACATCATGAACGGTACGGCGTGGCGCGGGGGCGGACAGCAGTTTCGCATCGAAGCCGTTCCCGGCAACCAGCTCAGCCGCTACCTGATCAGTTGGCGCGATCCCTACTTTATGGAACAAAACGTGAGCGTCGGCGGCAGCGCATTCTATTACACACGCTTCTTCCCCAACTGGCGCGAACAGCGCACCGGTGGTCGCATTACCGCCGGCCGGCAGTTCTCGCCGGTGACATCGGGTTCACTGGCGCTGCGGCTCGAGAACGTCGATATCACGAACCCGTCCATTCCCACGCCCCCCTCGTTGCAGGCCGTTCTGGGCAACAACTTTCTTTCGACCGTTCGCGGAAATCTGATCCACGACACCCGCGACAGCGCCTTCATTCCCGGCAAGGGACATTACCTCGAAGCGGCCTACGAGCAGGGCTTTGGGCAATTCACGTTTCCCAAATTCGATTTCGATGCTCGACAGTACTTTACGCTTCGGGAGCGCCCTGACGGCGGCAACCGCCATATCGTGGCCACGTCGGCGCAACTGGGCTTCACCGATAACAGCACCCCGATTTTCGAAAGGTACTATGCCGGTGGTTTCCAGAGCTTCCGCGGGTTTGCGTTCTACGGCGTGACGCCGCGCGAAAACGGCGTCCGAACCGGTGGTCGGTTTCAAGCCCTGGGATCGCTCGAGTACCTGCTGCCGGTTTCGGCAGACGACATGATACAAATGGTTGCCTTCAGCGATATGGGAACCGTGCAGGATGAAATCTCGCTGAGCCAATACCGCCTGACAGTCGGCGCCGGCCTGCGCCTGACGATTCCCGCAATGGGCCCGACGCCGATTGCCCTCGATCTCGGGTTCCCGATTCTGAAGCAGGGCTTCGACACCACGCAGGTCTTCGCCTTCTACGTGGGCGTGCTGCGATAGCGTTGTCGGTCGCGCAGGCCCCCCCGTTTCTTCGCGCCGGGCGGGCCGCTACAATTCGAGGCGTTATGATCCTCGAAGGCTTGGTGACAACTCTCGATTCCCAGGGGGTGCTCAATATCGCCCCCATGGGGCCGATCGTCGACGAACCGCTGACCCGGTTTCGCCTGCGACCATTTCGTACGTCCAACACGTATCGCAATCTCAAAACGCATCCCTGCGGCGTGTTTCACGTTGTCGACGACGTGCTGCTGCTGGCGCGAGCGGCGATCGGGCGCCTCGACCCGCCCCCCGAACACTTTGCTGCCGAGAAAGTGACCGGGCGCGTCGTGGCTGCCGCCTGCCGCTGGCACGAGTTCGAGGTCGAGTCGTGCGACGACTCGCAGGAACGAACCGAAATTGCAGCCCGCGTTGTCCACAGCGGCCGGCTACGGGATTTCTTCGGTTTCAATCGAGCCAAGCACGCAGTCCTCGAAGCGGCCATTCTGGCGACCCGCATCCACCTGTTGACGCGGGCAGAGATCCTGTCGGAATTCGATCGCTGGCAGCCTCTGGTCGATAAAACCGCCGGACCCCGCGAACGGGAGGCCTTCGAACTTTTACTCCGGTATGTGACGGAGTCGGCGGCAGCGGCAACCGGCATTAGTCCTTCCTTGATTTGAGAACCATGCCTGCCTTCACGCATCACATTTTCATTTGCTGCAATCGGCGCGAGCCGGGTCATTCCCGCGGATGCTGCGACCCCGACGGCGCGATGGCGTTGCGCGATGCGTTCAAGGCCGAGCTCAAAAAGCGCAAACTCGGTCCCCTCGTGCGGGCCAACCAGGCCGGCTGCCTCGATCAATGCGAACTGGGGCCGACCGTCGTGATTTATCCGCAGGCGATCTGGTACGGCGGGGTGCAATTGACCGACATCCCGCGGATTATCGACGAAACGATCATCGGCGGACGGGTGCTCGAAGATCTGTTGATCTCCCCCGAGCGACTCAACGCCGCCAAAGGGTCGTAACCGGGTTGTGACCGACGGGGACGAGCAGCAAAAACGATTCGGCAAGGTCGCTCGATCATTACGGTGCGCGCCGGCCGCCCCGATGCGGAACCAGAGTTCGTGCGACGCTTGCGTATTGCCGCATGGGCCGACAAACTGAGCCGGACGCATTCCCCGCATCACCGCGAGTCGACCGAGGAGCGAACCGACGCATGGATCCGACGCAACTGGCTTTGTACACGCTGACACGCGTTCTGCACGTCGGCACGGCAATCGTGCTCGTGGGGGGGACGTCTTTCATCTACTTCGTGCTCCAGCCGGCGGTCGCAAAGAGCCTGTCAGATGACGAACATGCGCGATTGAGAGTGCACTTGATCGGCGCCTGGAAGAAATTGATTCATACCGGGATCGGCCTGCTGCTCTTGAGCGGTGGGGTGAATTACTACCGCGTCATTGCCGAGGCGTCGCACAAGGGAGATGGGCTGTACCATGCCTTGCTGGCGACCAAGATTCTGATGGCGCTGGCCATTTTCTTCATTGCGTCGGCTCTCGTCGGCCGAGCTGCCAAATTCGAATCGATGCGGAAGAACTCCCGCAAATGGCTGGCCGTCAACCTGCTGCTGGCTTTGGCGATTGTCGGAATCGCGGGGTTTCTGAAGGTCCGCGGCGTGCCACCGGCTAAAGTCACAGTTGCCGCCACGTCGTTGGTGGCCCTGGCCTGGGCTGTTAAAAATTTGGGGTTGTGGCCTGAAATTGGGGTATGTGCGTTGTGAGAGTTTTGTTCCAATGCCGGAGTACTCAGGAGCTTTTCTTTTCGTCACGGATCTGACGCATGAGCATAGCCATAGCCCGGAATCAGTTTAAG
>SIAF01000293.1 GCA_009691905.1 Planctomycetaceae bacterium | reverse complement strand
TGAACCCCACAAATCGACCAAGATACTCTCACTGTTGCGCTCCTTCGCTTTGGATTCCCATTCCAAAAACACACACGAAGGTGCGCAACAGGTTTTTAATTTCCTGGCAACCCCAGTTTCCCCCAATCTCCGCAGTTTCGTCCGGCCACGGTCGGGCTGCGCCCGGGCCGTCGCCGGCGCCTTGAGGGGTGTGGTGCCCAAATCGGCGAGAGAGGCACTTTCATTCATGTTTACACCGTTTCGTATGCCATCAAAAATGGCAGCACCGGCTTCTGCAGCGACTGGCCCGTCAGGATTTCCAGAGTCGTCAAACGCTAGACATCACTTGACTGCGAAAGTCCCATTGCGCCTCGGCGACGATCACTCCCGATTGAGCCGTTGGAGGCTTGACTGACGAGTTTTCTGAGAGTCTTAAAACTTCGAATTCGACATCCGATCGGATTTCATCAAGGACACGCCGACCGTTCCTCAATGCGAATCTCAGGTGATAGCGGCCGGGAGTAAGCCTGACGTTTTGAATGCTGCAGCCGACCTCGCAGTACCCGTGAATTTCCAGTCGTTCATTCTGATGTTGCAGCGTGCTGGTGGTGAAAATCGTCAACCCGCGCGAGTCAATCACCTGAAAGACCAAATTGCGGGCTGACTGCGGGGTTTCGGAGTGCATGCCGATTTCGAAACGAATCGTGCCGCCGACCCGCACGACCGGCGAAAGCCCCTGGTTGCCATCCAACATCCGCAAGCGTTGAAAGATCGGCCGAACACCGGGCGGACGCCCGCAGTGTCGTTCAAGATCAATTTCACCTGACAGTTCGCAGGTCGATTCAAGGTATTGCCTGACAATGTCGCTCACGCTGCCGACGCCGACCAGTCTTCCCGCATCGAGCAAACACGCCCTCTGACACAGGGACTCGACGGCCGCCATGTCGTGGCTCACCAGCAGGACCGTGCGGCCAAGGCTGGCGACATCGCGCATTTTTCCGAGGCATTTGTTTTGAAATTCGGCGTCACCGACCGAGAGAACCTCGTCCACGACCAGTATCTCGGGCTCGAGATGGGCTGCGACCGAGAACGCCAGCCGGACTTGCATACCACTCGAATACCGTTTGACCGGCGTATCAAGAAACTTTTCGACTCCGGAAAAAGCGACAATCTCGTCAAATCGGCGTTTGACTTCGGAATGACTCATTCCCAGAATTGCGGCGTTGACAAAAATGTTCTCGCGCCCCGTCAACTCGAGATGAAAACCGGTCCCGACTTCCAGCAAGCTGCCCAATCGGCCCTCGATTTCGACCTGACCGGTGGTCGGTTCGGTGATCCGTGACAGAATTTTCAGGAGCGTGCTTTTACCGGCTCCGTTATGGCCGATGATCGCCAGCGCGCTCCCCTCCGGAACATCCAGCGAGATGTCGCGCAACGCCCAGAATGCCTGAGAGTCGTTCTCGCGACCGGTCAGTTCCCGCCAGCGGCGCCAAGGCGCTTTCGCGGCCTCGATAATTGCCTCTCGAATCGTCGAATACTTCTTGCCGCGCGCACCAAGTTGGTATTTCTTGCCGAGATTTTGAATGCGGACGGCTATACGAGACATCAAGCGTTACTCACAGATGCGGTCAGTGTGCCCGGGGGATGCATGCGGGCGGAAATGTTCAAAAGCAATTCAGTCGCTACGCATGGCGCGAGAATCTGAACGCAGCCGCCCCTGAAAAAGGGGTGGGGCGGGATTGTGGCGATCAGGCAATATCGGCAAATCGGCGTTCGACGCGGCGAAAGTAGGCCAGGCCCGCAATGAACAATATCCCGGTTGAAGCAAACGAGACGCCGAGGACGGACCAGTGAAACGGCTGACCCAGCAAAGCCGAGCGAAACCCATCGACCATCCCCGCCATGGGATTCAGCGCATACAGCAGCAACCACTCCTGAGGAACCCGCGAGATGTCGTATGGGACGGGGCAGGCGAACATCCACAATTGAATCATGAACGGAATCACATAGCGGAAGTCGCGGTAGGTGATCGACAGTGATGCCAGCAATGTCGACGCTCCCAATGCAGCAACAATTGTTCCGACGACCAGCACAGGCAACAGCAACAGGTTCAATGACGGCGCAACGCCGAACCAGACCATCATTCCGACCATCACCAGAAACGAGATCGCAAAATCGACCGATTGTCCCCCGACGGCACTAAACGGAATCAGCAGTCGCGGAAAATAGATCTTACTGATCATCTGGCGGCTCTGAATCAGACTGATACCGCCCTGTGACACGGCCCCGGCAAAAAATGTCCACGGAAGCAAAGCGGCGTACAAAAACACCGGGTAGGGCAGTTCCACGCTTTCGGCCATCTTCCCGAATTTGCCGAAGACGACATTGAAGACAATGGTCGTCATGACCGGCTGAAAGATCGCCCAGCCGGCACCGAAAACAGTTTGTTTGTATCGAACCTTGACGTCTCGCCAGATCAGAAAAAACAATAACTCCCGGCTCCGCCACAATTCGCCGAAATTGATCGAACGCCAACCGGCCGTCGGGCGAATGACGATCCGTGTCAGCCTGGCATCGAGCCGGCCGGGGTCACCGCTACGGTCGACAACCGGCTGCGGAGCTTCGATGCTGTCTTCTTCCCACGTATCTGCGTCCGCTTCAACCAAAGACTCGGGAGTGCGCGCTAGAATTTCTTTCATTGGCGAAATCATGTATCTCGTAAGACGTCTGCAAAACCCAAAAGTGCCCGACGGTTGGTGTTCGGTGACCACCGGCGTCGCCCGGTTGAAAAAATCCCGGGTTTACGATTCGGTCTTGACCCATTCAAAAATTCGAACGCTCAAGTCGTCCAAATCGGGCGTGTAATCGACGTTTGTGTTTTCAAGCTCAAGATGCATGAGCACCTTTACCATCGGTGGGGCGTGCTCTCCCTTCGCGCGAAACTGTTGAAGAGCGCTCCGTATTTCATCACGGTCGACCCCGGCGAACGTCCCCAATTGGAACCAGTAGGCCACGGCCGCCGCCGTCCCGTCTTCCTGTGCGACAATCAACAATCGATACCGATGGTCGTCGTCCACCTGACGCCATCGGTTTCGACGAATTTTCCACCCCGCCGCAGGATAACAACCCGTAGGAGGGTGCGGCAACGAAATTTGCTGGCTGGGAAACGATGCCACATGCACCTGGACTTTCCGTCCCATGCCGTTTTTGTATTCGCGGTCCGTCAGACTGACGGCCCCGACGCGCTTCGCGAGTCTTTCGTCAATTTCCTTGTCTTCACCCGACCAGGCGCCGAGCTGCCTGGGAAGGGCACTGACGTCCCATTGTGCCGCCAGAGCGGCGTCCTCAGCGGCACGACGGTCAATCGCCCAGCCCGGCAATCGAATCGCCGCGACGCAGCAGGCAACGATGACGATTCGCACGAGAATCGCTGGCGCTATCCCGAACTTCTCGAAGACCGATTGCGGTTTAATCGAGTTATTCATCGCAGATTTCCGCGGTCTGAGGGTTGCATTGCACGATTTGCCGCACACGATTTACAGGGTACGAGCGCTCTCGTCCATCCATGGGACCGGCGATTGCCCTCAATCCCGGTTCCAGAATCGGACCGGACAATATCCATTCTTTCACCGCCGGTTCCGGCAGATGCACAGGACGTTCGGCGTCGATTTCGGCCGATGCGATCGATCGCACATGCACTTCGATCTGATCCAGCAAATCCAGGAGCCAGTCGAGATTCTGCCAACTCGGTTTCATCCGGTCGCCCACAAGCTTGAGCGATCCCATGACCTTATCGTCGGCGATCAGCGGCAGTTCCAGACGCCAGAATTCATCATGATTGCCGTCATTCGGACGGCACCACGAGGCATGATAGCCCTCGCCGAGCCGGGGGACGTTGACATCCAGTCGAACGTGAACCAGTTCTTCCAGCCTCACGGCCCACTCGGTCAGAGATTCCCACAACAATTCCCACTGGCGGGTTCCCTGCATGCGCACCGAATCATCCCAAACCATGTCCTTTTTATCCGACGGTCTTGAAACCAGCGAACGTGCCATCCCGCGAATCCGCACCAGCAGCAGCAGCAGTTCGGAATGTCCGAAGACGCGCAAGGCGACGAAAATCGACACGACTGCCCCGGCGACAAGAATCGCCCACAGATCGTTCCTCTGAATGACGCTGATCAGTGCCGCGCCCGAAGTCAGCAACGAAACGCCGGCCACGCAGGCCAGCGACTTCCGATGCCCAAGTCGCTTCAGGAGGCGGTGGTGAAAGTGCGCTCGGTCGGTGGAGTAAATACTTCGTCCCGTGAGCTTCCGCCGCAATATGGCGGCTGTCGAATCAAAAATGGGAATCGTCCAGAGCGCAACCGGCACCGCCAGCATGTAGGCCTCGTCCGTCCTAAGCGAAGTCTGGATGGCCAGAACGCCGAACAGGAGACCCAGCAGCATGCTGCCGGCGTCACCGAGGTACATACTGGCCGGTGGAAAGTTAAAACGCAGAAAGCCGATCAGGCAACCGGCCAGGACGACCGAAATCAGCGAGATCGATGCGTGTTGCTCGTTGGCCATAATGGCGATCGCGGCGCACATGACAATCGAAAGCGTGGCCACCAACCCGTCAATGCCATCCAGAAGGTTCAGGGCGTTGATTGCTCCCAACAGCCAGAACACCGTCAGGAGAACTCCGAAATCCCCGAGTTCAATCGGCCAACCCAGAATACTGACATTGTGAATCCAGAGTTGCTTGCAAGGCACCACGATTACCAGAATGGCCGCAAGCTGCCCGAGCAGTTTCTGCCGGCCTCGCAACCCCCGCGCGTCGTCGAAGAGTCCCACACCGAGGATGATCACGCTTCCGCACAGCACGCTCAGTGCTTCGCTCCAGAATTCGAAAACGTCGCCCCACAACTGGGGGTCAAACACCATCAGGGCGGAAATCGTGAGAACTGCAGAGAAGAAAATCGCGACCCCTCCCGCGAGGGGAACCGCATTCATTTGCAGTTTGCGATGGCCGTCAGGGCGATCGACGAGGCCCACGCGCCGCGCAAGGGTGCGCGCCATCCAGTTCGCCGGAATGCTCAACAGACAGGTCGCCGCCAACGTCAGAAGCAGCTTGGCAATCACTCTTAGATCGGCCTCCCGAGGAAGGCCATCGACAAGGGTCGCCGCCAACGACAAAAACAGTTTGGTAATCACGAGTGCAACACTCCATTGCAGTAGGACAAGTTGAGTTGCAGCCTGGTCGAGAATTGCCGATCGGCCGTACAAGGTGCATCAGACGACAGACGACTCTTTGACGACACGCGTCTCTTTCATGGATTCGTAGTGCGAATACAACTCCTGGCTCGAACCGGTCACGACCGCGCCCAGAATCGGAATGCCGAACAGGTCCATCAGTTCACAGGCGGATCGCAACCGGGGGGCGCGGCTCACATCGCGAAGCACCGACAATAGCACCGCATCGACGTGCTGCCCGATCAGACGCGTGTCGACGACCGGCAGGATCGGGCAGGCATCGACAATGACAAACTCGTAGGCCGATCGTAGTTTTTCGAACAGTGCCTGGAGGTCGGCCGTCCCCAGGCTCGATAAGCCGGTCCGGCTCCAGCGACCGGCGGACAACATCATCAGGTTGGGGACTTGTGTCGCCTGAATCGTCGCATCCACGTCTTGATGGTCGCGCAGGATCTCGTTGACTCCGGGGTCGAGACTGACTCCGAAGACGCGGTGCAGCGCCGGGCGCCGCAGGTCGAAATCGACCAACAGCGTTCGGTGGCCGGCTCCGGCCAGACTGACCGCCAGGTGTGCGGCCAGCGTCGTTTTCCCCTCGCCGGCATTGGCGCTCGAAACCATGATCACGCGACTGACGCCAGGCTGCGCTCCGCGCAACAGAACGGCCGCGATCGCATCGACCGATTCTGACAACAGAGTCCGCCAGTACTTGTCGCCCTCCGACGAACCACCCAGATTCCGCATGACGCGTCGCGGCAGGATGGGCACCGAGCCGATGACGGACAGCCCCAAACCCTGCGTGACTTCTGTAGGAGTGTTGATATGGTCGTGCCGCGCATCGAGCAACACGAATAGCAGAAACGGAAGGATGAATCCCAGGCCGCCGGCAGCGACCGTCGCCGTGAGGGCGAGATTCGATTTCACCGGACGGGGCTTGACCGCGGGGCTGACCCGAACAATCCGTCCCGAAGTGATTTCCAACTCTTTCGGCATTTCGATTTCTGAACGCCTGACTTCGGCCGACAGCGCATCCACCAGCCCTTTCAACCTCGTGATCTCATCGCGCACCACTTCGACCTCCAGCGACGTGAGACCGGCGGCCTTGGCGTCGTCCTGGGCTTTTTTGAGTTCCGCGTTTAACTTCTCTCTGGTATTCTCCAGAAGATCAATGTTGCGCGAAAGTTGTTCGAGAGTATGATCCCCCGGCGCCGGCTTGCTCAGGAATTCGACAAACGCAGTTCGACCAGCCGCGAGCTGACCTTCGAGTACCTTGAGTCGAGCGAGGGGCTTCTCAAGAAGCTCCGCGTGTTTACTTTCTTTAGAATTCCGTTTCAGGGTTTCGATATGGGCGACAACCCTCTTTCGCTCGTCGTCGATTTTGTTCCAGGCCGGTTCGTTTCGAATCAGGGCGTCGATCTCGGCATCCGACAGCTTGGCCGATGCCTCAGGGGCCGCTTCTAAGCCGGTCAGTAGTTTGTATTCTTCCCGTAGCTCAATCAACCTCAGTTGAGTCTCATGCAATCGATCCTGATACTTATCAACCCGATCGAGGGTAGTTTTCTGAATCACTGAAAGATTGTGCAGGTCGCCGCTGGTACCCGAGTCAGTCAAACTCCGCAGTTTTTTTCGCTTATCGGCGAGCTCGTCCTGAACCTTCACCAGCTCAGCGTTGAGTTTCAAAATTCGCTTCTGTTTCTTGTCAAATTCGCGGTTCACGATTTCCAAGAAATAGGAGTCGACGACGGCGTTGACGACCGTCTCGAGACCGTCGTTTGCGTCTCCCGACAACGACACAGTCATGAGCTCTGCATTACCGGGAAACTGAACCACGAGATTTTCCGCCAGCCATTCCAGGTCAGCTCCTTTCTGCTCGCGCACGATTTCCAGCGAATTGACCGAGCCGTTGCGCAAGGCAGCCTCCAAAACCCGCGTATGCTTGATCAAAAGCTGCTGCGTCTTCTTGAAGGTTTCGTAGGGACTGGCTAATTCCTTGTCGCTGGTCGTGAACACAATCTGCGGAATGGATTGCAACAGCATCAACGTCGATTGAGCCACGTAAACCTTCGACTGCAACGACCAGGTCGCAAGCGTCGCGATCGCGGCCAGCGGGACGGCGACCACCGCCGCGACCAGCCACTTCCGCCTGAGCGAATGCAGGTAGCGCCCGAAGCTGACACCGCCTCCTCCACCGACAAAGTCGCTTCCGGCCACGATCGCCGGGGTGCCGCTCGAGCCGCTGAGCTCGGCACTGGGCATCCGGATCAGTGCCGGGCGTTGCACCGTTTCCGGGCCGGGAAGAGAATTCGTCATAACACCCGCAGGCATGTCGTTTGTCGTCTTCATTCGAATGCAACCAGAGATTTGAGCGAGCCTTCCAGGTGACTATCGGAGCATCATGACTGGTTTAGACTGTTCGGGTGGGATCAGCAGTTTCGAAAGGACGTGCAATTCAAGCATCAGCAACAGTGTGGCGGCAGGCATCATCAACCACCCCGCCAGGTCGTGAAACACTTTTTCCGCCAGTTCCTTGCCGACATACTCGTGCAAAAACGCCGTTACCGTGATTCGAAAAATGTTAGTGATCAGTGCAATCGCCAGCGCGCTGATCGCGACGAAAATCTTTTCCCATAACGGTCGCTCGATCAGAAACGAGGCCCCCACCGTAATGGCCGTGAACAGCATCAACATTCTTAGACCGCTGCACGCCTCGACGACGCCGATCTGCGCATTGGTCAATGAAATCACATGACCTCGGGCGACCGCTGGCAGGCCAAATGTCTGCAGCAGCCAGGTCGACGAGACTGTCGCAACTTTCTGCAGCGGGCTACTGAGGGCACTGGCAATCACGCCTGGGAGGGGAATCATGAACATTAGATAGGCGATCGCCGGCCACGACCAACGCAGTGCCTGCCATCCGCCGAGGATCACAACCACCCCCGCGAGACAGAAAAGCAACGACGGTGCATCGAGCAGCGGATAGAAGTAATACGAAGCGACCCACCGCATGCCGGCGGCCACCCCGATCAACAGCAGACCCCACCAACTGCCCACCCCCCTCGCGCCGTCCATCATCGCACGGCGATGCCACAGCAGATACCCCGCGAACACCGGCACAAGAAACCCGTGCGAGTAATCCGGCTCGTTCATCCAGCGATGTGCGAGGGATTTGAAGGGCTCGGCATAGGACCACAACACTGCCGCGCCAACGGCCAGGCTGCCCACCCACAACGAAGTCGGCCACGAAGTCGGCCACGAAGTCCGGGACGTCATCGAAGCACTCGATTCGCCAGGAAGTGACGGTTTCACGCCCGCTGGTTGACTCATCTGGATCTGCCACCGCGAAGAGATAATTATTGAACCGCAAAAAAACGCGCCATCAAAGACTTGTTTCGGCGCGCACTCCGTTCCCGTGGGTTGCAGGCCCCCTGGAACGGTCACCAGCGGTTTTGCAGCGTTTCGGCAACGTAACCTCCGATGACTTGATCTCCTGACAGCGAATTCCGCTCGAAGCCACTCTAATGCGCCGGTCATTCCCGACTGGTCATGCCTGACGTACTGCGAGGCAACTTTCCTGTCCGATTCGTAATTTTAGCGACGCCGACACCGCTGATACCCCGATTCAACCTGCAAGATCCCGTATTCCTGCAGGGGGATTACCACACAGCGACCGTGGAATTGCTTACTTTTCGAGCACAACACCAAGATCAGACGCTGCGCGACGAGCCCGCGATTTCGACTTGCTTCCCGACTGCACGAAGGCATGTTCGCGTCTCTCCAGATTACCAAGCCCATTTCGTGCCAAAGGCGCCGGCAATCACGAACGGCCGCGGCTCGTTCAGGATCGAGTCTTTCGATCGAATCAACTCTCTGTGACCACTTTGGAATCGCGATCGGAGTCAGAGTCGTTCTTCCGAGGGGCCAGTTTAACGCCGCAATCACTGGAATGTCAATAAGCAACGGCCCGCTTCGAGGCTAAACCGGGTGGCACGCCCTGAGCCCAAGCGAAGGGCGTGGAGCAGTCCCCACGCCCTTCCCGTTGGTCAGGGCGTGCCACCCCAAAATGCGATGGTATGAAAAGCAGCTCATTGACGGTTTCTTAG
>SIAF01000292.1 GCA_009691905.1 Planctomycetaceae bacterium | reverse complement strand
GAATGGACCTACACCGGAAAACCGATGCAAAAGGAACGCCGACCCAAATTCGTCTCGCCGCATCGGCGCGTTAAGCTGAGCAAAAACCAGAGGCTGGCAGAACCCGTCACCTCATGCACCTCTGTTTGAGAGATGTGGCACTAGCCACCCAGTCACCTATCCACCTATTCCTCTTTTCCCTAACGCCCAAGACCCGGTTTCGCGGGCGAAACCGGGTCTCGGGTTGGTCAGGAAATCAGTTCCACCGCTGGAACGTCAGTCGGTATTACCAGTTACGCCAGTCGAGGAACCACCACCAGCGATCGGTCCGTGGGCTGAAGCTCAGGTTCCAGTTTCCATCGTCCCATTCCAGGGTGGCCTTGCGCCAGCCCAGCGGGACCTGCGGGTACGGGTAGAACGGTCCGATGTACGGCCAAGCCGATGCCGAATACTGCGTCGGGTACGTGACCGCCGAGTAATTCGGGTACTGTGCGTACGACGGCCAGGCGTAGTTGGGGTTATTGGGCTGGTTGTACATCATGTTCGAGCCGCCGGGGGTTGGACCGCCGGCCATCGGGCCACCCATTCCGCCGCCCATTCCTGGTCCCATCCCACCTCCCATCGGGCCGCCGATCGGACCGGGGTTCGGCGAATAGACCGGGGTCGCACCGGGAACCAATTGCGGCTGAATCGGCCCATCGCCTTCAACCTGCAACGGTTCCTGACCCTCGTATTGCACCTGTCGCGCGCGCTGCGGCCGCGCACCGTTTGGGCGGCTGGCGACGGCTTGCTGGACCGAGCCCCTGGCCGGCGGTTCAGCAACCACCAGACGATTATTGACCTTCAGTCCCTTCACCGCCGCACCGGCGGCCTTGGTGGCCTGCAGCTTCTGTTCGGGGCTGGTGACCATCCCCGAGAGAGTGGCAACCCCTTTGTCGACGACGATTTCAATTTCGTAGCCCGAGAGTCGAGCCTTCGTCAGGGCCTGCTTGATTTTATTCGCAGTTTCCTGATTCTGGTTCGCACCGGCATCCCTTTTCGTCGGCGACGCCGCAGCCGCAGGGATTGCGGCCTTTTCCTTCTTTCCCAGCCCTGAAAACGGACCTGCCAGCGTAACGCCGGGGGTCAGGGCTAACAGCCCTACTGACAACCACTTCTGATACCGTCGCATGAACTGATCTCCTTCCATGTTCCGTTCAAGTGACACCCGGCGGTTGGTAAAGCGCTGATCGAGAACACGCCGGCGCGGTCGCCGCGCGAGAACAACCTCGATGTATGCTGCCTCTATTCATCGGTTCGACTTCTCCGGCTGTGACAGTTTTTCTGGATATTTCGCGCGGAATGTTCGTTCCGGTTATGCCAATCGTGCGTGCCGGCTGTTGAAAATGGGGCTCGACCCAGACGCGAAGAGACCAATTTCGGGCGAATCGGGTGTGGCCTGGCGGTGCTTCTCCCTTATTCACGGTCGGATTTTCCAATCTCGAAGGTTGGGTCGTACCGGTTGAGTCTGCCGACGGCACCCGCCTTAACAAACAAATAGCGAAGATGGGTTGCTTGGCTTAAGTGCGCAAACCATGAGCGTCGAACTCATTATGCGTGGGGCCAGAGCCGCCCCGATTGTCGAAACTATTTACGCGTTGCCAGTGATCAAGAGGAGCTGACGCCATGAAAACTCGAGTTGCAATTCCCCTGCTTGCCGCGCTGCTGCTCGCGGCAGGATTTGGTGCGACAGCCCACGCGGGCTATTGCGGAGCAGCCAGCTATTCGTGTTGCCCTCCGACGTGCGCAGCCCCGGCGGCCGACCCCGGCCAGGCCATGTGCTGCCCGAAAGTCTGCTACCGCACCGTCCAGGAGACGGTTTGGGAGCAGGAATCGTGCGTCTGCACGAAAACCGTCTACGACACGGTTTGCGATGCGATTCCCGAGACCTGCTGCAAAACGGTATACGACACCTGCTACCGCGACGAGTGTTACACCGTCTGTCGGCCGCAGTACCAGACGTGCTACCAGGATGTTTGCGAACGGCGTTGCCGGCCGGTCTATCAGACCTGCTACCGCGACGAACAGTATTGCGTCCGTCGTCCCGTCTACGAGACGTGCTATCGCGACTGCTGCTACACCGTCTGCCGGCCGGTTTACCAGACGAACTATCGCGATTGCTGCTATACCGTCTGCAAACCAGTTTACGAAACCCACTATCGTCAGGTGTGCACGAATCACTGCCGCACCGAGACCGAAACGCGCTATCGCGACGTGTGCCACACGACCTGCCGCCCGGTGTGCGACTCGAAGGTGATCGAAGTCGAATGCGGCGAATGGAAGACGGTTCAAGAGTGCAAGCCCGGCCCGGTCATGACGCGCTGCGTTCAGGATCCGGGAACGTGGGTCTGGGACCCCTGCACCTGCTGCTGCTGCTACCACCCCGGTTGCTGCCGCCAGGAGCAGGTTCAGTGCCCGCCCACGATCTGCTGTCGCAAAGTTTGGTGCCCGCGGACCGAGCAGCGCACGATCACCTGCACGCGGTATGTGCAGGATGTCCATCACTGCCAGGTGCCGTACACCGTCTGCCGCCAGGTTCCTTATACGGTGACGAACACCGTCCCGTATCAGACCTGCCGGATGGTGCAGGAAGTCTGCCATCGCCAGGTGCCCTACACGACCTGCACGATGGTCCAGAACGTCTGCACGAAGCGCGTCCCCTACCAGACCTGCCGGATGGTCGAGCAGGTTTGCACTCGTCGGATTCCTTACACCACCTGTCAGATGGTTGAAGAGTGCTGCACGCGGAAAGTTCCGCACACCACCTGCACGATGGTCCAGCAGACCTGCACCCGCAAGGTGCCGTACTGCGTCCCGCGAACGGTGACCTACACCAGGTGCCGCTATGTGTCCCGCTGCGTGCCGCGGCAGGTTCAATACTGCTCGACGCGCTGCGTACCGCGCGTGGTTTGCCGCCAGGTTCCGGTGCAGATGTGCTGCCCGGATCCCTGCCACTGCAATTGAGATTCGTCGTCGGCTCGACAATCTGACAACGCACGCGAGGGGCGACCAATCTGGTCGCCCCTCGTCGTTCTTTGGAGGTACGTATCCCCAAATGTCAATCTGTAACGCCTGCAAGGCAGAGGCCGGTCGTGGTTGGCCTGCGGCCGGTGGAATCGCTTAATGCCCCTTTTTGAGCGCAGTCGATGAATGGATTGGCAATGGGCTGCGCGGATTGCTTCGACCATGGAGGGGGAAGTGCTCATGTTGCGTTTCACACAGCAGGCCCGATTGCGGCTTTGGATCACCCAGGCCGGTTTGATCTGTCTGGGCGCCGGTGCGTTATTCACGGGCGGCTGCACAGGCTCGGCTCGCGACGGCTACACCGCCGCCGGATCGACCCCCGCCACAGACGATTCGCGGCACATTGCGGCCAGTAGTCAGGCAGGTCGGGCGAAACTGTCGGACCGCCGACCGGCGCCGGCAAAACGAACTTCCGGTGCGCAGACGGCCCAACGGGGTCAGACCGCGCGCAACCGTCAAGCTTCGCCCGCCGGGCAAACCACCGTCCGCCGCAAAACCCCCAATCAGGGGGGCGCGACCCGCGATCTTGCCCTTGCTCGAGCACCGGGCGGTTCCCAGGTGGCGCAGCAGCGGCCGCGCAAGCCCCAAGCGCCTGAGTCGGCTGACGCACTCGCCGCCACGCAAGCCGGTTCGAGCGGCTCGGCCCTCGCCGGCGACCTCCGGGAATCGCGCGGTCCCGCAGCGGCGCCGAAAACCGCCGCGCGAAAACCGGTCGCACAGAAAGTTCAATCCAACCCAACGGGGAAAACGACGATCGAGCAAGCGACCGCCCGGAAGAACTCCAATAAGCTGCGGCTTGGGACCGAAAAGCTCCCGCCGAATTCTCTCGAAACCCAGGTCGTGCATGCTGACAGCGAACTGGGAACTGAGCGGCAACGGGCCGATCGGTTGATGGCGCGGGCCAGAAGCATGCTCAGGCACAACTTCCGCGAAGAGGCCTTGCGCCTGGCCGCAGTCGCCGAGCAACTCGAAAAGGCCGAACTGGCGGTTTACCAGACCGACGAAGAACGGCCGTCGAAGCTCGTGGCTCAGTTACAGCACACCATCGAAGGGGGCGCGACGCGAGATTCTACGACGGTTGAAACGGCGCCTTCGAGCGAGGGCCGCGCGCGAACGCACCGGCATCGCTCGACTCCCGTTGACCCGTTGACCGCCGGCATGCGGCACGGTCGCGTCGAGCTGACCGAGATCCTGCCCGGCTGGCAATCGGCCCCGGTCGTGGAAGAGACCTCGAGCGACCCCTCGCAATCGAGTCAGACGCAGCTTGCTCTGGCCGACACGTCGAGAGCCTCAGAGACGAACAATGTCGCGAATGCCGATTCGACGGCAGTCGAAGCCTCTCCTGCCTCCGCGACCGATTCGAGCACCGACATTCGTTCGTATTCAGAGGTGGCCTCGGTCGAAAACCGTGCCAGCGACGAGGCATCGGTCGACGCGAGTTCCGACGTCGAAGCGATGACCGACCCTGTGACGGCAAATGCTCCGCCCCGCTGGTCGGTGACAGCCACCGTGGGACTGATCGCCGGCGTCGGCGGTTTGCTGGGCCTGGGCTGGTGGCGTCGCCAGGAACGCAAGCACTACGCGACCGCCCAGCGCGTGGCGTCGTAAACCAACCCTGACGCCCCCCGCTCGCCAATCATTTCACCAGCACGGCATCACACCAATCGGCATGGTCCTGAATGTCGGCTTTGGCGCCAAATTTCACTCGCAGCGTCAGCGTCTTGACGCCGCTGACGTCAATCCGCTTAAGTTCGAGTGCGGGGCTTTGGCCGGTCAGGTCGTCGCTCTTGAATACCGACTTGCCGTCCAGCAACACTTCGAACCGGGCGCTCCCTTGTCCCCGGGTGTCGTCGTCGATGCCGATGGTAGCCTGGAACCAGCGGTACTGGCCGGCCAGAGCGTACGTGACGCTGCTTTGGCTGTGAACCCCCAGTCCCTTGGGGTACAACCCGCCGCGCAGCGACAGCGGCCCCCCTTGCACGCTGCGGTCGCGGCGCAGGGGCCAGGCCTCGTCGAAATACGGCTCGAAGCGATATTCGGCCGGTTCGAGATCGGACAGATACGTGGTGCAGCCTCCCAGGAAACGCACCGATTCGACGGCGACGAGCGGCAAATCCAGATCGACCCCGAACAGGGTTCGAAACCCCAGCCGATCGAGGGCGCCGGTTCGCAGGTTTCGTGCGCGAAAGCGGCTGCCGTCAATCAGCGAGACAATCGCGCCTTCGCCTTGAAGTCGTTCGATGTCGATCAGTTCGGAGTTGAAGGCCAGTGCCCGGACGCCGGCCCGCTCGATTGCCGATTTTCCAGCCGCCGTTTGCAGCGTCAACTGCTGTTCGTCCAGTCCGCGAAACTCGCCGATCAGCGTGTCGCCGTTCGAGAGCAGCACCAGATCGTGTCGCTCGCGATGCTCGGCGATTCGGACCGCCAGCCGCGCATCGTCGGCGGGATTCTCGGGCCGGTTGAAAATCACCCCACGCACCCCGTCGAGCGCGATCGCGAACGGACTCCAGGCCGGGTGCCGCTCCCAGCGAACCGACAGCGCCTCGTCGCTGCTCGCGATCGTTCGTGCCGCCAGCCATCCCCCGTCGGCAAGCAACACCAGCGGGTCGCGCGCCTGCACCGATGAAGGGCGGTCTTTGAATTTCAAATCGACCAGCGACTTCGTCGCCAGCCGCTGGGTTTCAGTCCCCCCCACCGAAAGTTCGCCTCCCCCCAGGGTCAGCAGCTTTCCCGAGAACTCGCGCCCGGCGCGATTGACGGTGACGATTCGACGGTTGGGATTGTCCTGCGCGGTCGCGATCGTGCCTGACGGCACGATCGAGAACAGGCACAAACTCGAGCGGATAAACCCGGTCATGGCGCGGCGCGACATCCCCTGGCGTGCCGACCGGCGATTCGTTCTGCTTGATAAGAGCCTGTCTGTGTCCGACCGCGCCGGCATGATGTGTTCGCCTGGTTACCGCTGGAAGATCGGCAGATAATTGTTGGGCATCTGCAAGACGATGCACGCCATGGCAGTGCCGTACTCGCTGCAGATCGCCTGATCCTGCCAACTGCCGTTTTGCGACTGGCGGTTCAACAGTTCGTCGCGAATCGCGGGAAACCACTGCCGCCAGTAGATTCCGCCGGCATGCCACATCGCCTGCACGGCGTAGTAATGGCCGTAGAAATAGAAGGCTTCGTTGCGAAAAAACTCGCCGCGCGGCAAATGATCGACCAGGTACTTCAGTCCGCGGTCGATTTCGCGTCCCTCGTAAATGCCCGCGCTGTACAGGGCGACAAGTCCTGCGGCCGATCGCGGCCAGATGCTCTGGGGACCGGTCAGCAACTGGTAGCTGAACCCGCCGTCGGGGTTCTGGCACTGTTTGACGTACTTGATGCACTGCTCGACGGTGGTTTTTGGAACGTAGATCCCGGCATTGCGTGCCGCCCTGAGGGCCATGATCTGACACACCGTAACCGAAACATCGGCCTCGCGCCGGACGGGAAAGTACCGCCAGCCCCCTTCGCGATTTTGCGTGTTGACGATCAGGTTGACCGCCAGTTTGAGTTTGTCGCGAATGTCGGGACGGTGCGTCATCCCGTAGACTTCGGCCAGAAACAGCGTGGCGAAACCATGCCCGTACATCGGGTTGAGCTGCCGATGTTCGGGATTGGTGATCAACCCGTTGCGATCGGTGTTGTTGAGAATGAACTGCACGGCCCGTTCGACGTTCTGGCCGTACTTGCCGCGATTGGGGGTGTTGCCCGCCGACAAAAACGCCATTCCGCCGAGGGCCGTGACGGCGACGTGGCGGCGATAGTTGCTGCTGCCCAGCGATCCGTCATCCTGCTGGCTGTTCGCGAGGTATTCGAGCCCGCGGTTGATCGCCTGCTGGGCCTGAGGAGTAATCAGCTCGAGCCCGCTGGTCTCGACGGTTTTAGGAATCGTCGGACCGGCGGCCGAACCGATCGGCGCGGCCGGAGAGAGAACCAGCGCCAGGACGCACGCGCCACACACGACCGGGCGAAGTCTTTGATGCGCTTGCATGCGGTGATTCCAGCGATTGTCACCGGGCGTGCCGGTCGGTGACCGGCACCGCTCGGGAGTCAACCTCTGAATCGTAAACAAACCCAACCTGCCAGACCAGTCGCAGACCGGTCGTTCGCATTTGACGGTCGTGCCTTGGCGGGTGTATCGTAATTGCAGGCCGGTGTTGATTCGGGAGGGACGATGTCGCGGAGAGACAAAGTCGCGGCGAATCGGAGAAAACAATGCTGACGATTTTCGGCCCCCAGGGTCGGTTGTGTGACTCGCTTTCGCGACGCGAGTTGCTGACGGTCGGCAGCCTGACCCTGGCGGGCCTGAGCCTGCCCGACGTTTTGCGTCGCCGCGTGCAGGCGTCGCCGGGCCGCGAGGCGGGCTTCGGCCGGGCCGAGTCGGTAATTCTGGTCTACTTGCAGGGTGCCCCCAGCCACATCGACCTGTGGGACCCCAAGCCCGATGCGCCGGCTGAAATTCGGGGTGAGTTTTCGCCGATCGCGACGCGCGCCCCCGGTGTCTCGGTCGGCGAGGTCCTGCCGCAGTTGGCGCAAGAGGCCGACAACTTCGCGATTATTCGCTCGCTGGGATGCAAACCGAAGGGTTTGCCCAACCACGGCTCGGCGATTTACATGCTGATGACCGGGCACGACCCCGGTAATTTCTCTCCGACGGGACTGGCGGTCCCGCCGTCCCGCGAAGACTTACCGTCGGTGGGGGCGGTGACGGGTCGCTACCGTGCCGCCGGGCCTGGTCGGTTCGGTTACGTGGCGGTCGGCGCGCCGGTCAAAGAGAATGTGATCGTCGGCGTGGGGCAGGGCGCGGGATTGTTGGGCGGGGCGTTCGACCCGTTCACAATGTACGACGACCCCACGCAGCCGCTGCGGCTCGAAACGTTTTCGCTGCCGGGTGACATTTCTCTCGACCGGCTCAAGGATCGCGTCGACCTCAGGCGGCGCGTCGACGAACGCTTGTCGCAATCGGCGGCGCGCGAGTCACAGTTTCCCGGCACCTCGGAGAACACCAAAAAAACCGGGCTGGCCACGTTCGATGCCTATTACGAGAAGGCGCTGTCGCTGGTGCAATCCAACGGAGCCGTGCGCGCCTTTCGTCTGGAAGACGAGCCGCCGGCCGTGCGCGAGCGCTACGGGATGACGAAGTTCGGCCAAAGCTGCCTGTTGGCGCGGCGCTTGATCGAAGCCCGGACACGGTTCGTGCAGGTCACGTGGCCGGCCCGATCGGACGACGAACCGGTCCCCGGTCCCGATGGCTCGTGGGATACCCACCGCAACAATTTTCCCATGCTGCGCGATCACCGCTGCCCGGTGTTCGACCGATCGCTGTCGGCGCTCGTTGCCGATCTCGCCGACCGGGGTTTGCTCGAATCGACGCTGGTCGTCGCCGTCGGCGAGTTCGGCCGCTCGCCGAAAATCGGGGCCGCGACCACCAACAACGTCGGTCCCGGCGGCCGCGATCACTGGCCCGATTGCTATAGCGCGTTGATCGCCGGCGGCGGCGTCCGCCCAGGGCAGGCGTACGGCGAATCCGATCGGTTCGGCGCTTACCCGAAAAGCAGCCCCGTCCACCCGTACGATCTGATCAGTACGATCTTTCACGCCGTCGGCATCGACCCCGACACCGAATACCACGACACCCAGAACCGACCCCGCCGCCTGGTCGACCACGGCCGGCCGGTCACGGGACTGTTTTAAGTTGAGGGTTTCGACCGATCGGCCGACCCGCTGGTTTCGAGCAACCAGCCGACCTGCAATGGAGCATGAAAAACCCCGTCGGCCGAAGCCGACGGGGTGAGAACGATTTTGGTTCGAAACGGGTTGCCGCGATTCAGGCGGCCGACTTGCGCTTCCGCCAAGCCATGCCGGCGAAGCAGACGACGCCGATGGCGGCGAGGGTCAGGCTGCCGGGTTCGGGGACTCCTGTGAGTGTTCCCCCCGCAGTCGGGTTTGCAAGGCCGGTGATGCCCAGATGATGATGAAGCGGCTGCCGGCCGACTTCAGGAACTTGCGATAGCCTTTGTTGCCCACCAGCGACTTGGGACGGGCGCGCAACTGATCTTCCAAAGAGCGCACGATCGCCTCGCGGTCGGCCCGATCCTTGCGGGCCTGTTCGGCGTTGAAGCACACCACGTAACGACGCTCTCTAGTCCTTAAATAAGCGTACCCGGTGTCGCTTTTGTGGTCGAGCAGCCGAGTGGGCGCGGCGCAGACGAAGAGCGGACGACCTTGGGGATGGCCGGATGATGATTCGGTTCGTCGTCTGCTGTCTGTTGGGGAATTCCTTTCGG
>SIAF01000291.1 GCA_009691905.1 Planctomycetaceae bacterium | reverse complement strand
TCGGCGCCGAAAACATACCCCAAAATCCCTCTGCAATTTGCACGTCGAAATCACACGGCCATTCAACAGCACAAATAACCCTGAATTGCCGCACGAAAACAGCTTTCCCTTCTGAAAACCACCCACGAATTCTGGTGACGAGGCTAAAAGGAAAGCCGGCAACCACGAATCGTTCGAATCAAACGAATGACGGAATTGAACAGGAGCAGGTAGCGCAACCTTGAGCGGCAACCAAAAGAGAAACCACGGATTGCACCGATGACGCGGATTGCACCGATGATTTGTCGCGGCCTTCGGCCGCAACCAAACAAAAGAAGGGAACCACGAATCTAACGAATTACACGAATGAGTTTTTTTTCCTGTTCATTATTCGTCCTATTCGACCTATTCGTGGTTGACGCCTTCTTCGGTCAGACGTGAAACAGGCACCCCAAATGAATTCGGCACTCGAAAAATCTTATCGCCGTGAAAAGAATCTGAATGTTTGCAGTGCTAAGGTAGCAGAGTCGACGCTTGGCAAGTCCATTCGTAGTGTATCCGTGCCATTCGCGTAATCCGTGGTTCCCGACCACATTGTGACCTTACGGAGATATCAGATGCCCATTGCCGTTCGTTGCGAATTCATTCGACCGACCGCTTTGCTTTTGACTTGGATGTTAACCGGTTGCCTGGCTGACGACGTGTGGGCTGCCGACGACCCGCTGCGGCCGCCGGCGATCGCGACCGAAGAGGTGCCGGGTGTCCCGACCGAGTTGGCCGAGCGGCTGCGGCAGTACCAGAACACGCGGGCCGCCGCCTTCCGCGGGTGGTCGCCCGACGGGAAGGGGATGCTGATCGCCACACGATTCGGCGACACAACCCAGTTGCATCGCGTTTACCAACCGGGAGGCCGCCGCGAACAGGTCACGTTCTTCAGCGAGCCGGCCGATGGTGGATTCATCCCCGAAGCCAAAGACGGGTCGCTCCTGGTCACCATGAGTCACGGGGGGAACGAAAACGGTCAGGTCTATTTCTTCGATCGCAGGACGGGGCGCTCAGAGTTGCTGACTGACGGTCAATCGCGCAACTTGCTGGAGTCGGTGCGGCACGACGGTTCGCAAATGATCGTCGGCAGCAACCAGCGCAACGGCCGCGACACCGATTTGTACGTGGCTGACCCGCGACAGCCCGGCTCGATGAAGCTGCTGATGCAAGTTGACAACGAGTTCTGGTCGGTTTCGGACTGGTCGCGCGACGGCAAAAAACTGCTCATGAGCCGAGTCGTGTCGATCAACGAGAGCTACCCCGCGCTGTTCGACGTGGCGACGGGCAAGAAGACGATGCTGTCGATTCCGGGGGAGGGGCCGGCAGCGTTCGGCGCGCTGAAGTTTGCGCCCGACGGGAAATCGGCGTGGGTGGCGACTGATGCGCGCAGCGAATTCCACGAGCTGGCCCGCCTCGATCTCGCTACGCTGAAGTACACCTGGCTCACCCAGGACATTCCATGGGACGTCGATTCGATCGAGGTCGAACCGAGTACGGGAAATGTTGCATTCACCGTGAATGAAGATGGTGCCAGCGCGCTATACCTGTTGGAAAATGGCGAGCGCCGACGCGTCGAACTGCCCTTGGGAATTGTCGGTTCGCTCGAATTCTCTCCCGACGGAAAGCGGTTGGGCCTGAGCCTGGCGCGGCTTGACGCGCCCGCCGACGCCTATTCGCTGTCGGTTGCCGACGGAAAGCTGACGCGCTGGACCTTCAGTGAAGTCGGCGGCCTCGACCCCGAGACGTTTGTCAGTCCGCGGCAGATCCGGTTCGAAAGCTTCGACGGCCGACCCATCCCCGCGTATTATTTCGCGCCGACTAAGGCTTCCAAAGAGCATCCGGCGCCGGTCTTGATTGACATTCACGGCGGCCCGGAAGGGCAATACCGTCCCGGGTTCGCCGGCATCGAGCAATTCTATCTGAACGAACTGGGTCTGGCGGTCATTCATCCGAATGTGCGCGGCTCGGCCGGATACGGCAAGACGTACCTCAAGCTCGACAATGCCGACAAACGGGAAGAGAGCGTGCGAGACATCGGCGCGCTGCTCGATTGGATCGCGCGGCAGCCCGAGCTCGACGCGTCGCGCGTCGCCGTCAGCGGCGGCTCGTACGGCGGCTACATGGTGCTGGCGTCGCTGACGAATTTCGGCGAGCGCTTCAAAGCGGGAATCGACATCGTGGGCATTGCCAGCTTCCGCACCTTCCTGAAAAACACCAGCCCGTATCGGCAGGACCTGCGCCGCGTCGAATACGGCGACGAGCGCGAACCGGCCATGCAGGCCTATTTCGACAAGATCGACCCGCTCAACAACACCGAACGGATTCGTTCGTCGCTGATGGTGATCCACGGGAGGAACGACCCGCGCGTCCCCTTTTCTGAAGCCGAACAAATCGCCCTGCGCGTTCGCGCCGGCGGCAAACCAGTGTGGACGGTCTACGCCGACAACGAGGGGCACGGCTTCGCCAAGAAAGCCAATCGCGATTACATGTCGGCGGTGGTCGTGTTGTTCTTGAAGGCGGCGCTGGGGTTGTAGTCAGAAGTCTTCACCCGGCTGCAAATACCGCCATTGCCCCTCGGGCAGTTTGCCGAGGGGCACGCGACCGATGCGCACGCGCTTGAGTCCAACGACGCGCAGCCCTACCTGGTCGCACATCCGCCGAATCTGGCGCTTGCGGCCTTCGAACAGAATGAACCGCAACTGGTCGGTGTTGAGCCACTCGACCCGCGCGGGTTTGAGGGGCTTGTCGTCGAGTGACAGCCCGTGTCGTAACAGCGCCAAGCCGTCGTCTCCCAGGCCCCCTTCGACGCGGACGAGATACTCTTTTTCGATTGCCGAGTTTTCACCCGTCAGCCGCTTTGCCAAGCGGCCGTCCTGCGTGAAAACGATCAAGCCTTTGGAGTCGATATCGAGTCGCCCGGCGGGAGCCAGGCCGCGCAAGTGGTCTCGGTGATACACGGGGCCGGCAAATTCGGCGGCCCAGTGCTCGGCGGTAAGCAACTCGACGGCCGGCTTGTATCCTTTTTCAGGCTGCCCCGAGACGTAGCCGATCGGCTTGTTCAGCAGAATCGTTGCCAACCCCTCTTGCTGCCGCTGGGCCTCTCCGGCAAGTGTGATCGACTGATGAGGTAGAACTTTCGTCCCCAGCACGTCGACCCGCAAACCGTCGACGAACACCAGCCCGCGACTGATGTATTCGTCGGCCTCGCGGCGCGAACACAGGCCGCGCTGCGCCATGAGCTTCGAGAGGCGTTGCGGTTCGGGTGGCGATTCAGAATTGGGCATTGATGAGAATTCATCACGGCGCGAACAGCGCGGCAACCGGCATCCGAAAGCCGGGCAATTCGGGATCGCCAGACAGCTCTTGCAGGGCATTGAACAAGACCGGCCCGGTCCCCGGCCGATAGACCGTTACTGTCCGCAGATCGGGGTCGATGATCCAGACGACCTGCACTCCCGTGCGCAGGAAGAGTTCGATCTTTTCGACGAGGTCTTCGTGCGTATCCGACGGCGAGAGGATTTCCGCCGCCAGGATCGGTGCGCCGTTTATTAAAAATGTGTCGTCGGCCGCTTGGCTCGCCAAATCTGCCGAAATGTAGGCGATGTCAATGCCGACGGTGGTGTCGGGGTTGCGCTCCAGGCAAAACGCCGCGTCTCCGACGAGGAGTTCGCCTCGAGGGGTCTTCAGGCCGTTGCGCCACAGCCCGAGCAAGTGGCCTGCATTGAACGTCGTTCGCGCATGCCGGCGATTTCGTCTCGTCATTGGTCGCTCCCGAAGCAGCCCCTCGAAGAGATCGCGGTCCATGCCGTTTTCCGGTAAAGCGAGCAGATCATCGACCGTCATCAGTTGTTCAACAGCGGCACTCGCCATTTGTCCAGACTCCGTGACAGGGTCAGTCAGCACTGAGGAACCGTAACATAATAACTCGCCGGGAGTGTGTAGTCCGGGTCGCCGACCCGCACCAAAGACCGTGCGGGTCGGCGACCCGCATTACTCACGATATCACCGTGGCATTGCCGAAACCACGTCGGTTTCGGGGCTGGAGGCCGTCGCGTACAATTTTCGGGGAACCCGTCCCGACAAATACGCCAGTCGGCCGGCACGCGTTGCCATTTGCATGGCGTAGGCCATCGGCAACGGGTCCCGCGCGCCGGCGATGGCCGTGTTGAGCAACACGCCGTCACAACCCAGCTCCATCGCGAAGCTCACGTCACTGGCCGTGCCGACGCCGGCATCGACGATCACCGGGTAGTTGGGATCGCCTTCCTTCAGATACTCGAGGCAGATCCGGATATTGTTGGGATTGAGAATTCCCTGACCGCTGCCGATCGGGCTGCCGGCGGGCATCACCGACGTGGCTCCCGCCTCTTTCAGTTTTTTGGCCGTGATCGGGTCGTCGTTGGTGTAGCACAACACCTGAAACCCCTCGGCCACAAGCTGCTCGGTCGCCTGCAGCGTGCCGAGCGTGTCGGGCAAAAGCGTTTTCTTGTCGGCCAGCACTTCGAGTTTGACCCAGTCGGCACCGGGATTCTCGAGCCCTTTGAGAATCTCTCGCCCCAGCCGAGCCACGCGAATCGCGTCTTCGGCCGAAAAGCAGCCGGCCGTATTCGGCAGAATCGTGTACCGCGACAGGTCGATAAAGTCGAGAAGGCTGCGGCCCTCTTTGTCGATCAACCGCTCGCGGCGGACCGCCACCGTAATCACTTCGGCCCCGCTGGCTTCGAGGCAGGCGCGCATCAGGTCGTAAGAGGCGTATTTGCCGGTCCCGACGAACAGCCGCGACTCGAAGGCGTGATCGCCCACAACCAGCGGAATTTCGATGTGCATTGTTGCAGTCATCTCAGGTCAGCCTCCTCCTGCCAGCGTGACAATCTCGAGTCGATCGCCATCGTAGAGCACGCACTCGTCGTGCCGGTCGCGCGGGACCAGCTCGAAGTTGCGCTCGACGGCCAGAAGGCGCGGCTGCCTTTGCAGCAGGGTCAATAACCGGGCAATCGTCAGGCCCGTTTCGACTTCGCGCGGCTCGCCATTCACGCAGATTGTCACGAATCACTCACTTTCACATTCGCCCAGCAAAGTTTAGGAGTGCCGAAAATAGGCGTCAAGGAACGTCAATCGACCCGGTGGAAGCGTTTGGCCTTCGTTTCGAATCGCGGTAGCGCGCCCGACTCAACCGGGACGACCTCGGCCGAGAAATGCCAGCGACTCTTGATGCTCTCGGCAATCCCTGACGCGACCTGCAGTGCGTCAGCGCGGCTCGTCCCCGGCACCGGTTCGATCTCGATTTTGACGTGCTGCATGGCCTTGACCGTCCGCAACTCGATGCGAAATTCGGCGACGTTCGGTGAGCCTCGGATGACATCTTCCAGCGCCGATGGGTACAGATTGTTGCCTCGAATCGTCAGCATCTCGTCGGTACGGCCCAGGATGCCGCCGGGCAGGAACAGCAGCGGTGCCTGGGGCGAGGATTGCCCACGGACGCGGTCGCCGGTCCGGTAGCGGATCAGCGGGCTGCCCCACCGTCCCAGGTTGGTGACCACCAACTCCCCCTCCTCACCGGCAGGGACCGGCCGGCCTGTGGCGGGATCGATGATCTCAACGATGCACTCAGTTTCGAGCATCGTTAAGCCGCCGGGCTGACTCTCGGTCGCAATCGCCAGCGGACCCAGTTCGGTCATCCCCCAATGATCGACGACCCGAGCACCCCACAGCTTTTCAATGCGCTCGCGGGTGGCGGGGATGTTCCCTCCCGGCTCTCCGGCCACCAGAATCGCGCGAACCGGGCTGTTTCGCAGGTCGATTTGTTGTTCGGACGCGACCTCGGCCAGGCGGAGCGCATAGGTCGGCGTACAGCAGACGATCGTGGCCTGGTTTTCTAGCAGCAAGGTCAAGCGGGCCGCGCTACTCAATCCTCCCCCGGCGAGGCACAAATTACCGAGACAGTTCGCTCCCTCAAATCCTGCCCAGAACCCCAGGAATGGCCCAAACGAAAAGGCAAACAGCAATCGATCGTCTTTGCGCAATCCCATCAGTCGAAACAACTGCTGCCACGATTGCAGCAGGCCGTTCCAGCTTGCGGGAGTATCGAGCCAGCGGAGCGGCGTGCCGGTCGTGCCCGACGTCTGGTGCATCCGCGAATACGCCGCGCGATCGTAAGTCAGATTCGTTCCGTACGGCGGGTTTGCCTGCTGGTCGGCCAGTAGATCGGCTTTTGTGGTCAATGGGAGTCGCAACAGATCGGCGGGGCTGCGCAGCGCGTCGCGGTCGATCGCTGACGCGGCCAGCCGGGCACCCCAGAAGCGGTTGCGCGGCAAGATTTCGGCCAGCATGTCTCGCAACCGCTGGAATTGATACTGCTCAATTTCCGTCCGTGAGAGCCGCTGGATGTCAGGCACGTCAGAGTTCATAGTCGTTTCGCATGCTTCATTTTACCTACGGCGTATTGTCGACGTGACTCGCACGAATTGCCAGTCGTTCAAGTTGTTTCGACGGCCAGTCGATGACTGTGGGGTATGGCCGCCAACGGTAAACACGATCAATTGCGACTGGGGTTTTTGACCGCCATCGAAATTCCCGACAAGGGGTTCGTGGGGGGGCTTCTGGTGACCAACCAGAACGGTCGCCCCCTGGAATTTCAGTGTACGGCGCCGGTCAAACCCAACGCGACCCAGGCGATTTTGTACGGCCCGACGCTCGTCCCGTTTCTTCTCGGCGAATTGATCGGTGTGACGCTCATCGAAAAAGCGGGGATCAAGCCCCAGATCGTATTGACCGACCGCGAGCCGATTCTCGAATTGCGAAATCATATCGAGCAACCGGTAGCACTGGTCTGGGGCCCCGCCGACAGTCTGCCATCTGACGAGACGGAAACGCGGGACCGTCTGAGACTGGGGCGGCAGACGCTGCGGTTTCACCCGGCGCATGATGCCGATCACGACGCGCTGGCGCGCGACGCCGCCGGAATTCCGGCTGACGCCGACTTGCAGGAACCGTTCGAGCGGGTCCGTGAGGCCTTGCAGGAGACGCTCCGCAGCGGGGCCTTGAAATGAGCCTGATCCGATTGATCGCGGGTGTGCTGCCGGCCGAGGGGCCGGCACCGCACTTCGCCGACCTGGCCACTTTGCCCGAACCGGTTGCCGAATCGGCCGTCGAGCTGTCAGCCTCGGTTGCGCTGCTGTCGGCCGGGGTGGCCGAGCCGGCAACGACGCTCGTCGAGGTGTTTGCGTCAGGGATGAACGGCGCGCTGCTCCGCCTCCCGAGGGTTCGTGAGCTGTCGGTGCCATTGATCGATCGCAATCTGTCGGTCGTGAATTGGCGGCCCGGCTGGGGTCGGCTGAAGACGATCGGTCTCACGTTCCCTGCCGGGTTCGAGTTTCTGCCGCCACCGCGACCTAAAGACGATCAGGTGGCTGCCCACTCCTTAGAACTGCCGGCGATCCCGCCGCCGCCAGTAACCGACAGCGGCCCGAAGCCCCCGCGCCGCGCGACGCGCGTCAAGCCTCCCGTCGAAGCGATCTCGATCGAAGATCGCCTGTTCTACCTGTTGCAGCCACCGCTGGAAACCTGGCTCAAAGGGCAGGAGATGATCATGCCCTTCGAGCCGTTTCCCTATCAGTACGAAGGGATTGCCTGGCTCTTCTCGCAGAAGGCGGCGCTGCTGGCCGACGAGATGGGGCTCGGCAAGACGATGCAGGCCATCACGGCGATCCGGCTGCTGCTGCGCGCGGGGCAGGCGCGGCGAATCCTCTTGATTTGCCCCAAGCCGCTGATTCCCAACTGGCAGCGTGAGTTCAGAATGTGGGCCGACGAATTGCCCGTGGTCACGATCGAGGGAGATTCAGCCCGCCGCCAGATGCTGTGGACGATGCCCGGCGTCACGATTCTGCTGGCCAATTACGAAGTGCTGACCCGCGATATGGAAGCGTTCGGCGAGCAGCCGCCGCAATTCGACCTCATGATTCTCGACGAGGCGCAGCGCATTAAAAACCGCGACTCGCAAACGGCTACGACGGCGCGCAGCATCCCCCGCAAACGAAGCTGGGCCTTGACGGGGACGCCCATCGAGAACCGCCCGGAAGAGCTGGCCTCGCTGTACGAATACATGGAGGTCGTCCCCCCCAGAGCGACCCCCGACATCCGGCAGCTTAGCGCACTGGCAAAACAGTTCATTCTCAGGCGGACCAAAGACCTGGTGATGAGAGACCTCCCGCCGCGACTGGATCGCGACGAGTATCTCGAACTGGCCCCCGCGCAGCGCCTGGCCTACGACACTGCCGAACAAGACGGCGTCGTTCAACTCAACGAAATGGGCGAGTCGATCTCGATTCAGCATGTGTTCGAGCTGGTGCTGCGGCTCAAGCAGATCACCAACTTCGACCCGCTGACGGGCGAGAGCGCCAAGCTCGAACGGCTCGAAGCCGACATGGAAGAAATCGCCGCCTGCGGCGGCAAGGCGATTTTGTTCAGCCAATGGACCTCGTGCATCGACTGGCTCGACGAGCGGCTGGCACGGTTCAAGCCGCTGGTCTATCACGGCAAGATCCCGCATCGCAAGCGCGAGCCGATTCTCAAGCAGTTCAAGGACGATCCGAATGCCAACCTGCTGATGATGAGCTACGGCACGGGAGCGGTCGGGCTCAACCTGCAATTCGCCGGTTACGTGTTTTTGTTCGACCGCTGGTGGAACCCGGCGATCGAAGACCAGGCGATCAATCGCGCCCATCGTATCGGCCAGAAAAGCCAGGTGATCGTCACGAAGTTCATCTCGAAAGACACGATCGAAGAGCGCATCAACCGCGTTCTCGATGAAAAGCGACAACTGTTCGCGGCCGTTCTCGGCGACGGGAGCGCCACGAATGTCTCGCTGAGCCTGAACGCCACCGAGATCTTCGGCCTGTTCAATTTGAAGGCCCGCCACGGCAAGGGAACGCGGGAGATCCAGCCCGCTGCACCGGCGGCATAACAGCGGAATCGAGCGTCGTAGAACGGACTCTCAGTCCGTGTGATACGCGCGAGGTAGTTCTATAAATATCCGTGTTTTCTCGAACGAGTTGACTCGTCGCGCGGCTCGCTGGTATCGTCACGACACCCGCTATGACACCGGTTTACCCAGTTTATCGCGGCCAGGTGGCGCGTGCAGCCGGAATTCAATCGGGAGAACTCGGAGAGGTAATGACTACCGTCGCCAGCGCCCCGCGTACGAAGCCTACCAAACCTTATCTCGACTTTCCTCTGTTCCCCCACGCCAACGGCCTTTGGTCGAAGAAGATCAAGGGGCGGCTGTACTACTTCGGCGTCTGGGCGGACCCCGAGGCGGCCCTCCAGAAGTTCGTCGACCAGCGTGAAGACCTGTTTGCCGGCCGTACCCCACGGGCCAAGGATGACGGTCTGCGAATCGCCGACCT